>CAZZWA010000207.1:3856-8932 GCA_964657555.1 uncultured Microcoleus sp.
CAACGGGCAATGATCTCAGACCTCCTCAAAGGAAGTGGGTTAAAAGTTACCGTGGCTACTGATGGTGTCGAAGCCTTAGAACAAATCGTCCGGGCTTGCCCTGACCTGGTTTTGTTAGATATAGTTATGCCTCGAATGAATGGTTATGAAGTTTGCCGACGTCTCAAGGCAGATCCCAAAACTCAGAACGTACCTGTGGTTATGTGTTCGTCGAAAGGCGAAGAATTTGACCGCTATTGGGGTATGAAGCAAGGTGCAGACGCGTACATAGCTAAACCCTTTCAGCCAACTGAGCTGATTGGCACGGTCAAACAGTTGCTGAGAGGATAGAAAAAGATTGGCGATTGGATGTTAAGTTATTCAATCAAAAATCCGAGTACACAGGAGATGAAATGGTAGGCAATCCGGACTTTTTACCTGGCAACAGTCAAGATCAAATAGCAGAATTCCAGGAACTGGAGAGCCCAGAAGGTGAACTGCACCTGCGGTTTTACGTACCTTCTGGGAACGAATTTGCCCTTCCTGCCACGGGCATTCGCGAGGTGATTTCTCCACCACCAGATAGGATTACACCTATTCCTAATGCTTCTCCTTTACTGTTGGGAACACTGAACTGGCGAGGTCAAGTGATTTGGGTGGCAGACCTTGGTCAATTTCTAGGTGACATAGCAGTCTTGAATACAGATCGACCGGAAATTCCAGTCATTGCTGTAGAAGACCAAGACACCATATTGGGGATGGCAGTTGACCGGATTAAGGACATGGACTGGCTTGATGTGATTGACATGGAGCCAATGCTGACGAATGTGCCGGACAGTATGGCACCCTTCCTGCGAGGGGAGTGGTTGTTAGACGAAGCCAGGCATCAGTATCTCCGACTGTTAGACCACATAGCAATTGTTCGATCAGCGAGATGGGCAGCATGAAATTAAGGTAAAAGGTAAAAGGCAGTTCATATTTTTTTACTTTTTCCTTCTTTAGCAGGAGGAGGCACATGGCATCAAATAAGGATTACACGCAGTCATATCAAGAGGCTTCAAAAGCCTACATGCAGGGCAACTATCAAGATGCCGCTGCAACTATAGACAAAATAGTTGAGGAATTTCCCGACGATCCCAGTGCTCGTCTGCTACGGGGGCATATTTACTGCGGACTGCAAGAGTATGATGTGGCGAGGGAACAGTACGAGCAAGTGCTGAATCTAACTTCTGAGGCTGAGTTTATTGATTTAGCAAATAGCAGCATACAATATGCCCAGCAGTGCCAAGAAGCAGCAGAATCAGCTTTTGTTGGAGCAGATTCAGAAGAACCGGATGCCAATTATCAAGACATTGGCAGTCATGACTTTAATGAGCCACTGGCGTCTGAGTACGGGCAAGAAATAGAAACCCCAGATCCAACTATGGCTTTTGACATGAACGCCCTAGATACTGATTATCAGGATTTCCAGGAGCAGGAGCTAGATCATCCATTTAGCGATCCCTTTGACAGTAATGCTGGAGGAAGTTTATTTTCCTCCAGTCATTTTTCAGAAGAGCCAGCAGCCACCTTTCTCGAGGACAACTTCTTTACAGATACGGGAGTGTCTAATCCAAGGATTATGGAGTCGGAAGAATCCACCGTCTCAAACCACGCTTTCGGTCTCTCTGATGATTATGAACCTGACTTTGGCCCAAATGTGCCCCGTAAAGAGCCAAACGAAGCCATTGACGCTCAAACAGAAGCATTCTTCCGGCAGGAGACGGACGAACCAGATTTCTTGAGCGATTACAACGAGTATCCCCTCCAAGAGTTGCAGGACGCAGATGAGATTGACTCGCCTAGTTACACGGATGAAAGTGATTTCCATCAAGGCTATTCCTCCCATCAGGGTTTGGGCGAGTCTACCTTGTTAATGAACTCAGGAGAGCTGGAGAGTAACTTTACGGCTGAGGAACACACGCCATACACCAGCCAGGATTTGTCTGAGGACACGGAGCCTTTTCCGAATGGGTACAATCCTCCAGACCGCTTCGACTTTGATGCGTTTTCTGATGACACAGGCTTTGGCAACGAAACATTTGCCATAGACTCAACTGCCAGTACAGACAGCTCATCGTCAGTGAATTCAGTCCATCAAAGCAGTACAGATTTCTTGGATGAGTTTGAGGAATTTGACGATTTAGGTAGCATCCCGAATTTTGACATATCAGATCAAGATACAATGCCCCATTCCGGGGTGGGTTCAGAGAGTTGGTCTAACACCAGTGGCACTACAGGGGCGAGTAGACTGGCCAGCGAAAGTAGAATTCGCTCTACAGGTGGCGATGATGAGGCATTTAGTATTACAGGAACCTCTGAACTGAATATTGCTGGCGATGCTGGTGAGTTACCCACATTTCCTCCCAGTGGCAGTCTCGAGCCCACGGTTACGGTCGATCAAGGCTGGCGGGCTCCATTTGAGAATGCCCCACTGGATAAAAAACCGTTGATTACCGCAGGTGTCACTGGGATTGTCTCTATGGTGGTAGTGGCAGCAGTTAGCTTTTTCGCGGCTTCCACATCTCCCCAGCAGAACAAGACCGAGCTCGTTTCCCAACTGCGCAATACAGGCTGGCTCATGACTCTAGCAGCAGGTGCCGCCAGTTTTGGCACAACCATATTTTTAGGTAGAGTGACGACGCATCAGATCAAAAGAGCTACTGAGGATCTGCAAACCCAGTTTGAGGCAGTCTCCCAAGGCAATCTTAATGCCCATGCTACGGTATACTCGGAGGATGAGTTCGGGCGACTGGCGGCTGGGTTTAACCAAATGGCTCGCGTACTCCTGACAACTATCAGTGAGGCACAGCGGAAGGCAGAAGAGCAAGAGCAGGCTAAGGAAGACCTACAGCGGCAAGTCATCCGACTGCTAGATGATGTGGAGGGGGCAGCGCGCGGCGACCTGACCGTGCAAGCAGAAGTGACCGCTGACGTCTTGGGAGCAGTTGCCGATTCCTTTAACCTCACAATTCAAAACTTAAGGGAAATTGTGCAACAGGTGAAAATAGCAGCACGGCAGGTCAATAAGGGCTCTACCGATAGTGAAGTGTTCGCTAGAGGTCTATCAGCAGATGCTTTGCGGCAAGCAGAGGAGTTGGCTGTGACTTTAAACTCCGTTCAGGTGATGACCGATTTAATTGGCAGGGTAGCAGAGAGCGCACGGGAGGCAGAAGATGTAGCGCGGACAGCTTCAGCGACAGCTCTCAAGGGTGGTGAGTCTGTAGAACGGACAGTAGCTGGAATTCTCCAAATCCGAGAGACGGTAGCAGAAACAACCCGAAAAGTCAAGAGACTGGCGGAAGCTTCACAAGAAATTTCCAAGATTGTGGCAGCAATTGCAAGTATTGCCTCTCGCACAAACCTGCTAGCACTAAATGCCAGTATTGAAGCAGCGAGAGCAGGTGAAGCAGGAAGAGGCTTTGCTATTGTGGCAGACGAGGTTAGGCAGTTGGCTGACAAGTCCGCCAAGTCATTGAAAGAAATTGAACAGATTGTGTTACAAATCCAGAGTGAAACAGGAGCAGTGATGATGGCAATGGAAGAAGGCACTCAGCAGGTGATTGAAGGCACAAGACGTGCAGAACAAGCCAAGCGATCGCTCGAAGACATCGTTCAGGTGTCCAATCGCATTGACGCTTTGGTACGGTCTATTGCTGCTGACACGGTGGAGCAGACCGAAACATCGCGAGCAGTGGCTCAGGTGATGCAATCGGTGGAGCTGACAGCGCAAGAAACATCTCAGGAAGCTCAGCGAGTGTCCGGAGCTTTGCAAAACCTAGTCAACGTGGCTAGATCTCTGCTGACATCCGTCGAGCGCTTCCGGGTAGAGCCTACCGAGGGAAAATGAACTAAGGCTCAAGATGCCAAAAAAAGTTAAGTTGGCTGTTGGCAAAGGAGAACTGGAAGGGGCACCCAA
This sequence comes from uncultured Microcoleus sp., assembly GCA_964657555.1. Lineage (GTDB taxonomy): Bacteria > Cyanobacteriota > Cyanobacteriia > Cyanobacteriales > FACHB-T130 > CAZZWA01. The sequence continues at coordinate 7,794 of CAZZWA010000207.1, forward strand.
CTCTTTAGTGTCGATTAAGCTATAGATTCGGTAAATTAAAGACAAGCTAGGACTAATAACTTCTCGCATGCCGAGGACTGGATGAGGGTTGTTCGGCTTCAGCCTCAGCACTCAAGTTAGGAGCATCTAGCACTTTCTGAGGGATATTGCTTATGCAGCCGGAACAACAGCAGCGAATCATGGGCTACTTTATTGAGGAGGCAAAAGACCACCTCAACACCATTGAGCAGGGTTTGTTGAATCTACAAAGCACAATTGAAGACCAGGAAATGGTGGATGAAGTGTTCCGCGCTGCCCACTCGGTTAAAGGTGGTGCAGCAATGCTGGGACTCAACAGTATTCAGAAAACAGCCCACCGCTTAGAAGACTGCTTTAAACTCCTCAGAGAGTGTCCGATCAAAGTCGATCAAAGGCTGGAAACCCTCTTTCTGCGAGTTTGTGATGCCCTCAAAGAGCTTTTAGAGCAACTCCAGAGACCGTTTGGGCTGGCGGAAACATCCAATAGCATCATGTCAAGCGTCGAGCCCATATTTGAAGAACTTAACAATCACTTGGGTGCTCTGCTTAAAGGAGCGGTTAGTACCCAGGTGGTTCCGGAATCAGTCCCAGCAACACAAACAAATGAGAGCGCTGGCTCTCAACAAGAAGAAAGAAAGCTGTTGCCGCAGACTTTTGATAGAGAAGTCCTAGTGCAGCTCAGAGAGATGTTGCAGATATTTAAGCAAAAAGACCAACCCTCAAGCAGGCAGCAGCTCCAGGAAATCTGCATGTCTCTAGAGCGGTTGGCTGACAACTGTAACCTACTGGATTGGTCAAACTTGCTGGAAACATCAAGGATGGCGATCGCTAATGAAGAGAATTCTTACCGCACCCTGGCTAACGTTGTTATTAAAGATATCAAACAAGCTCAAGAGCTGGCCTCACAAGGACTAGCAGACCAGATTAGAGTCAGCGATCAACTTAGAACACTCCTACCTACAGTGTCATTAGAGTTGCTCACTCTAGAGCAAGGAATGAGTGAAGCTCAAGACAGAGCCACTTCGTCTGTCAATCGTCAATCTTCACTCTCTGACTCCTCAGTCATCTCTCTTAGCAACCGCCTAGGCTACTCAGATACTCTGACTCAAGAGGAAATAGAT
>CAZZWA010000207.1:9032-10259 GCA_964657555.1 uncultured Microcoleus sp.
CACTACCCGCATTTGGCAATTCAGTCACAGCAGCAGGAGTATCGACGCCAGATGACTTGACTAGCTTGTTTGAAGACATTTTTCTAGAAGGAGATATCTCCTCAAGACCAGACGCGATCGCAGATGCATTAGATTTTTCCCTTGGGTCTCCCGCCTCACCAGCAACTCAAGAGGGAGATGATGTCTGGGCAAGCATGGCGGACGAAAGCGGAAGTACAAATGAACAATCAAGTCACTCTTCACCTTTCTTGGTTGAGCCTTCAGCAGAAGAGATCTTAAATGAGCCGGTAAGCCAACAGATAGAGAACGACTTACTCTTCTCCGTCTGGCAATCCGACTCGTCGTCCCACTTAGAACAAGATGACCTGAGAATCCTCTTAGATGAACCGGCAGAAAGTAATCAAGCCGTTGATGAGAATTCTCTGTCCAGCTTGGAGTTCTACGATCACGACTTAGCCGCAATGCATCCGGACTCCGATCTGTTGTTTGAGGAGGATTTGAGGGATTCTTTTGATTCCAACAACCTGTTTGCAGATGAAGTCACAGTAGCAGAGGACGAACGTGGCTTTAGCGACATACTAGAAAATTACCACGACAGTAGCGATCATGAGGGTGGACAAGAATTAGGCCATCCTCATGCAACAGGTGCAGACGTTTCTCATTCTAGTAGTGAAGAGGAAGCATCTAATCGGGTCGCCAGTTCACAAGATCTCAACTTCAACTGGTTGGAATCTGAGGAGCAAGAGATACTATCGTTGGATGATAATTTGTTTGCTTTTTCCCAGAATACGAACCTGGGCGAGTCAGCTATCCCTTCCGCCAGTCTAGAGACACCTGATATGTCCCTACAAGGTTTTGAGGCCAAAGGCCAGGAAGAGACAAGCGAGAATTTCTTCAATACCGATGACTTGGTAGATCTGGAGTGGGAGGTGAGAAACACAGACACCTCAAAAACACAGGAGTTAGCAGCTCAGTTGCCAGAGGAGACTGAATATGAGGATGCCTGGAACTTTCACAGTCCGTTTGATGAAACTCTGAGCGAACAGCCGCGGTCGAATTTGGACGGATTACAGGCAGCAAGTCATTTAGAAACTTTGCCATCAACATCTGTACCAACAAGTGATGAGGAAGACGAATTCACTATTTGGGCACTGAACGACGAGGCAGGTGAAATAAACTTTAATTTAGATGACACGATCAGCAGCCATCCCTTTAGCTTTGTCCCAG
>CAZZWA010000208.1:0-2040 GCA_964657555.1 uncultured Microcoleus sp.
TATATATATATATATATATATCATGGATGCGTGAGAGATATGTTTGTATGCAAGAACTCAGGGAGAACTCCTTCTCACCCTTTGTGGGTAGAAAGCATCTTGATGCGTAGGCTTAAAGTTAGGGCATGTTTATACCAATGACCAATAACAATGAAGACCATACAGACTAATTGGAAATATTTGAAATACCTGTTTTTGCTTGGCCCAATGCTAAGCCTCATGGGTATAAGTGCAGGACTTGTCTCTGGCATCTGGGGTGCAGTGCCTTTGGGACTGCTGATTAGTGGCATAGTCGTCATCGGCTTGTGGCTGCTGCTCTCCAGTTCGGCACAGAGTTTTTGGAATCGTCGCTCTACTGAGGCGGGTACGAATGCCTTACTTGCTACTGTGGCCATGCTGGTGATTTTGGCACTGATTAACTTTCTGGGCGTCAGATATCCTACCAGAGTGGACTTAACCGAAAATCATCTGTTTACCCTTGCCCCTGAGTCGCAGCAAGTCGTGCGCTCATTGAAGCAGCCAGTGAAAGTGTGGGTGTTTGTCCGCGACCCCAATCCGGTTGACCGTGAATTGCTAGAAAATTACCGCCGGTATGGGTCTCAATTTAGTTTTGAGTTTGTTGACCCAGTGGTTAAACCAAACGTGGTTGAGAGGTTTCACCTCCAGCCAACTGGGAACGCAGCAGTTTACCTAGAATCAGCAGCACAGCAACAGTTGGTGGAACAATTAAGCGAGGGGGAGCGAATCTCGGAAGCGAAGCTGACCAATAGCATGATCAAAATTACGAGCGCTCGCCAAGACAAAGTCTACTTCCTCCAAGGTCATGGAGAACACCCACTGGAGGCACCGCAGGAAGGAATCTCGCAGGCGATAAGTGCCTTACAGCAAAAAAACTACGCCACCGAACCGCTCAACCTAGCTAACCAGTTGGAGGTTCCCAAAGATGCGACAGTTGTGGTTATAGATGGTCCTAAACGGACGTTATTGGCGGGAGAAGTTCAAGCTCTAAAAAATTATCTGGCTTCGGGAGGCAGCCTGCTAGTGATGGTAGATCCGAACACAAGTCCCGGACTCGACAGTCTACTCCAAGATTGGGGCGTTAAGCTGGATACCAGGCTGGCAATTGACGCCTCTGGGAAGGGGCGCTTGGTGGAAATTGGCCCAGAAACTCCCCTGATTACCCGCTACGGCAATCACCCCATCACTAAAGATTTTGGTAACGGGATTTCATTTTATCCCCTAGCACGTCCCATCGAAACAACGCCAGTTGTAGGCATTGAGGAAACGCCCTTGTTACTTACAGAAGAGCAAAGTTGGGCAGCAAGCACTCAAGAACTAGAAAACCAAAAGCAGCTGGCCTTCAATCCACAGACTGATCGCAAAGGCCCCCTCACACTAGGCGTCGCCCTGAGTCGCGTCTATTCACATGCTAGCGCGGCTGTACCGTCTCCATCCCCAACAAGTTCGCCAGCAACTACGCCTAGTGCTAGTCCTACGGCACCCGCTACGCCAACACCTACCAGTTCACCGACCAAGTCGCCAGCAACTACGCCTAGTGCTAGTCCTACGGCATCTGCCACGCCAACGCCTAGCAGTTCGCCGACCAAGTCGCCAGCAGCTACGCCTAGTGCTAGTCCTACGGCACCCGCTACGCCAACACCTAGCAGTTCACCGACCAAGTCGCCAGCAGCTACCCCTAACTTACCGGCGAAAGCGGAAAGTGCTGACAATAAGCCAGTCCAGTCGCGACTTGTCGTCTTAGGCAATTCTGAGTTTGCTACCGATGATTTGTTTAAGCAGGAACTGAATGGCGATGTATTTCTTAACTCCATCAGCTGGTTGAGCAAACGGGACGCTCAAACCCTTTCCATCCGTCCCAAGGAGGTGAAAAACCGTCGCATCAATATGACTCCTCAGCAAGCAACAATAATCGGTTGGATGGCTATTGTCATCATGCCTTTAATTGGGTTTGGAACCGCAGGACTGCTGTGGTGGCGTAGACGGTAAGGGTTTGGGGAGTTAGGAGTTTTGAGTTAGGAG
>CAZZWA010000208.1:2050-10234 GCA_964657555.1 uncultured Microcoleus sp.
AGTTCTTAATTCAAAACTCATAATTCATAACTTTTCTAATTGATGGTGTTGAGATGAAATTACAGCGGACAACTCTGATTTTGATACTCTTGGCGCTGGGTTTGAGCGGTTTCGTTTATTTCTATGAAATTCAAGGTGCCCAGCAACGAGAAACCGCAAAGGCTAAAGAAGGTCAAATTTTTTCCTTTGAAGAAGAGCAAATTCAATCTTTTACAATTACAACTTTGCAACAGACTTTGAAAGTTGAGCGGGTAAATCAGAAACTAGGGAAAGATTCGCCGTTGTCTCAATGGCAAATGAAAGCTCCCATCGACACCCCAGCGAGTGACGCGTCTGTGTCCTACTTACTGAATTTGCTGGTCAAAGGCAAGAGCGATCGCGCTTTCCCCACCCTAGCTAACCAGCTTCAGGAGTATGGACTAGACAACCCTCAGGCAACTGTAGATGTCAAGCTCAAAAATCAACAAAATCATCGGCTTATTTTGGGCAAGCGTGACTACAATGGCAATTTCTTATATGCTCAAGCCGATCCCACGGACAACAAGACTCAACAGCGACAGGTGCTTCTAGTACCAGTAAGCTTTGAGTATGCCGTAAAGCGGCCTTTGTCAGAATGGAAAGCCGCTTCCTCTTCGCCTTCAGCGACGCCGTCTAATAACCCAACCCCATCAAAATCAGGTCAGGCTACTCCTGCACCTTCAGCAACGCCATCTAATAACCCAACCCCATCAAAATCAGATAAAGCTGCTCCCTCACCTTCAGCAACGCCATCTAATAAACCTGCGCCATCAAAATCAGATAAAGCTGCTCCCTCACCTTCACCTTCGTCATGATTAGCCCTACCGCAACGCTGCTGGTTTCCTGTCCCGATCAGCGGGGACTGGTGGCCAAGATCGCTAACTTTATCTATGCTAATGGCGGCAATATCATCCATGCTGACCAGCACACGGACTTTGCTGCTGGTTTATTTCTGACTCGGATTGAGTGGCAGTTAGAGGGGTTTAATCTGCCGCGTGAATTTATCGCACCAGCTTTTAATGCCATTGCTCAACCCTTGCAAGCCAACTGGCAGCTGCACTTCTCAGATACAGTGCCACGTATCGCTATTTGGGTGAGTCGTCAAGACCATTGTCTGTTTGACTTGATTTGGCGACAACGTGCCAAAGAATTCTCAGCTGAGATTTCGCTAATTATCAGTAACCATCCTAATTTAGAAGATATAGCAGCTCAATTTGGTATCAATTATTACCACATCTCTGTTACCAAGGATAACAAACTAGAGCAAGAAATAAAACAATTGGAACTGCTAAAAGAATACAACATTGATTTAGTTATTTTAGCAAAATATATGCAAATTCTCAGTCCAAAATTTATCGCTCAATCTTTTCCTAGTATTATCAATATTCACCACTCGTTTTTACCTGCTTTCGTAGGTGCTAATCCCTATCATCAAGCTTACGAGCGTGGCGTCAAAATTATCGGTGCCACTGCTCATTACGTTACAGCAGACTTGGATGCGGGGCCGATTATTGAGCAGGATGTGGTGCGGGTGAGTCATCGGGATGAAGTGGCTGATTTGATTCGTAAAGGCAAAGATTTAGAGCGAGTAGTGTTAGCTAGGGCAGTGCGATCGCACTTGCAAAATCGGGTGTTGGTGTATGGAAATCGGACAGTGGTATTTGAGTAGTTTTGAAATCATAACAAGATTGCGTATGCCTATAGTTGATCGCGTTTGGGCAAAGCTTACGGCAAGATTCAGCTAAACTATTTAGCGATCACGTCTTAGAAACAACGGCTCAAGTACTCGCAAGACACCTAGATTCGAGCAATCCTAGAGGAAAGCGCTGGAGAGTGTGCCTTACTATCGCTTTTGGTCTAGCTCACAAGGACAATATGTTTTTTGCAAACATTTTGCCATAATTAGTGTATCAAAAATTTTTGGCTGAATAATATGCTACCAGAATCTAGGGCTCCAAGTGAGGTAACGCTTTTCCCTGAACCAGTGACTGGGACTGTGGAAGAGGCTATTACCCCAACTCAACCAGGGCGGGTTCGGTTTCAAGCAACTTCTTGGCCGGCTCGACTTTATAATTCTGATGACCGAATTACCCTTACGCCTGAAAGTGCAGTCAGCGTAGTGGGTAGGCAGGGTATTACCGCCCTTGTCGTTCCAGAAAGTTATCCAGATGAAATAATTCCTTTTTCCCAACCAGGCACTGGCACAGTAGAAGAGGCTATTACCCCAACTCAGCCAGGACGGGTGCGATTTCAAGCGACTTCTTGGCCGGCGCGGCTTTACAATTCTGAGGCTCAAGTCACTCTTGAACCAAATGACTCAGTTGATGTCGTTGCCAGACAGAATATTACCTTGCTGGTCGTTCCATCTGTAAGCCCTCAAGACTCAGTTAGAAGTTCTCAACCAGAACAGCAAGAAGATTCAAGGATGGTGGAAGATACAACTGATTATCCCCAAGCCAGTAGAGAATCCAATTCCTACTTTTTTGACAATTAAAAGTGTTGAGTGTTGGTGCTGTCGCGTTAAGTAGAAATATCGATATCTAAAGTTAGGGAATTTAATAAGCACGCTTCGTAAGTTCGGCGCTTTGTGTCTGGGCGAGCAATTCTTTCCTTTCCATAAATCAATTCAGGGGCATCAGACTATAAATCATAATTTCTCTTAACTTCACACTCAACACTTACAACTTCGCATAGCGGCAAGCATTTCTAAACTACAGGTTTGGGAGGGTTGTGCCGTAACTCCAACAATCGCCGCGCCTGTTTGAGATTATTTTGAGCAGTCACAAAGTTGGGCTCTAGGGCAAGCGCCTGCTCAAATTCCTTAATAGCTTCCTCTAACTTGCCTTGCTGCGTCAGTGCTATACCCAAACCATTGTGAGCCAAAGTATGAAGACTGGCTGGTTTTGCAGACTTATTTTCTGGTAACTTCAGCGCTTGCTGAAAAGCTATGATCGCGGCTTCTGATTCCTTCTGGTCATAAAGAGTGTTTCCCAGGTTAACATGAGCATAGCCATCATTGGGTTCTAGTTGGATGGCTTGCCGAAATGCCGTGCTTGCTTCCTCTAGTTTCCCCTGTTGTCTAAGCACCATGCCCAGATTGATGTAGGCATAGGAATACTTGGGGTTGAGCTGGATAGCCTTGCGGTAGGCAGTGATCGCTGCATCCGATTTATGCTGGTTATTTAGTGCATTGCCCAGGATAACATAAGCGAAGGCATTGTTGGGCTCTAGTTGGATGGCCTGTCGGTACGCTGCAATTGCGTCTTCCAGTTTTCCCTGCTGGCTCAACACATTCCCCAGATTGTCATAGGCATCGGTATATTTAGGATTGAGTTGGATGGCCTGCTGGTATGCTGCAACCGCGTCTTCCAGTTTCCCCTGCTCACTGAGCGTATTGCCCAGATTATTGTAGGTAGGGGGGTATTTCGGGTCGAGTTGGATGGCTTGTTGGTACGCCGTGATCGCTTCTCCTAATTTCTGTTGGTCTCTCAGCCCATTGCCCAGACCAACATGAGCATAGATCAAATGGGGGTCGAGTTGAATAGCTTGCTGATACGCCGCAATTGCTTCGGTAAGATGCTTCTGCTCATAAAGTGCATTGCCTAGAGTTACGTAAGCACGGGCATATTTTGGGTCAAGCTGGATCGCTTGTCGATACGTGGCGATCGCTTGGTCTAACTTTTTCTGCTCATAAAGCGCCAGTCCCAGATTGTAGTAAACAGCAGCATTGTTGGGGTAGAGCTGAGTCACTCGCCGCCAAATTGCTTCTGCCTGCTCGTAGTTTCTAGCTTCTACAGCAGCTTTGCCTTGGGCAAATAACTGATCGATGCTCTCTTGAGCCGCCAGCGTAGGCGTTGCAGCTAGAGCAATGGTTGATAGCAAAGCTAGTAACCGGAGCGATCGCACGATACACCTCTGTTAAAAGTTTCAAGTTTTGATTCTTGATTTAAATCCTCATAAATAAATTTAGCAGAGCCGCAGGGATGTCCCACGCTCTCCCTTGATCGGAGCGACGGTCAACATAAAGCTAGTGCATATTGTTCTGACTCTGGTGCAGGGTTACCTCTGTTCGCCTGTGTTCGGCGATCTCCGTTTGCGGCAACTCCTTGACTTGGGAAAGCTGAGTCATAAGTTTCTTGACTTGGGCTTCCAGCGCGATTTCCGCTTGCTTGCGTTCTGTTATGTCACGCGAAACAGCTATAATCTCCTGTGCTTTTCCGTTATTCGGATCGTGTACCACCCGGCTTGTTGTTTCCAACCAAATATAGCTGCCATCCTTGCGGTAGATTCGGTAGGTAACTGTAGACGCCTCTAGCGAATTGAGTAAATTTGAGTGAGATTCCTTAATTGCATCCAAATCTTGGGAATGGAAAAACTCATAAACAGAATGCCCCACAAGCTCATCCGGTACATACCCCAGTAAAGGCAAGCTGGCTGGTGAGACATAAATATAAATTCCCTCCAGAGTGTACCTTGACATCATGTCAGTTGAGTTGTGCAACAGCAAGCGATAGCCCTGCTCGCTGCTCCGCAGAATTGCCTCCGCTTGCTTGCGCTCGGTGATATCACGCTCCACAGCCATCCAATGAGTATACCAGCCGCTTTCATCAGCAAATGGCACAATACTTATCCCTACCCAAAACTCAGACCCATCTTTGCGGTAGTTGATTAACTCGGCGCTCACCGGCTCCCACCGTGACAGAGCAGTCCGAATTCTCTCCAACTGAGCGCGGTCAGTCTTAGGCCCTTGTAGGAGTCGCGGTGTCTTGCCAATCACCTCTTCTGGAGAGTAGCCAGTCAAACGAGTGAAACCTTGGTTGACATAGACAATCCTGGGACCAGGCTCATCAAGTTGATCGGCTTCAGTGATCACAATTGCATCATTGGCATTAGAAACAGCCAACTCTAACAAGCGCAGGCGCTCCTCGGCATGCTTGCGCTCGCTGATGCCTTGAACCATGCCCAAGCTATAGAGAGGCTTGTTATCCTGGTCGCGGATGACTGTTATTGTCAGACTCACCCACATAATCTCTTGATTCTTTTTCAGGTAACGTTTCTCCAATTGAGCGCTACTAAGACTTCCTTTCTTTACCTGCTCAAAGAATTGCAAGTCTTTTTCCCTATCTTCGGGGTAAGTGATATCTACAAATGTCAGTGCAGTGAGTTCTGATTCAGTGTAGTCCAAAAGTTGACATAAGGCTGGATTGATTTGAATGAGCTGATGATTCTCTGCATCAGCCAGATACATCCCGATCGGCGCATCCTGGAAAATTCTACGGAATAGTTCTTCCCTTTTTTGTAACTCTTTTTCTGTGCGCTTGCGCTCGGTGATATCGCGAACAAAATTTTGAAAAGCTAACTGACCGCCATACTCAATAATCCGGCAACTGACTTCAACTGGCATTTTTGTGCCATCTTTGCGCTGATACACATCCTCAAAAACCACGCTACCATTCTCCTGCAACTTTTGCAGGATAAATTCCTCGCTGGGAGTATCAGCCTCTGGATCGTGTATTTTTTTCGCTGGCAACTGGAGCAGTTCTTGGCGAGTGTAACCCAGTCGTCTTGCCGCATTCCAGTTAGCGTTCAACAAGTAGTGGGTTGAGGTGTCGATGATGAAGATTGAGTCGTTAGCAGACTCAAATAAGTTTCGGTAGTTTGCTTCTGACTCCCGCAGCGCTACTTCTGCCTGCTTGCGCTCTGTAATATCTCTAGCTGTGCAAACGACCGAATCAATGCTGCCATTGCTTCCCTGAACTGGACTTAGGATGTACTCATAGTCTCTGACGCCGTTATGGGTGGGAATGCTGATCTCACCACTGGCAATGCGCCCAGTGGTAAACACCCCTTGGTATTGAGTTGTGAACGGTCCTACAAGTTCCGGTGGAAAGTCCAGTTCCTGAGATGTCTTGCCCAAAATGTAGCCCCGCTCGAACCCCAACGTTCGTGCGCCTAGAGGATTGATATAAATGCACCGCCCCTTGCTATCCAACACGCCTACTAGGTAGGGAGTCGCTGAGAGGAATTGGTCAAGCGTCCTTAATTGCTGCTTAAGCTGATTGATGATTTGTAGTCTCTCTTCTGCTGGCTGCTCTTCCGAAAAACTGCTTTCTAGCTCTTGACTATTTGGTCTAACCGCTAAAGTCAGGCTTTCTTCTGTCTCAAGGAATGGAGTGCCTTCTTGCAGTTGGCGAGTGGTGCTGCTTAAAGTTGGAAATGAGGCTACAGCCTGCTCCAATGCCGCAATAAGACGTAAATTGTGGCCTTCTAAAGGGGTTTTTTGGCGTAATTCGGCTAGCTGGTCTGAAAGAGTAGCCATCTTATCTTCCAGATCGTTCAGATGTTGATGCAGCGCTTCGATTGTTAATGGTGCTGGTGATAACATTGGCAGTCCAAAGGCTTGAGTCAAGGCTTCTACAACTACCATGGTTTTATCTCTCCCCGTTGCTTTAGCCCGAGATTCGATTGCCTCAGCCAGTGTCTTTGGAAACCGGAATGCCATTAATTTACTAGTCATTAGTAGATATCAAGAAGAGATAAATTAGGTTGGCATAAACATCCATAGCTCTCTTGGCTTTAAAGTGATAAGAAGAACTGATAACAATAATAAGGTTCTCAAACAATCCAATTAGTCTTTTTTGTATTGAGAAGTACACTTTTCACTAAAAATCCAAGAGAGCTGCATTTGTAGCTGCTCACTTCTGAAAACGGATATTGTTAGCGCATGCCACCCTGACAAATGATTGCAGCCAATCCATAGTGGTTATTGGTTAGTAGAAATTTCTACTTCGCTAACTACTAACAGGCGGCTTTTATTCCCTCCTATAAAAAGTGGGCTTTCTCGCCGCCCTCCCACAAACACCGCAGTATTGATCCACAAAAGTGACTAGTGGGGCAGGAGTTTTAGGCTGTACCAGAAAACTCATTAGAGTTTAAATAATCTTATCCTATTTTACTTACAATTTGCTTATTTTTAATGCGGTTCATTAAATTCATAGCCACACCAAGTTTCGTATCCATCCCTAGTTTACTTTGTTAAGGCTGGAAATTCTGAACTTGTGTCCATACTTAGTTCTCTCTCCAAGATATCTCACATCGTTAGCGTTCTTTCTAGCTGTCGCGGCTCCCAAAAGTGCGTAAATGCTCACATGGCGCTGGCGCGTCTTCACAAAAAGGGGTATATTCATAAGCTAGTTCTTCTCTAGCTGCTTGCTGCCTGTGCGGTAACAGCGCTTTCTTCATGGCCACACAGAAGAGCGATGTCTCCGTTGACCTAGCAACGCCCCTCTTCTCTCTGGATGTGAATTTCCATATGCCCGACAGTATTTTGTCAAATTGACTGATGAGAGATTAAGTTAAGGTTTGCAAGTCTGGTTCAGTAGCAGGAGCCGCAAACTTTTGTATTCTGAATGAATAAACATCCTGATGTTGTCCAGTAAGTTGTGAATACAGTGATTAATCAACAGATGCCGGAGGCAACAAGCCACCTCTGGAGTACTTGATCGAGCCAGTACTTTGATTGTACTTTACGACTTTATAGAAGCCTACATAAGACCAGTCTAACTTGATGTTAGGCCCATCGCGAAGAAGATGTTAGCGATTCTGGCAATGACTTGACAAGCTGCCTAAAAGATTTTAGAAGTATCGAGCCGCTAAACTTAGGTCTTGTGTCGGCAAAATGTATATGCCGCTCCTAGCTTATTGTTATGGACTGATGCTAGTATTTCTTGATAAGTTTCTGGATGAAGAAGGCAGAGACTCTGTCAACAGACTACTATGCTCCATGCTTAGAAGGCAGGTGAGGATAATGGATGACATCTCAGTCATAGCCTAGTACTGCAAATGTAAATTATATGACAATTATTCCAATCATCCAAAAGTTAGCAAATTTAGACCGCCAAGCGATGATCTGGCAGTTACAATCCGAATTAAACGCATTGAAACTATATCGAGAACGATTGGTTATACCATCACCAACGGATAGTGAACTTAGCGTTGATATCAGAAAAAGAGAAGGAATTCTAACTGTTATTGAAAGCGGTAAAAAACCTTCTCATCATTATTTGTCAGAACAAGAATTGCAGGAGCTACGTCCTGTAATGCAATATTTTATAGAAACTGGAGATTTAGATGAATATACATTTAAAAGCATTTATTGATTTATGA
>CAZZWA010000209.1:0-2822 GCA_964657555.1 uncultured Microcoleus sp.
TGCTTGTACTACACGATCGCGCCCTTGCATTTTCGCCTCATACAGCGCCTGATCGGCTGCTGCAACTAGCGCTGCTGGTGAAGATGAGAGACTGGGAACAAGACTTGCTACACCCACACTGAGGGTGACGTATGGGCTGATAGGTGAGTGGACATGGACAATTTCTAAATCTTTAACTAATGAGCAGATTGACTCAGCAATGTAAACTGCACCAGTATCAGGGGTGTTGGGCAGAACTACGGCAAATTCTTCCCCCCCATAACGAGCAACTAAATCAGCTGGTCGCCTCACAGCTAAACGAATAGCACCAGCAACCTGCCGCAAGCACATGTCTCCGGCAATGTGACCGTAAGTATCATTGTAGATTTTGAAGCAGTCAATATCACACAGCAGTAGTGAAATGGGTGCTTGCTCCCGTGCCTGTCGCCGCCACTCCTGGGTAAGATATTCATCAAACCGACGACGATTGGCCAGATGGGTTAAGCCATCAAGGCAGGCAAGGCGCTGCAACTCCAAGTTTGCTTCCTTTAGCTGCTCGAAGAGCGAGGATTGCTGAATCGCGATCGCTAGTCCCGTTGCCAGCTGCTGCAACAACTCGATTTCAAACTGTTCCCAGTGACGTGGCCTAGAGCATTCATGGACGCAGAGCAGACCCCACAGCTGCTCGTTTACCACCAACGGCACTACAAGATTAGCTCGAATCCCTGCGCCCTTAAGTAGGTCTATGTAACAAGGAGACAGATCGGCTTTGTAAATATCATTAATTGCAGAGACAAAGCCCATTTGGTATTTTTTGATATATTCCGTCTCAAAACAACAGTCATACATGGACATCCCTAAAACGGATGGACACGTTGGTGTAACGGATTCGACGACAAATTGCGCACCCTGAGGCGTATTAATCCGATAGAGGGCAGCTCGTTCCGCTTGCAGAAAGCTGCGCACCTCCGCAACTGCTGTGTTGAGAATGTCATCTATTCGTAAAGACTGACGGATGCGCTGAGTCATCCTTCCTAGCAAGCGTTCCCGTTCAACCGAGGAGTGCATTGCTTCCTCGGCCCGCTTTTGTTGAGTAATGTCCCGAAAGCTCCATACCCTGATGACTTGTTCACCTAGTTGGTGAACTAGAGAGTAGTGCTCAAAGATTTTCCCGTTCTTTAGTTCCAGAATGTCGTAGGCTTTTAATTCTGGTTGAGTGTTCAGTTCTCTAACTCGTCTGTTAAAGGTTTCTGGATCTTTGAGTTGACCCCTGATCAAAGCCAGCCGGTCAGTTCCTGATAACTTCATCAGGGCATCTGGAACTTGCCACATCTGGACAAACTTCTGATTAAAGGCGACGATCTCTCCTTGAAGGGTGACCGCCATGATGCCGTCGGCAGTTGATTCAAGTGTAGCGCGGAGCAGATAGAGAGATTTTTCAAGTTCCTTTTCTGTCTGCTGGCGCTTTGTCATGTCAACGTATGCTATTGCCACCCCATAATCATCAAGAGGAATGGGAGCAGCAGTGACGCAAATCCAGGTAATTTCATAACTCGGTTTCACAATTCCCAGTTCTATATTCTCAATGATTCGGTTTTCTTTTAAGGCCATAAAACTAGGAAACTCTTGCTTTGGCATTGGTGTACCATCGGTCCGGAGGATTTGCGGTTTCTCGTCATCACACTTTCTGTTTTTTTGTTCTTCTATGGATATACCTAAAATTTCCTCTGAAGCTTTATTGGCTTCAAGGATATTTCCCTGTTTATCTGTAATTGAAATTCCAATAGGGAATATCTCAAAAAGAACTTTGTATTTTTCTTGACTCTTTCTTAACTCTGTTTCCATCAGTAAGCGCTCGTGGCACTCTGTAACGAGCAGATATTCCTGCGCAATATCCAGAATCACAGACAGACGACTTGGAGATTCCAGCCTCAACCCGTCTGGTGATCGCTCGTTGGCCTTCTGGGGGTCATCTGTCACCTCAACGATTTGCTGAGTTGATAGGGCATGTGGGTTAGATTCACCCAAATTTTGGCTGGTAACTTGAGATATGAGTAAACCGACTTCTGCAACCAGCTTGGTTAGCGTGATGCTCCCTGCCAAGTGACCAAGGTCATTCACAATTGGCAGATAGAGAGTTTGGTGCTGATGGAAAAGCTTCAATACGGTCAGAAAATCTTGAGCCTCAGATTCCTTTAGGGTGATAAGTGGCTGGCTCATGACTGCGGCGATCACCACACCTTCTATATCCACACCCAACGCTGCGATCCGGACAACATCCCGTTCTGTAAAAATTCCTAAAAGAGGCAAACTGTTGACTCTGCCCAAGGCGGGCTCTATATTTTCTGCTGATAACAACCGTTCGGTGTTCTCTACCTCCTGTCGTACCACGAGAACACTGCTGATCTGCGCCCGATGCATCAGTGCGATCGCTTCTGTGACTGGTGTATCCGAGGTCACAGTCGGAGGGTCTGTCTCAATTACTTGATTGAGAGAAAGAGGGTAAGCTAAGGGGTTAAACATAGATGCAAAACTTTTATACTTCTTATGCAAAGTATAACTTTAAATTATTTCGATCAGGTAAAATAAACAGAGTACCTTTGTTGCCAATCTCTCCGGAGGTAATAGGCAGAATCTTCTGTGAACTAACCCGACTTTGAACGGAGTACTGTTACAACGCGGGATTCTTTTTCCTTCTTGACAAAGGCTTTTTTGAGTGACGCAGTTCCCCCGCCACTATTAGTAGAGATGCCCTGGCAGGGCATCTCTAATCCAATCTTTTTGATGAGTTTGGCTGAATTGTAATCTCTATCTAATTCTTCCCCTTCGACTCCGCTCAAGAC
>CAZZWA010000209.1:2922-5913 GCA_964657555.1 uncultured Microcoleus sp.
TTGGAGTTGGGGGATTATTAGTCACCTGATGGGTGTGAAAAATTGCCCCGAACTGCGTACAGCCTATGAAACTATACAACCAGAAATTGTGAAGTTCGGGAATTGCCTCAGTCAAAGCCAACCCCTATACAAAGGCTTCAAAGCAATCAAGGATAGCAAGCAGTGGAATCTTCTGGAAGAGAGTCAACAGCGGATTGTGGAATCTGCACTCCGGGATGCTGAACTTTCGGGGGTAGGCTTAGCTGGTGAAGCCAAGGAGCGATTTAATGCGATTGAGTTAGAGCTAGCAGAACTTTCGACCCGCTTCTCTAATAATGTCTTAGATGCGACCAAAGCCTTCAGTCTCACCTTGACTCAAGCAGAAGAAATAGAAGGATTGCCTCCTAGCTTAATTGCTCTGGCAGCTCAAGCTGCTCGTGCTGTTGGAGAAGAGAATGCAACTGCTGAGTCTGGGCCTTGGCTGATTACCCTAGATATTCCTAGCTATATGCCTTTCATGCAGCACAGTCGCCGTCGAGATCTGCGGGAAAAGCTTTACAAAGCCTTTGTCAGTCGAGCTTCAAGTGGAGAGTTGGACAACACACCTGCGATCAAGCGGATTTTGGAGTTGCGGCGAGAGCAGGCTAAGCTCTTGGGCTTTAATAGCTTTGCTGAAGTCAGTGTGGCGGCAAAAATGGCGGGTAGCGTGACAGCAGTAGAGGCTTTGTTAGAGGAGCTACGCCATGCTAGCTATGATGCAGCAGTTAAAGAGCTGGAGCAACTCCGAGCCTTTGCGGTGGCAAAAGGAGCACTGGAGGGCGAGGATCTTCAACACTGGGATATTCCCTTTTGGTCAGAACGGCAGCGAGAAGAAAAGTTTGCTTTTAATGCGGAAGAACTGCGCCCTTACTTCCCCCTTGAGCAGGTGCTAAAAGGACTATTCGCTCTTGCCAAGCGCATCTTTGGAGTTGTCATTACCCCTGCGGATGGGGAAGCTCCTGTATGGCATCCCGATGTGCGCTACTTCCAGGTAAAAGACGAAGCAGACCATGCGATCGCCCACTTCTATCTCGATCCCTACAGCCGTCCGGCAGAAAAACGGGGGGGTGCCTGGATGGATGAGTGTATCAGCCGAGCCAAAGTAGCGGAGGAGCAAGGCTCTATAGTGCGCTTGCCTGTGGCTTATCTAGTGTGTAACCAGACGCCACCTGTAGATAATCAGCCCAGCCTGATGACCTTTAACGAGGTGGAAACCCTGTTCCACGAATTCGGTCATGGCTTGCAGCACATGCTGACCAAAGTAGACTACACCAGAGCATCGGGCATTCACAATGTAGAGTGGGATGCGGTAGAGTTGCCCAGCCAATTCATGGAAAACTGGTGCTATGATCGGGCCACCCTGCTCAGCCTGGGTAGACACTACCAGACAGACGAACCTCTACCAGAACATTATTACCAGAAGCTCTTGGCTGCTCGTACCTACATGAGTGGTAGCGTGATGTTGCGGCAAATCCACTTAAGTTGGGTGGATCTGGAATTACATCACCGCTATCAGCCTGGTGGGGAAGAGAGTCCGGCAGATGTCCGACGACGGATTGCCAAAACAACGATGGTGCTGCCGCCCTTGCCAGAGGATAGCTTTTTGTGTGCATTTGGACATATTTTTTCTGGGGGTTATGCAGCAGGTTACTACAGCTATAAGTGGGCTGAAGTGCTGAGTGCAGATGCGTTTGCTGCCTTTGAGGAAGCAGGGTTGGAGAATGAGCAGGCGATCGCCCAAGTCGGTCATCGTTTCCGCGATACTGTTCTAGCACTGGGAGGGAGCAAACATCCAATGCAGGTCTTCAAAGCCTTCCGGGGCCGTGAGCCAAATACTACAGCTTTGCTCCGGCATAATAGTTTGGTTGCAGTGTAATCAAGACCTTCTGATTCAGCTTTCTCAATTTGTTTTTTTTAGCAGTATTAGAGGCGATCGCTTAGCCATCGATACAAAGAGAAAAAGTACTGCCAAAGAGTTCGGTAATTTGCTATCTTGGTGCTTACGAATGCGCTGATGCTGCCAGCGAGACGATAGAAGCAATACACTATGCACTACCACCGTGCTTGCACTCATCTGCCCTTTCATAGGCACCTGTCTCACGCGCTACTTACTGAACTAACAAGAAACAGAGTTACAAAAAGGAGATTTAGCCATGCAACCCGATCTACAGGGTATGGAAATTACCAAAGAAGACTTGAGAAATTTGACTGGTCAGGATCCAGAGGCTGTTGTGCGTGACGCTGAAAAAAAACCTAATCTGCTGACTATGGGAGCCGTTTCCCTGGGAGTCTTTTTTGTAGTTCTGTTATGCTCGTCTTCTATCTTTGTTCCTAGTTTCAGAATGCCAGCGACTCTAGTTGTTGCTTGTACGGCTACAGCTACACTCCTAGGTCTGACTAATAATTTTGGCAATGGAGGTTCAATCTTTTCGTTTGTAGGCATTATTGCTGGTCTCTATGCTGTTTCTACTCTCTCTTTTGCCCCTGCAAGTTTAGTGGTTATTAATGTCATTATTTCTCTATTGTTTGCTGTAATAACTGCAACTGTTGTAAAAATAATTTGGTCAAGAAATATCAAAAATAACATTCCTATACATCTCCTAGCTTTTCTTAAAGAAGTTGAAAAATACAATGTGTTCATCAAAGCTATAAGTATTAACGACCAGCTAGAAGCAGCTGGTAATCCTGGGTTAAGTATAGACAACAGAGAGAAAGTTATAGAAGTATTAAAAATGACAAGAGCAGATTTAGTTTGCGCTCTCAAAACTGAAAGAATTCTTAGAGAAAATAAAGATTTTATTGCTACTAACCCAGAGTTATTTGCTAATAAATTGACAACTTTAACAGGAGTACGATTCAGTGATCGGGCTAGCGATCACGGACGCTTGCTGAATGAAGCATTGCAGATTGCCATTAGTGCTCAAGAGGAGATGAAACAGTTGCAAAGTCAGCGCTCAAGCTAGGAAGTCACTC
>CAZZWA010000209.1:6013-10209 GCA_964657555.1 uncultured Microcoleus sp.
CTTGAAATCGGAGAAGATTTTACGAGAAAATCGCAGTTTTATTGCTGGTAATCTGGAACTATTTGCTACCAACTTGAGGGCACTATGAGCTTTGCAGGTTAGCGATCGCGCTAGCGAGTACGGGCATCTTTATAAACGAAGCGTTGCAAATTGCCGTTGGTGTCCAAGAAGAGATGAGAAGATTACAAAACCAGCACTCAAGTGAAAAATGACTACCAAACCAAAAATTATTGTTCTGGATGATGATCCTACAGGTTCTCAGACTGTTCATAGCTGTTTGCTCCTGACCCGTTGGGATGTAGAAACCTTGCAGCTGGGCTTAGCTGATGACTCGCCAATTTTCTTCGTGCTGACAAATACGAGGGCACTGACGGCAAAGGAAGCCACAGATGTCACAAGAGAAGTTTGTCACAACCTGAAGCTGGCCATCGACGCTCCGGAGGGGTTTCTTGTTGTCAGTCGTTCTGACTCCACACTGCGGGGGCATTACCCCGTTGAGACAGATGTAATCGCCCAAGAACTTGGCCCCTTCGACGCCCACTTCTTAGTTCCTGCTTTCTTTGAAGGGGGACGGATTACCCGCGATAGCGTACATTACTTAATTATTGACGGCACTCCCACACCCGTACACGAAACTGAGTTTGCCCGCGATTCCGTCTTTGGATATCACCACAGCGACTTGTCTAACTATGTAGAAGAGAAAACCCAAGGTCGCATTCCAGCAGCAGCAGTAGAACGATTTGTACTTGAGGATATCCGTGCTGGGAGTCTGGCACGACTGATGAATCTCACAGGCAACCAGTGTGTCGTGGTAGATGGTGAAACTCAGGCAGATTTTAACCAGTTTGCCGCAGATGTTCTCGCAGCAGCTAGTCAAGGGAAGCGCTTTTTATTTCGCAGTGCTGCCAGCATCTTGACCTCCCTGGCCAATCTCGGCCCTCAACCAGTCGCGGCAGAGGATATGGCAAAGTACGTCCGGGGAAGCAAACCTGGTGCAGTGATCGTTGGTTCTCACGTCAAAAAAACCACGCAGCAACTAGAAAATTTACTCAAAGAGCCTGGTATAGCTGGGATTGAGATTGATGTCGCTCATCTCTTGGACGAATCTGAAACTCAGCGAACCGCACTCCTCAGGCAAACTCTGGCAACTATTTATGACGCGCACACGACTGGTAAAACACCAGTGGTATATACCAGTCGTCAGGAACTCACTTTTGCTGACGTGCAAACACGGTTACAGTTTGGTGCCGCTGTTTCAGACTTATTAATGGATATCGTGCGCGGTTTGCCACCAGATCTCGGATTTCTTGTTAGCAAGGGAGGGATTACTTCTAATGATGTGTTGAGCAAAGGTTTGGCTTTGAGATCGGCGCGGCTGCTAGGTCAGATTTTGCCTGGTTGCTCAATAGTCCGCACCCCTGTTGACCATCCTCAATTCCCTGAATTGCCCGTCGTGCTGTTTCCTGGCAATGTGGGAGATGCTGATGCTTTGGCAACAGTTTATCGGCGGCTGAGTAAGTCATAGGTTATCCAGATGACTCCAAGGACTATTGATGTACAATGTTTCAACCCAATCTAATATGGGTAAATAGTCGGTTCGCCCAGACTCAAACCCATCTCGCATGACTTCTGAATCGTCCCTTCCCCCACCTGTGTCAACCGTTGTCGAGAGCATCCCAGAGGTGAACCTCAACCTGCAAGTTCGCCTAAAAAGTGAGAATGATCAGCTGTTGTTAATCTTGCCAACAGAAGCGGCAACTTCAGTAACGACAAGCTGGAGTGACCTTTACCTACAACTCAAGCATCGTCTTAATGCTGGTGAACGATTCTGGCAACCACAGGCACCTGTAAATCTGATTGCTCAAGACAGGTTGTTAGATGTCCGCCAGTTGCAAGCGATCGCAGATGCTCTGTGTGAAGCTCAGCTACAGATAAAACTTGTTTCTACCAACAGGCGTCAAACTGCTGTAGCGGCAGCCACTGCTGGTTATTCTGTAGAACAGGTACCGCCTTCATCTTCTCTTAATCAGAAACCTGCCAACCCAGGCCAGATGCTGACAGAGCCCCTCTATCTACAAACTACGGTACGTTCGGGCATAGAAGTTCGTCATCCTGGTACAGTAGTTATTCTGGGAGACTTGAATCCGGGCGGTAATGTGGTTGCAGCAGGAGATATCTTAGTCTGGGGGCGTCTGCGTGGGTTTGCCCATGCCGGTGCTCGGGGCGATACTCAGTGTCTGATTATGGCGTTGCAGATGGAACCAACCCAGCTGCGGATTGCCGATTCTGTAGCCAGGGCACCAGAAACACCACCATCTCATTTCTATCCAGAAGTCGCCTACGTGACGCCTCAAGGAATTCGCATCACTAGAGTTGCTGATTTTGATAAGACCAACCTTGGAAAAATTTCTGAGTTGTAGGTTCTGAATAAAACTCAAAACTCTCTGGCGAAAAGCGGCGCAAAGCGCTACTCAAAACTCTTACCTTTAGTTCCTAGTCCCCCATAATGAGTCGCATTATTGTCGTTACCTCCGGCAAAGGAGGGGTGGGTAAAACCACTGTTACTTCAAATTTAGGCATGGCACTCGCTCGATTAGGGCGTAAAGTGGCCTTGGTGGATGCGGATTTTGGCCTAAGAAACTTAGATCTGCTGCTGGGGCTGGAAAATCGAGTGGTGTACACCGCTGTTGAAGTTTTATCTGGTGAGTGCCGATTAGAACAGGCTTTGGTGAAAGATAAACGGATTCAGGGACTAGTACTTCTGCCAGCTGCCCAAAACCGCACCAAAGAATCGGTAACTCCGGAGCAAATGAAGCACCTGATCGACGAGTTGGCCAGCATGTACGAGTACGTTCTGATTGACAGTCCAGCTGGCATTGAGATGGGCTTTAAGAATGCGATCGCTGCTGCCCAAGAGGCCCTAGTGGTCACCACTCCAGAAATTGCTGCTGTGCGCGACGCTGACCGTGTGGTTGGCTTGCTAGAAGCACAAACCATCAAGCGCAACCACTTAATTGTCAACCGTCTTAGACCAGGAATGGTGCAGGCAAATGACATGATGTCTGTCCAAGATGTTCAAGAAATTCTAGCTATTCCTCTGATTGGCGTTATTCCTGAGGACGAGCAGGTGATTGTCTCTACCAACCGGGGTGAACCGTTGGTACTTGCAGAAAACCTCCCCTTACCAGGAGTGGCTATTTACAATATCGCTCGTCGCTTAGAAGGGGAGCAAGTCGATTTTATTAACCTGGATGCTACCAATGAGAACATCTTCTCCCGCCTCCGTAAATTTTTGTGGACTAAGATTATCTAGTTGCCATTCAAGAGAGGAAAGTATGGTGTTTATCTACTGATGGCTCTGACTATTTCCCGGTTCGCAACTATAGGATTTTAGCTATAGGTATAACTAAATGGTAATAACATCTGTGTAGGCTCCATCATGATTACCGAACTTCTAGAACGACTTTTTCCTCGCGCCAGTAATGACAGCAGCCGTGTGGAAGTCAAACGCCGCCTGCAAGTAGTGATTGCTCATGACCGGGCTGACCTCAGTCCGGAGAAGATGGAAGCCATGCGGGAAGAAATTCTGCAAGTTGTCTCTCGCTACGTCGAAATTGACACCGAGGGATTAGAGTTTTCTTTAGAGAGTAACCAAAGGGCAACGGCGTTGATTGCTAACCTGCCGATCCGACGCGTTAAGGCTGAGCCTTAGGGGTGGAAAAAAGAGGTTCGTGCTTAGGCCGCATTCCTCAATGTCATTGCTTAAAAATCAGAAATACACATCTGATTTGGTGACAATATTAAAGCAATTGCGCAGTCAATCACGCAGGCTACGGCCTGTTTCTAGGACGATTCGACAGACCGCACGATAATATAAAATCAATTAATGGTTATTCGTGTAAATAAATTTACTAAGAGGAAATAACGTTTCTAACTAATGGAACGGCAGAAAATGCGATCAATTGAACTAAGGTATTAGAGAATGTTTGAAAAATCAAAGATGGTATGATTCGTCATTCTTTCGAGGGTGGAGCCCTAGCGAAACCATGCCTGAAGTGCTTACAGCGCTTTTCATCTACGTGAAGTACACTACCCCACCCGCCCCTTAGTAAGGGGAGGGGTGTACTCCATGAACTTGCAATCTGCTGTAAAATCAACGCTTCAGGCAAATACTGAGAGGCTTCAATACGTACCCT
>CAZZWA010000210.1:0-1637 GCA_964657555.1 uncultured Microcoleus sp.
ATATCTGGCGAAAGAATCCGGAAAGCTGCAACTTCAGTGAGTAGCTTAATGCATCCCTTGCTATATTGAGAGCGACTCCTTGGCAGTTTTGTCTGGAAGCCCAGTTTATGAACACAACGTTTGAAGTCGGGAGAATCTCACCAGTTTAGTAGTGGTCTGTAAACTTGTTTTTGACTGGTTGTAGGGGTAGTGCCCCCGTGCCTATCCTCCAACGATTGGGGCATTCTTCGACAGGGATCAGGAAACCACCACGGGGGATTGCCCCTACGAACTCTCTCATCAAATTAACCTAGAAAGACTACTAGCGTGTTAACTCCATTAATTTTAAGGAGACAAAATCTATGGGAATCGACGTGACTTTTCTGAAAGATGGAGAAGAAGGGCAAGGCATTCAGGTAGCGACGCAGTTAGTCGAGTTTATCAATGCAGCCAAATCCAGCCTGCATATTGCTATATACGATTTTCGGCTTCGGGACCCACAACTGCGCGATCCTGTGATTAAAGCGCTGAATGATAAAGCAGCAGACGGTATTAAAGTGCGAATCGCTTTCTATGCTGGCAAACCCTCATCTCATAGCCATCGCGGTAAGGGGAAGCAGCAGGCTGTAGAGGAAAAGGAGGAGGACGTTGATTTCTTCATAGAAACTGGGGGAGACCCTGCACCAAAAGGTACAAAGGATTTTCTGGCCGAGGAGTTCAAGGATAATGTGGAGATTAAGAGCATTACAGGCTCAAAGTTAATGCACGATAAATACATCATTCGCGATGTTAATACGCCTGATGCTGCCTTATGGACAGGTTCGGCTAATTTCACAGATGATGCCTGGAGTTTTCAAGAAAACAATATTGTTCGCATTGACGGTTCTCCTAAACTTTGCGCTTTCTACGAGACCGACTTTCAAGAATTGTGGGTCAGTGGTGACATCAAGTCTACTGGTGTCAATGACATTGGCACAGTGGATGTTGAGCAAACGAGTGTTGAAGTCGCCTTTGCACCAGGTGAAGGAAAAACCATTGACCATCTGATCTCCACTCTGATCGGTTCAGCAAAACAGCGGATTAAGGTTGCCTCAATGGTTTTAACGTCCCAATCCATCCTTGCTTCTCTAGATGAAGCATTACGTTTCCAGCAAGTCTCGGAATTTGGTGGGATTTATGACGAGACGCAGATGTCACAGATCGTGAAAAAGTGGGAAAAATCGCCAAAAGACGTTGCGATCGTGCAAACTTTCCAATCGGTGGCAAATGCGCTTGTAGGTAAGCGATCGCAACCATACAAACCTACTGGCAAGCATGATTTTATGCATAACAAAGTAGTGGTTTGTGATGATACGGTAGTCACCGGCAGTTTTAATTTTTCTCGCAGTGCCACCCAAAATGCCGAAAACTCGCTACTGATCCAAGATAAAAAATTAGCAGATAAGTACAGCACCTACATCGACGAACTGGTAAAAGTTTATGGAGAAGGAGCTAAAAAACGTTCCTAGAGTTGCTCTGCAACTAGGAGATTGAGAAAGGAGAGAGCCACATTATTGTTAGCAAAGCGGCTCTCTTTGTTCTTGCTTACTGCTTGTCAATATATTCTTTAAAAATAACTTTTCCCCTCGAATCCCCAATAGAGACCTCAGAATCTTCTA
>CAZZWA010000210.1:1737-8579 GCA_964657555.1 uncultured Microcoleus sp.
TATTGTACAGTTGCAGCTATACTCATATTGATTAATTTTTATGTAACAATAATGAATTTTGTAACTGTTCTGGGATTAGCGGCAGCAACACTAACAACAATTGCCTTTCTACCGCAGGTAATTAAAACATGGACTTCTAAATCTGCGAAAGACCTGTCTTTGGTAACATTGGTTACTTTTAATACTGGTGTCTTCTTATGGTTAGTTTACGGAATTTATATTCATGATTTACCAGTTATGATGGCTAATTTGGTAACATTTATTTTAAACTTAATAATTACCTTTATTAAAATCAGGTACAAAAGCTGAAAATATTTACGTTTTCTCTACTTTCTTCATATCCATATCTAAATTTGTCAAGCTTAAGTTACGTAAACACTAATGCTACACTTGCGTTTCGGTCAGTATGTAGCTAAACACTGTGTAAATCCTAATACCGTTTCATCAATTCGCTGGCATTATGCTAAAAAGCTACCCATAACTCATCTGAGAAGCAATGTCTTTGCATAACGGGCAGCTTGTAGGTGAAACGGTATAATATCAAAGCTTGCCGCTAGAAGTTCGTAATTATGTCCTCCGAGCAGTCCCAACCCAACGCCCTCCGTGCCGCCCGACTAGAAAAAGTAGAACAGCTCAAGCAGCTAGGAATAAATCCCTATGCCTACAGTTGGGAGTCTACCCATCATGCAGCAGAACTTCAGGAAAAATATGCCGACTTGCCCAGTGGGGAAGAAGTTGATGTAGAAGTCGTCGTTGCTGGTCGGATTATGGCGCGTCGGGTATTCGGCAAACTGGCCTTCTTTACCTTACAAGATGAAACCGGCCAAATTCAGCTTTACCTAGATAAGAAAAGAATTCAAGAAACGATGGCAGACACCCCAAATGCCTTTGAAACTGTAAAGCAGCTAACTGATGTTGGGGACATTCTAGGAGCTAAAGGGACGATTAAACGGACGGAAAAGGGCGAACTATCGGTTTACGTAACCCACTACGAAATGCTCACCAAATCTCTGCTACCTTTACCCGATAAGTGGCATGGTCTCACAGATGTGGAGAAACGCTACCGGCAGCGTTATGTGGATTTGATTGTCAACCCAGAAGTGCGGGAAACTTTTCGTCGCCGAGCTAAAATTACTGCGGGGATGCGTCGGTACCTAGACGAGCAAGGCTTTATTGAAATTGAGACGCCAGTGCTTCAGTCAGAAGCGGGTGGTGCTGACGCCCGCCCATTTATTACCTACCACAATACGCTGGAAATGGAGTTGTACCTGCGGATTGCCACAGAACTCCATCTCAAGCGGCTGATTGTAGGTGGATTTGAAAAGGTTTTTGAACTGGGGCGGATCTTCCGTAATGAGGGCGTCTCTACTCGTCACAATCCGGAATTTACCTCAATTGAGGTTTATCAAGCCTATGCCGACTACCAAGACATGATGGCGCTGACTGAGACTCTGATCACCACCGTTGCCCAAGAGGTGTTAGGTAGGCTGCAAATTACTTATCAAGGGGAGGCAGTTGACCTAACTCCACCTTGGCGTCGAATCACAATGCACGAATTGGTGAAACAGTCTACTGGTTTAGATTTTAACCAATTTTCCACTCTAGATGAAGCTAAGAAAGCGGCTCAGCAAGCTGGTATTCCTGATGTGGAGGAGTGCGGTTCTATAGGGAAAATCCTCAGTTTAGCATTTGAGGAAAAAGTTGAATCTAAATTGATTCAGCCCACCTTTGTGCTGGATTTTCCAGTTGAAATTTCTCCTCTCGCTAAACCTCATAGGTCAAAACCAGGGCTAGTGGAGCGATTTGAACTATTTATTGTGGGGAGGGAAACGGCAAATAGCTTCTCGGAACTGACCGATCCTATTGATCAACGGGAACGTCTGGAGGCACAAGCCGCTAGAAAAGCTGCTGGAGATTTAGAAGCGCATGGCGTCGATGAAGACTTTCTCACAGCACTAGAGTATGGTATGCCGCCTACAGGAGGTTTGGGAATTGGTATTGACCGACTGGTAATGCTGTTAACTGACTGTGCCAGTATCCGAGATGCGATCGCCTTTCCTCTACTCAAGAGTTCCAGCGATGTGATTAAATCCTTTGACTATGACGAAAAAGCCCAAAAACTCAGAATTGAATTCCACAATGGCAGCATCTACCACTATCACGATGTGTCCGATAGCCTGTATCAGGGTTTAAAGAGTGCGCCTTCAGCGGGTCAATACTTTAATACCCACATTAAAGGTAAATACGGGCACGACCGCGTCCTTTAACATTGTGTGGGGAGGTTAAAACTCCACCCGCAAATGGCGCGGGGCTGGCTTTCCCCTCCTTCCGCCTTCTTTACTAAACGCTTCTTTTAACTGAACTATCCTGGTGATTACCTTTTGTGCTCCCTCCACCATCTCGCACAGCGATTAACTCCTCAACTGTTGTTCCCAGGATGCGTGCTAGTGGGCCTAGCATACTGTCATAGATTTCTTCTCCAGCATAAATATTTTTCAGTTCTTTTATAGACAATCTATAGGAATCGCAGAACTTGACGAACTCCTGCTCGCTGACGTCCAGTTCCTGTTGCCGATCACGAAGTAAGGCAGCGATCGCTCTTGTTCCATACTTAGGACGCTCAGCCCTGGCGATGTATCTGCTCACCAACTCATCAACCTTAGTTAGGTCGCCACCGGTTCGGCGGATTATGTCTACACAAGCTATGCGGAGTGCTTTGCGTAGCTTTTCCTCATCATTCAGAACTTCTACAATTCTTACAGCAAATTCCGGTCGGCAAAACCCCGCAACTGTCCCTTCATGAGTAATTGGAACATAGGGATCGTCTGGGTAATATTCCCATATCAAAGGCTTATCTGTTAGTGCCATGGTAGCGACCCCCTCAAAGACTATCTTTACAGGCTGCGTGTTTTCAAGTTAGCAGCTGTTGAGGCAATCTGTGCCAACCTACCGCCATCCGGCGGCGCTACGAACTGTTTTCTCACCTAGCCCCTACCAACAATTAATTAGACACTTCGGCCATTTCAATCACGCGGCCTTCTAAATCCTTGACCAAAAAGTTCAGCGGCTGATCACGACGGATTTTATGCTTTACTCCCCGCGTCTGCACCCGCATCAGGACTTGCTCTAGACAGTCGTGGTCAAAGCAAACGTGGCGCTGGCGACTTTTAGACCCTAAACTCGCCCCTGTGATAATGTGTAGCTGAGTATTCTTCTTTGTCTGATACCACAGCCCATCATAACCGTTTAATCCTCTAGCAGTAGTGCTTCCCATATTGCCAGATAAGTAGAGTGGGTCAATTCCTGGTGTTCCCAAAGTTTGCTCGTAGTTGTAGTAGTAGTGCAAGGGCACTTCTGCTGCTGGCAAATCTAGCAAGCCTTCATAGAACTGCTTGGCAATTTCTAAATCCGACACCATTATGGTGTAGACTTTGGGAGCGCTGGTAAGGAACATCCACATGGCAACGGCGTAGGCTGCCAACAGCATCACCATGATGCCTTGAGTAGAAAGGAGGCTGTCTAAAGGCATATAAAGCAAACAGGCATTTAAATAAAAGGATTGAAACTGGGATAGTAGGATACTAACGGTATAGTCATGAACTGACAAAAAGTCAAGATTTCAATCCCTGAAAGGAGTTTATTAGTACCCCCAGTATTAACTAATGTACATAATACCATTTTATGTAGCTATTTTTAGCAACAGAAGAGTGAAAAAGTTAGCCGGAGAGAGGGCCAATCTATGGTTCTGTTGCACTTAAGACCTAAACTAGAGTTATTCTTATGTAAATAATTTTAGCTAAGTAGAACCAACCCCTACCAAGCTTGAGAAAAGCTAGCTTCTCTGTCTTACGGCTTTTGTCAGCCGGGAAGTAAGAACCTATAAGCAGCAGGTGCATCTTACCTTTGTAGAAACTCTTTCCAAACCTCACTCCCACCTTCTCTCCCTAGAGAGGAGGGGCTCAAGAAATCTGGTTCGTCCTCTGAATAAGGGGGGCTAAAGGGGGGGCAATTGGGAGAATATTTGCAAAACTGAGATGCTCTCCAAGTGGCTCTTTCTCAAGAGGAAGACGCCCCATATATTAGAAAGCATCTACGAGGACTTTACTCATCAGCAAGCTCGACCTGAAACCAGTGCAAATCCTTCATTTTCCTGAATCCAATCATCCACTTGTCAAAGCGCTATTTCATCACAGCGATCGGGAATTACTGACCCTGTTTCAGCAATATCCTGATGAAGGGAAGTACTTCACAGCAATTTTTTGTCGCTACAGCCCGATAGTACACACCTTGATTCGGCATTCAGCGCGATCGCCCGTGCAAGCAGAATACCTGTTTGCCCTGACTTGGCGTCACATATACTACGAGCTGGGAGGGCTAGATCTGGAGCAAGGAGGCGATCCGGCAGCCAACTCCTTCCAGAATTGGCTGATCAACATGACGGCCATCTGCATCAACGAAGCTGATCTGCCACCAGTAGAGTCAATTCATTATTCCTTGCAGGCTGCGCCGCCACCGCTTTGGTGCTACCTAGAGCAGGCTTTGGAACAATTGCAGCCAGTACTGCGGCTGATGGTTTTGATGGCGCAGACGTTTCACTGGAGTGAAACGAGAATTGCCGCCTATCTACAAGCCGAGGGAGAAACAATTTCTCCTGCCGATGTCAAAGCTTGGCTCCAGCAGGGGTATTATCTCCTAGAAACTGCCCTACCAGAGGATATTCGCGAGATTTATCTGCACGATAAGTTGCCCCAACAGCAGCAATCCTCAGAAAAAAGGCATCAGCCGTCAGAAATACTTTTTCCTTCTAACCGCTGAGTTGGTTCGTTTGGATTATTCTGAAGAAAAATGTCAGTCTGTTAGCTTGTCCCATGAATCGATGGCTTGTTCGCAAAGGCAAAAGGCAACCCTATCTAACCAACGGAAGCAAGGCAAAAGGTAGAAGCAAGAATTTGCTGCTGTTTCGTCTTTCTCTTTCCTTTGTATTTTGTACTTTGTACTTTTCTAGCGTTGGTGCTGTCGAAGTCAACCAACAACTAGATATACCCATGAATAACGGCACTCCAGGGGAACCTAGGAATGAGGCAGACATGCTGCTGCGGATGGGAGGACAGGCTCAGGAGACAGGGAACCTGGATAAAGCTGTTGCCTACTGGTTGCAAGCGCTAAAAATTTACCAACAAATTGGTGACGATCAGGCAATTGGTCGCACATACGATTACATGGGGCTTGCCTATGCCAATTTAGGGCGCTACAAGCAGGCAGAAGACTTATTACGACGGCGATTAGCAACAGCTCGCGACCAACAAGATTTCCAAGGCCAAATTTATGGACTAAATAACTTAGGCACAGTTCTGATCCAAGGAGGGCACGCCCAAGAAGCCCAAGAATTATTTACAGAGGCAAGAGCCATTGCGCGAAGCGTGAATAATCTGCCAGGAGAAGGATTGTCTTTGAGCAATCTTGGTTTAGTGGCAGCGGGATTGGGAGATTACAACCAAGCGATCAAACGCTACGAAGCTGCTCTGTTATTACGGCAACGAATTACCGATCCAGTGGGAGAGGCTAACACCCTCAACAATTTGGGAGACGCATATCGCGCAATCAGGAATTATGTTGAGGCACAGGCAGTCTATAGAGAAGCACTGGATCTAGCTCAAGAGAGCCGCGATCGCTACTCTCAGTACCGCGCTTATGATGGTTTGGTGGCATCTTATAGTGCCCTAGGACTGTATAAGGATGCTCTTAAATTCACTAGCCAACGCCTTGCTCTAGCGCAGTCGGCGCAAAACCCAGAGCAAGAGCTGAATTCGCTACAGTTATCTGCGCGACTGTATCGAGATGCAGGCAACTATTTGGAGTCGCAACGTTTCTATAAGCAGGCTATCAGTTTGGCTCGGACTTTGGGAGAGCAGCAAACTGAAACGTTTTTACGCAACGAGTTAGCTCAAGTTCTTTATCTTCCTGCATCTCACCATCAACAGTAAAGTACTTAGATGCTAACTACTAACAGCAAAACCCCCAAATTTCTCGGGGGGAGAGGGAGTGGATGATTCATAGTAATACGTAATTGGAAGACGAGGACTTCAGTCTAACTCTACCCCAATTACTAACCAAAACGGTGCTGTCCTAGCTTAAACAGCTAGCCACTACTATGGTGTTGATGATGTCCCAGGATTAGTGGCAGGGCAACCCGCAGGAACGCCAACTGTGTCTCTATATTTGGGTTCGTAGAAAATGCTAGGGCACGGGTTTAGTGCTGAGCTGCCAGTTGATGAATTAATGCTATTCCTATTGGAGTTATAAGGCGAGCTGCCACTATTATTTCGATACTGTTGAGAACCTGAAGTGGAGTCACTTGGCTGTTGAGACCCTGAACTGGAATCGCTCGGCGACATGCCATTATCGGGAGACTGATTGGCACCCCCATTGTTCATCCGATTGGTATTGCTCGGTGTCAAACGGTTTTCGGGAGACTGGTTAACTCCTGGGTTATTTCGATCTGGAGATTGCCTATCGTTATTTGGTCTCAATTCCCCATTACCGTTATAAGGCATACTTGGGTTGTTTTGGGCGATCGCTGGTAAGCCAAAAAGCATGCTACCACTAATAGCTGCCACTAGCCCTATAATTTTTTTGCTTGTCTGATTTTGTTGATTCATGACGTACCTCTAAATGCTGCTTTCATCTACCAACTTGAGTTATAAGTAGGTGCAGGTAAATAAACTAACCATGTGTATCCATCTAAAATCATCTAATTTGCTTACTCACCCAAGGTTAAGAGTGTACAAATGGCTGATTTTCTACACTCTTAACCCTAATTCCACTTTTGGTGGAGATAAGTC
>CAZZWA010000210.1:8679-10202 GCA_964657555.1 uncultured Microcoleus sp.
AAAATGCTCTCAACCTGGATGTGACCGTGGTGATTTTCGACAATTGCTTGGGCGATCGCTAACCCCAATCCAGATCCTGTTGTTGTCGAATCACTTCCATGAGTTCTGGCTGGATCTACCCGATAAAATCGGTCGAAGATATGAGGTAGAGCCTCTGATGGAATTCCGGTGCCGTTATCGCTCACTTTCACTTGCAAGTAAAGTGTCCCATGCCGTCCCCAAGGCTGCAATTCTACTTCAACTCGACCATCTACAGGTGTGTATTGCAGGGCGTTACTAACCAGATTTGTGAATAGGCGAGCTAATTGGCCCCAGTCTCCCAGAATGGCAAAGGCGTCTTCTAAAGCACGTTGGGCATACGCTTCGCGCTCAGATTTTGGATTAACTAGGGATTGGGGATCAGGAATTGGGTGTCGGGAAAGGTCAAGATTTCTTCTATGTGTCTCATTGCCAACACTCAATCCCCAGTCCTCAGTTCCCAATCCAACTGTATCAACTAAGTTCAGCAATAAAGTGATGCCCTTTTCTACTGCTAAAAGCTGTTGCTCTTCAATCACTTCCATCAACAGAGCATCCAGAGGGACACTAACCCAGTTAGATTGCACCATCCCCCCATCTTGCCGCGCCAGAAACAGCAAATCATCCACTAGACGCCCCAGACGTCGGGTGAGCCGTTCTATAACTTTGAGCTGTTGCCGATAATGTAAGGGAACCATGCCCTCAGCCCTTTCGAGATCGGGGTCAGCCAATGCCACTTGCACATTGGTCTGGATCATGGCTATCGGGTTTCTCAGTTCGTGAGAGGCATCAGCCGTGAATTGTTTGAGACTTTGGTATGACTCTCGCACGGGTTTCATGGCCAACCCAGACAGCCACCAGCCGCTTGCGGCTACAGAAATCACCATGAATGCAGTGCCCAAGCTCAAATCCAGTATTAACAGGCGAGTCGGCTTGGTCACTTCAAACCAAGGATGGCTGACGCGCAGATAACCAAGTACCTGACGCCCAATTTGCACTCGTTCTGTTACCTGTCGCAAGGAGAATCCTGAGTCTTGTAGAAGTTCCTCGACTCCTCCATTGTGTGCCCCTTCGCGTAGCGCTGGAGACGGTAAGATTTCTTGATTTTTGATGTCTTTTATCACCTTGACCGTCTCACCAGTGCGGTTAGGCCCCCGCAACGGAATATTAAGTGGTTCTGATAGAGTTGACCACCGCAGTTGTCCAGTGGGGCTGAACCACTCTAAATCGATGTGGTCATCTTCAACAGCAGCTGGATTATTGCGAAAACTAGCCTCAACGTTCACGCGGAATTGGCCCTTCGGGAAGGCTTCAATCACAAGACTTCGCTGTACGACCTCTACGACATGGTTGAGGGTGTCATCAATGCGCTCAATTAGCGTGCTGCGAACATACGTATAGACACCAGTGGCAAATACCAGCAACAACACTGCGGTGACAGCAGTATACCAAATCGCTAGACGGCGACGAGTTGCTTGAAACATAATAAGCTGATGGGCGTAAAT
>CAZZWA010000211.1:0-5045 GCA_964657555.1 uncultured Microcoleus sp.
AAAGACAAGGGGAAGCATGGCGGTGATAAATCTGCCATCAATACCGAAAATCTACATACTGCAATGCTTCCCTCTAAAAAATCAACTTCGGCTTTATCTGGAGTCTTGATTCAGATCGCTCATTTGGCTTATAGTAAGCGCTTTATCGTTTTTAGGCTGTAATGGAAAGCATGAAAGTGCTTACTACAAACCTTTGGATTATATGATTTCTGGTGAGCTTCAGTTTTAATACTGAGTTACAGCAGGGATTTAATATGAAAAAACTCATCAACAACCCCGACGACGTAGTGCGCGAAAGCTTGGAAGGAATGGCAGCAGCTCATTCCGATCTGATCAAAGTCCACTTTGACCCCCACTTCATCTATCGCGCTAGTGCATCAGTCAAACACAAAGTTGCCATTATCTCCGGTGGCGGTAGCGGACACGAACCTATGCACGGTGGCTTTGTGGGAGTGGGAATGCTGGATGCAGCCTGTCCTGGGGAAGTCTTCACCTCTCCCACCCCAGACCAGATGCTAGCAGCTGCCAAAGAGGTAAACAGTGGTGCTGGTGTACTCAACATTGTCAAAAACTACAGCGGTGACGCGATGAACTTTGAGATGGCAGCTGACCTGGCTCGCTCAGAAGGCATCCAAGTTCTTAACATTCTGATTGATGATGATGTCGCTGTCAAAGACAGCCTCTACACCCAAGGACGTCGGGGTGTAGGCACCACCGTCCTTGCTGAGAAAATCTGCGGTGCGGCGGCTGAGGAGGGTTATGACTTGAAAAAGCTTGCCAACCTCTGCCGTAAAGTCAACCTCAACGGGCGCAGTATGGGAATAGCACTGACTTCCTGCACAGTACCTGCCAAAGGTAGCCCCACCTTTACTCTGGGCGAGCAAGAAATTGAAGTTGGCATTGGCATTCATGGGGAACCGGGACGCTGGCGCACGTCTCTCAAGTCAGCCGATAAAATCGCAGAAATGCTGGCAATTTCTATTATCGAAGATCCCCCTTACACCCGCAGGTTACGCGAGTGGGATGTAGATAATGAGGAATGGATAGAGTTGCAACTGACTAACCCCCCATTCCAGAGTGGTAACTCAGTCTTAGCTTTTGTCAATAGCATGGGCGGCACTCCCCTTTCCGAGCTGTACATTATCTATCGCAAATTAACTCAAATCTGCGAAAATAAAGGAATCCAGATTGTCCGTTGTCTGATTGGCCCTTACATTACCTCTTTGGACATGCAAGGTTGCTCCATCACTCTGCTGAAGATGGATGATCAGATGATTCGACTTTGGGACGCGCCAGTCAAAACGCTAAGCTTAAACTGGGGAATGTAAGCCTCCCAACGCCAACCCTCAGAAGCTACAGTGCCGGGATAACTGTATTTGTGGTTCTCAAACTCCAGCCTCACCATTTAGAAAGCATCCGTATCCATGCAGAAAGCACTTACCCAGAAGAGTGCTGCGGCATCATGCTGGGACATTTGCACGAGCGGGGCAAAACTCTAGTGGAAGTTTGGGTAACTGAAAATGCCTGGAGTGCCGAAACATCTAATGATTACTTAGATGCTGAACGGGTAACGACTAGAAGGCGACGGTATGCGATCGCCCCCTCAGATCTGCTCAAGGCACAGAAGGAGGCGCGCGATCGCCACCTGTCGATTGTCGGCATCTACCACTCCCATCCCGATCACCCAGCCCTTCCCTCAGCGTTCGATCTAGAGTGCGCTTGGCAGCAATACTCATATATCATTGTTTCTGTTCAACAAGGTAAAACTATTGACCTTAAAAGCTGGAGTCTTGATGACACTCACCAGTTCCAGCCAGAGGAAATTGTTACCGTTGAGTCAAACTAGGACTAATGACTTATCTAAAAAATACAAAGATACAAACGTACAAAGTATATTGTTTTTGGATAGGATATTAGTCCGCTTCTTCCCTATCAAACTGCCATGCTCAACCCTAATCTGGATAAAGTCCAGCTCACTAAAGAAGAATACGAACGCTACTCGCGCCACCTCATCCTGCCAGAAGTCGGACTGGAAGGACAGAAGCGCCTGAAAGCCTCCAGCGTGCTATGTGTTGGCACAGGTGGACTCGGTTCGCCGCTGCTGCTGTATCTAGCAGCAGCTGGTATTGGACGACTGGGAATTGTCGATTTTGATGTCGTGGACAAATCCAACCTGCAACGTCAGGTGATTCACGGTACATCTTGGGTAGGTAAACCCAAAATTAAGTCTGCCGAGGCTCGCATTCACGAGATTAATCCTCACTGTCAGGTCGATTTGTACGAAACCCGCCTGAATGCGGAGAATGCCCTAGAAATCCTGGCACCTTACGATATCATCGTGGATGGCACCGATAACTTCCCCACGCGGTATCTAGTTAACGACGCCTGCGTGTTGTTGAACAAACCCAACGTCTACGGTTCTATTTACCGATTTGAAGGGCAAGCTACCGTCTTTAATTATGAGGGCGGCCCTAACTATCGCGACCTCTACCCCGAACCCCCGCCGCCTGGATTGGTTCCATCTTGCGCTGAAGGTGGTGTTTTGGGCATTTTACCGGGAATTATTGGCGCGATTCAGGCAACGGAGACAGTGAAAATCATCCTAGGGCAGGGGACAACTCTGAGTGGGCGATTGCTGTTGTATGACGCCTTACAAATGACGTTCCGGGAGTTGAAACTGCGTCCCAATCCAGTACGTCCAATCATTGAAAAGTTGATTGACTACGAACAATTCTGCGGTATTACCCAAGCAAAAGCAGAGGAGGCAAAACAGCAGATGACATTAGCAGAAATCACAGTTAAGGAATTAAAAGAATTGATTGATAGCGATACCCAAGATTTTGTGCTGCTTGATGTCCGTAACCCTAATGAGTACGAAATTGCCCGCATTCCTGGTTCTGTACTTGTGCCTTTACCAGAGATTGAAAATGGCCCTGGTATTGAGAAGGTGAAGGAATTGCTCAACGGTCATCGCTTGATTGCCCACTGCAAAATGGGCGGGCGTTCGGCAAAGGCGTTAGGAATTCTCAAGGAAGCTGGGATTGAAGGCACGAATGTCAAGGGTGGAATTACAGCTTGGTCTCGGGAAGTTGACCCGTCAGTGCCGGAGTATTAATCAGCATTTTGGCTAATTAATAATGGGTTAGATCCATTATTAATTAGCCAGCAATATCATTATTCATAGACCTACTTTCTGGTCTGAACATAGATGATATCAATTTGATTGTCCAATGTCTTTTAGGGCATAGCTTTCTCTACTTCGGACTCAGGAGCGAGTGCAAGGTTTTTAGCAATTCCTGTGCTGTGTATGGCTTAGACAAAAATACTTTAACACCCATACTCATAGCTGCACTAACCTTATCGCTTGAGGCAAGTCCGCTAACAGCAATAATCGAGACAAGCGGGTTAATTTTTTTCAGCATGCCAATGGTTGTTGGACCATTCATCTCCGGCATCATCATATCCATCAATACAACACTAATTTCATTCTTATACTGCGCATACAGGGCGAGCGCCTCAAAACCATCACTGGCAGTTAGAACTTTGTAGTCGTAGGTTTCCAAGGATGTCTTAGTAATCTCGCGAATTGCCACTTCGTCATCCACAACCAGAATTAATTTTCCATGTCCTGGAGGTAAATCGAGATCTTCTGTTTGTTGCGTTTCAAGTCCTTGCACCGCTGGCAAGTAAAACTTAAATTGGGTTCCTTGTCCAACTTCACTATAGACATTGACAAAACCACCGTGGTTTTTGATAATGCCAATCACCGTTGAAAGACCAAGCCCCGTGCCTTGACCCAGTTCTTTGGTTGTGAAAAAAGGCTCAAAAATTCTATCCAGTATTTCAGGAGGAATGCCCATCCCCGTATCGGCGATCGTAATCACAATGTAGGAACCAACAGAGGCATCAATATTCATCCGAGCATAGTGTTCGTCAACGAAAAGGTTTTTGGCAGAAATATTGAGAATTCCTCCATCTGGCATCGCATCGCGAGCATTGATGCTCAGGTTCATCAGTACCTGATGCAGGTGAGTGGCATCCGCACAGATAGTCCAAAGATTGGGCGGTAGATCTGTGCAGATATCGATTGTTTTGGGGAAGGTCTCCTGGGCAATTTGTTTGATTTCCCTAATCAGGTGTCCCGATTGCACAATCGTGTGCTGACCTTCAATTCCTTGCGCAAACGACAGCACTTGCTTGATTAAAGCAGCACCACGTTTAGCATTAGTTTTCAGTATGGGAAGTAGCCGCTTACCCCGCTCATCCAGAAGTTGTGTCTCCAGGACTTGAACTGCCATCATAATTGGTGCCAGTACATTGTTTAGGTCATGGGCAATGCCACTAGCAAGAGTCCCCACGCTCTCCAAGCGCTGAGCCCGAAGAAACTGCCTTTCGAGTTGTCTCTTCTGCGTGATGTTAGTATTAACAACAAGGATAGATTTTGGTTGCCCTTCTTCATCGCGTACCAGCGTCCAACGACTTTCGACAAAAATTTCTTTGCCATCTTTGGTAACTTGATGCAGCTCACCATGCCACTTACCAGTCTGGGTGACGGTTTTCCGGATCTCTTCGATTCTCGGTGAATTGTCCTGGCTAACAAGCTCATTAACATTCATTTCCAGGGCTGCGGCTGCCAGCCAGCCGTACAGAGACTCGGCACCTTTGTTCCAGAATAAGATCTGGTTGTCCAGATTGAGAACAAAAATTGCATCGGTAGTAATATCGAGCAGGGCAGCTTGTTCGCGAATTTTCTCTTCCGACCGTTTGCGTTCGCCCAGTTCGGTTTGAATCTGCTCAAAGAGTGTGGATTGCTGAATGGCGATCGCTAACTGTGTTGCCAAGTGCTTGAGCAAGTTGATTTCCAAAGGTTGCCACACTCGCGGTTCCAGACAGTGGTTAGCTACTAGCAATCCCCATAACTGTTCCCCTTGCACAATCGGCACCACCAAGTTGGCCCTGATTTGAAACCGAATCAGTAAATCAAGGTGACAATTGGATAAACCTGCGGTGTAAATATCCTCTGTAGCTTGAATACGACCCTGATT
>CAZZWA010000211.1:5145-10198 GCA_964657555.1 uncultured Microcoleus sp.
AATTGGATAAACCTGCGGTGTAAATATCCTCTGTAGCTTGAATACGACCCTGATTATACAGTTCGCGGCAAGTAGCTTCTACAAAAAAGGAGTCTTTGATTTTTGTTCCCCGGATAGGCAACCAGCCAGAGGCTACAGATTCTACTGCCACCAATCCGCTCCAATCCGCAAGGAAGCGGTAAATAAACACCCGATCACACTGAAGAAACTGCCGTACTTCAGACACTGTGGTGTTAAGAATCTCCTCTAGGTTCAAGGAACGGCGGATACGTTGGGCAATCTCAGCCATCAGTCGCTCTCGTTCGGCTTGCTGTCGCAGTGTCTGCTCCTGAAGCTGGCGATTAGCAAGCTCAGCCAGATGTTCCGCACGACTCTGAGATTCACGCGTGACTCTCTGGCGGTAATTGCTAAAGAAGTTAGCCAAATCAGGCTCATCCTCCAGTAAGGCACCGAGATTGTCCTGTACTCGCTTATCTGCTTCATACGCTACTTCGGGGTGGGCTTCCATCCACACATGACAAGTCTTGATGTAAGCGATAAACGTGACTAGATGCTGGTAGTTCACAGACCCCAGAAGACGACGCAGCTCATGACGACAATGCTCAGCCTGCTCTCGTTCCAAAGCAATGAATATTGAACAGTAGAGGAGACTTGCTTCAAGTTTTGAGTTTGACTCTGGCCAAGCCGTCAGGAGATCGGGTTGCGCCGCCAGCATGCTCAGGTGTTCGTCAACGTCCGTTTTTGCTGGGGGAGGTGCTTCAAGCAACTCCAGCACCTCTCGTGCCTTCAGCCCTAGGGGGCGCAAGGTACAACTGTGGCAGATCATGCAGTAGGGCACCGTACAGAAGCGCGAGAGGTATGCGGAAAGTTTTTCCTTGAACAGGGCTGACAGCGGATTATTCACATAGGCAGAAAGTGTCTGTTGCCATAGATTTTCCAAGACCTGTGGAGTCTGTTCGGCTGGCTCAAAGAAAGGTGGGACAAAACCAAATTTTGCCGCGATTTCCGCCTTAATTTGCTCACTGGTTCGTCCTTTGGTTTCATTCAGAATCTGTTTCATCGCTCAGCAAACAAGGAATGGATTAAGGGCAGCAACGCGGTACCAATTTCAGATTTAGTGATAAAGCCATCTGCGCCTACAGCAAGAGCCGCAGTGTGATATTCACTGCTATTGTTCAGGGTGAGGATGACAACGTAAGGCGCAATTGGCTGCGCTTTAAGGTGGCGCGTTGCTTCCAGGCCATTCATCTCAGGCATAGTTAAGTCCATTAGCACCAAATCGGGACACAATCGAGGCACCTCCTCCAGTGCCTCTCCTCCTGAAAGAACGCGTCCGACGATCTCGATTCCCACATGCGCGGACAAAAAGCGTGACACGGATTCGAGAAAGGCAAGGCTATCGTCTACTAGAAGAATGCGGAGTGGCATAGGTTTTTTGGTAAGTTCAAGCAGAAACCACCGCCAGCACAAGCGTTGTCTCTCGTGACTCCCGTCAATATAGGGAGGAAGGTTGCTTTAAGCGCCCGTACCGTTTGGAACCGTCTGCCCATCGTCAGCAGTTCGGCAACGTTCGTAGGGAATGAACTCGTGCTGTAGGCTTGAAATTGAGTTAAGTTGAGTTGTTCAATTGCTCAATTTCAAAACTACATCGATTTGTGCGAGATCCCCATCAGGGAAAACCTGAGATGCGGCTCAGAAAAACCTGAAACGAGAAGCTAGCGGGGAAACCAGTGCAGTAAGGCATTGTAGGTACTGCCCTGGGGTCAATCAGCTCCATATCTTCAGCATGGGGCAAGGGTTTGAGAGTCTTGCTCCGTCTCACATAATAGGCAACTTAGCTGTAGAGCACGATTGAGTCTTTCCAGTTCCCGTTCAGCTTGCTGCCGCAGCACCTCGTCCGCAAAGTGGCGCGGGGTGATGGGGTTGCTAATCGTAGTCTGTAAACCTATCTCAGTGCCGACAATGTTTTCCGTGATTGGCATGTCCTGGTAACAGTGGCGACAAAACCAGTGAAGTCTTCCGCTGCGGATGTGACGGAGTAAAGTGTGTGAACAGCAAAGGCATATATGCTTACTCATAAT
The DNA here is from genome assembly GCA_964657555.1 of uncultured Microcoleus sp. GTDB lineage: Bacteria > Cyanobacteriota > Cyanobacteriia > Cyanobacteriales > FACHB-T130 > CAZZWA01. Next base: position 7,227 of record CAZZWA010000211.1, read on the forward strand.
GGTGATTCCCGGTTGTAGCTGCCCGCCCAGCAGAAGCAGTTTACTTGAGGCTGCCGAGATGCAACGCTCGTATGGAAGGAACCCGTGCCGCTGGCTTGGCTTTGAGTGGTTGCGATCGCTCACCTCAATTGAAAATTTATGCCGAATTAGTTGACAACTGAATCAGGAAAAACCTGGTATCCGAGGAAAAAAGCCCTGAGATAATTTGGCAAGTTAATTTAAGTTAATAGTACAAATATCAATGCATATTTTGTACATTCCACTGCTGGCGGGCGGGAACCGTCTGAGCGGAGTTATAAGATGATTCGTTGGTTTATTCAGTTCGGTTTCTATTGGTTTCGCTTACCCCACCCAAGCAGAGCTATGGGTGGGGTAAGCGCTCAGCATTTTTGTTCAAAACTCAAAACTCAAAATTCCTAACTCCGCCCTTTGGGCGGTCAATCTTCCGGCGTCACCAGCCCCATACGAATTGCGTAGCGTACTAGACCTGCAACGTCATGAATGCCAAGTCTTTCCATCAGTTGGGCGCGGTGTGTCTCGACGGTTTTCACGCTGATGTACAACAGTTTGGCAATCTCCTTCATCGTCCGCCCTTCCACAAGTAACTGCAAAATTTCGCGCTGGCGTGGCGTCAATTGTTCCAGCGAACTAGATTCGCTACCCACGCGCCGCATGTAATCCGCGACGACATGCTTGGAAACTGCCGGACTGAGATACGTCTCACCCTTGGCGATCGCCCTGAGTGCCAGTTCAAGTTCGCTGACACCAGAGTCCTTCAGCACATAGCCCGCTGCACCCATCCGCAATGCCTGTAACACGTATTCTTCATTCGCGTGCATAGAAAGGATAATCACGCGCACGTTAGGAAATTCCTTCACCACACGCGCCGTCGCCTCTAAGCCATTCATCTCTGGCATGGCAATATCCATCAACACGACATCGGGTTGATGAGCTGCAATTAAGCGCAGTGCCTCACGACCATCACCTGCTTCTGCAACCACTCGTATTCCCTGGATATTTTGTAGGAGCGCACGCAATCCAGCACGAACGAGGGTATGATTGTCTGCTAGTAAAACGCAAATTAATTGTGGGGCTGCGGTCATTTAGGCTATAGTCTGAACTTTTTCCATCTTGGATGCGGCAAGGGGACTCCCGTTATACGCGCTAGGGTTAGCGGGAGAGGAATTGCCGCCAGCAAATAAATTGCCCGATAGGACATCCTTATTTTCAGGATTGATATTCATAACCGTCTGCCCTGTGGATAGTTTTTAAGTATTTGGGATTTACGTCAAACTTCTGGGCTGGTAGTTGCAAGACAAAGCTTGGTCTAAATCGAATGGCGATCCGACCTGTGTATTGACCTGCGTATTTGCCAGAAGGAATATTAGCTTTAACCATGTCTCCGGTCTGAAAACCTTGAAAGTACTTAGCACTAGGAGCGTGAGCTTTTGGAAAGCCAAATTTATCAGGACGACAGCGCTGTCTAGTTCCGTGTCCTTTTGCTCTAACAATCAGAGGTTTGACGCCTTTAATCAGGAGTTTGTTAGGGGTTGATTGTCCAACACAAGCGGCGTCCGTCCAGTGCTGCTTTTCAATCCCTCTAGTTTTGCGATTAAATTTGGTTCGACCACCAGACCCTATCTCTACAGGTAAACCTGTTAGCTGAAGCCTTCTGTACAATTCCCATTGAGTTGCATTAACAGCCGCAGCATCCTTAAGAGGTGCCTTGGCTTGAGCTAAGATTCGCTTGAGAACTTCAGGTTTTTTCGTGAGGAACTCTTCAATAGGCTTATTCCCTTTTGCTTGATTGCAGGAATGGCAACTAAGACAGAGATTGCTAACTCGATTAGAGCCGCCCTTGCTCTTAGCTAAGATATGCTCAATCTCGAATGGAACATTTTCAATGCCACAGTAAGCGCATTTCCTGCCCCATTTAGCCAGGAGATACTCTTTGACCTCGAAGCCAAACAGTTCGCCTCTTTGATACTCTATTCCGCTAATTTCAGGGTTTTGAATCTGTTGTAAATCGAACCGAACCAGTTCTTGAGAGATGGCTGTAACAGGGCAGAGATTTCTAATCCGCCTGACCCAAGTCTCGATATTGGCAATTCGACTGTCAAGTGATGGTGGGAGCCATCCAGCTTTACGGGTTCTGTTTAAGAAACGTGGTTTGCGGTAACGAGTCTGGCGATTACGACGGCCTCTTCTTAATGCCCTGCGTGACTCAAGAGCGTTATTGAGCTGTTGCCCTCGGTGCGAGACTTCAACAGCGTTTGTAACCCGCCCTGTCTCTTCCTGAAGAACCGCAAATCCTGTGGTTTTAGAACCGGGGTCGATTTTAATTCGGTGAGAATGTGTAACCGAATCTTCGAGCACCCTATCCTGCAACACGATAGTGAATGGAAACCGTTTAAATACCTTAGCCCTCCCTTTTTGTAATAGTTCTCTTGCCCGTGCTGGATGCGTCGGGTCGAGAGCTTGTAAGTTTTTGTCTAAAACGAAAACGCGCATTACTGCTGCCTCTCATTTTTGGTAAAGTTTGCCTCGACAATGTTATTCAGTCTTGTCATGTACAGCTCACTGGTCTAACTCATTACACCTGTTTAAAACTGTACGAAAGAGCTACAAACTGGCACGTATCTGTAGGTTTCATGAACTGAATAACGTAGGCTGAGCGTAAGCCGAAGCCTGAGTCTGGTCAAGTTAGAGCTTTTTACAAGCTCCCGTCATCCCCGTTAGGGTTGACGGTGAGTTCTTGACTGTCCTAAATTAGATTAGGACTGATGGACAGTCAGCGGGAAGCATACGTGAATCTTAGTGCCGTGCTGCTGCACAGATTCAATGTTGATTTGACCACCGACAAGCAGAGTACGCTCCTCCATTCCCAGTAAACCTAAACTCCCACCTAGGGTGGCTCGTTCCCGTGCTGCCTGCACATCAAACCCGACGCCATCATCACGGATGACTAAATG
>CAZZWA010000212.1:0-10175 GCA_964657555.1 uncultured Microcoleus sp.
AACAGGTAGCAGAGGCACTAAGCTTGACGGTGGAGGAAGTCAGGCAGAGTTCTCAACAGTGAGATGATGATTCGGCAAGCGATCACTATTGCTTCTTGTTAGCTACGCTTAACCCGATTGCACAATTGACAGACTACTAGTTAAGTTGGGTGGGCGCTGCCCACCCAACTTAACTAGTAGTCTGTCAAAGTTTAATTGATGGATAGTACGAGCATCTTGCTCGCTTTGTGAGCGAGACGCTTACACTACCAGCCTATCAAAATTAAGTTGACAGACTACTAGTGTTCTGAGTAGCAGGTATTTTGTGCACTCAGTACTTGAGCCTTCTGATCAAGCACCAAGTTTGAGGATCTGAGCCGTCACTGCCTGACTTTCCTCGTAAAGCAACTCGCGACCCCAACGGCGCAACTGCTGACTTAACAAAAACTCTGCCTTTTGGTCAGACATCGGTGCTACCTGCTGGACTCGACAAGCCTGAGCCCCACCACCAGCCTCCATCCGCATGCAACCAGTTGTTTCCGAGCACAAAACTGTACAACAATCTGCATTTAGGTTGGTGGAGGTCAGACGCAGGGCAATCAAGTCACCAGGGACATCACCCCAATCGGCAGTAGGAATCGCTGCTAATTCCGCTTCCACTGTGCGCTGATCCGACGTGATTAACTGAACGCGTTTGATATCATAATCGCCACCTTCTTTTATATAAGAGACGGGACGCCATTGCAGCCGACCGGCCAGCCATCCTAGAAACATCAGCGCCTGAGCGGGACTGCCTTTTTCGTAATTGATAGTCACTCGGTCAACTTCTTTGAGTGCCGCACGTTGTTCTGGTGGATCGAAAGCCTCTGCGGTCAACTCTTGCCATGCAGCTAGACGACGCCAGTTGAGGTCAGCAATTGGAATGCCTTGTTCCAATAGAGTTTGCGTTTGCTGTAGTTCGCTCTCCGGATCGTTAAAGGCAGAAGAGTCAACGATCACAGAATTGCTAACTGCTGCTAGACGCTTAAAGAGACCATCATTGGGAGCAGGTGTCGCCTTCCACCAAAGAAACTTGGGCAGATCGCCAATCAGCAGCGCTTCGACAATCCCACCAATGCGCTCTAGCGCCTCGGCTGTGCCTCTCAGAGTAATATATTCGCAGCAGATCAGGGTGCTCTGGCTCTGTTTGTTCATCGGGCAATAGGCAGAGACTTGAGCACTAACTCCCACATCTTCCCCCGCGATCGGGCAAAGGGCAATGATGCGGCAGGGATTGGCGGCGGCGATCGCATCCGCCACTTCAGGGCCTCCGATGCTGAGGGCAGACTGCACCCCATCAGCGCCTTCTGTCTCAGTCTTAGCAGCTGAGACCGCTTTAGCCAATTCTGCTCGCAGTCGGGATAGGGTTTCTTCGTCGGCCTTGCCTGTGCGATCCAGTCCATAAGCTTTCTGAGCCGCCCTAAGTGCCGACACTGTCTGCGGCCCGGTAATGCCATCAATTGGCCCTTTGTAAAATCCCAGTGCTGCCAGTAGTTGTTGAGTTTCTTCCGGTTCGTAGACCACAAAACTAAATGTGGTTGCTCTAGTTGCCGCCAGAACATCGCTGCCAGCAGAGCCGTAGCTTTGCCATATTTGACGCAGTTCCGCCTCAATTTCATTGAGTGAAACATCTTTAGGTGGCTGTATGGAAACAACCGGAAGAGATTTTGTAGTCATAGGATTAGAGGGTTGAAGGTTAGAAAGTTAAAGATTTTAGGGCGTTAGCGCTAGCCCTTCCCACAGAGTAGGTTAGAAGGTTGAAGGTTAAAGGTTAGAGTATCAATGTTCTAACTTTACAACTTGCAACCTCCCCACCTTCTAACTACACTCTGCGCCAGCGGCGGCCATCTTGGTTAATCAGTTGTTCTGCCTCGGCTGGCTCCCAAGTTCCTGCTTCATACTGGGGAACTGAAGCCGGGTCAGTTGGTGCTTCCCATGCTGTGAGGGCTGGTGTGACAATCCGCCAAGCTTCTTCGACTTCATCAGCACGGGTGAATAAGGTCTGGTCACCCAGCATACAGTCGATTAACAGCCGATCATAAGCATCAGATGTCTTAATACCAAACGAAGAACCGTAGCTAAAGTCCATATCAACTGTGCGGGCGCGCAGATCTGGCCCTGGCATTTTCGCTTCAAAGCGCAGTGAAATTCCCTCATTGGGATAAACGCGCATCGTCAGAACGTTGGGACTAGCTTGTTGGGCAGCAGATTGAAAGATTAAAAAGGGAACTTCGCGGAACTGGATAGAAATCTCGCTAACCTTCTTCGGCAACCGCTTGCCAGTGCGCAGGTAGAAAGGGACTCCCTGCCAGCGCCAGTTGTCAATTAGAAACTTCATGGCAACATAGGTGGGTGTCAAGGAGTTGGGGTTCACTCCTGGCTCTTCTCGATATCCCGGTACCTGTTTACCCTTCATCCACCCAGCTGAGTACTGACCGCGTACTGCTGAAGCCTCCAAGTTATTGACATCTGCCAAATGAGTTGCTTGAAGAACCTTCAGTTTTTCTGTCCGGATACTGTCAGCATCCAGAGAGTTGGGCGGTTCCATAGCTGTGAGGCAGAAAATCTGCATCAGGTGGTTTTGTAGCATATCCCGCAGAGCGCCGGAGCTTTCATAGTAGCCAGCTCTATCTTCCACGCCCACAGTTTCTGCTACTGTAATTTGAACGTGATCGACAAATTGTCGATTCCACAGTGGCTCAAAAATCGCATTGGCAAAGCGGAAAACCAACAGGTTCTGGACTGTTTCTTTGCCTAAGTAGTGATCGATGCGGTAAACCTGTTTTTCTTGGCAAACTTGCTGAACTACTTGGTTGAGTGCCTGAGCCGATCTTAGATCTCGTCCAAAGGGTTTTTCAATCACCAAGCGGGTTTTCGTTGACTCCTCCAGCATTCCCGCTGCACCCAACTGGCGAATAGCTTCTGGGAAGAAGTTAGGGGAAACGGAGAGGTAAAATACGCGATTTCCTCTTGTGCCGCGCTTACCGTCTAATTCTGCCAAGAAGGCTTTGATTCGCTGATAGTCTTCTGGCTTATCGATGTCTCCGGGGCAATAGTACAAACCTTGGGCAAAGTCTTCCCAGAATTCTTGCGACCCGATTCCGTTACCAAACTCCTCAACCCCCTCACGCATCTCCTCGCGGAAGTAGTCGTGGCTCCAGTTGCGACGTGCTACGCCAACAACTGTGACCTCTGGCGGCAGGCGTCGATCCTGTCTCATTTGATAAATAGCTGGCACCAACTTGCGTTTTGTCAAGTCTCCGGATGCTCCAAAGATGACCAGAATCTGCGGATCTGGCATTCTTTCCTGCCGCAACCCAACGCGCAACGGATTTTCTAATAACGTGACCATAGCAGTAGTTGTGAGTTTTGAATAAGTTGTGAGCTTTGAGTTTTGAGTTTTGAGCTTTGAGTTTTTTGTTATTCATGAGTCCGGAGTTATGACAAATTCTGGGTTGCCTTCCTGGCTTGGTTCCCCGAACAATAACAACTCTTTAACTCAAAACTCAGCACTCAAAACTCATAACTCTTTTACACTGGTGCCAGCTTTTTGACTTTTTCTTCCAGTGATGACATCAGGGATTCAAAAGGCTTAATAAACTTGTCAATCCCTTCGTCAAGAAGTTCATCCATCACTTGATCGATGTTGATGTTGATGTCTGGGTCTTTGAGACTTTCCATCAGCGTGTAAGCTTCTTCAACGCCAGTCTCAATGCGAGAGGCAACATTACAGTGGTCAGCGCAGGCTTCAATAGTGTTTGGTGGCATGGTGTTGACTGTGTCGGGACCAACCAACTCGTCAACATACATAACATCGCTGTAGCTAGGGTCTTTAGTACTGGTACTTGCCCATAACAGCCGCTGTACTTTTGCACCTTTTGTGGCTAGAGCTTTCCAGCGATCGCTCTGGATAATCTCTTTGTATTTCTGGTACGCGATTTTAGCATTGGCAATAGCCACTTTGCCCTTTACTGCCTGCAAGCGTGCTTCCTGACCCTCAGACTCAGTGCCAACGGTCTTGAGTCTCTCATCAATCTTGGCGTCAATGTTGCTGTCAATGCGGCTGAGGAAGAAACTCGCCACTGAGGCAATTTTGCTGATATCTTCTCCTTTGGCAGCCCGTTGCTCCAAACCGCTAATATAAGCCCAAAATGTATCGACGTAGCTTTGCACGGAGAACAACAGCGTGACGTTGACGTTGATGCCGCTGGCAATGACTGCTGTCACTGCTGGTAAGCCTGCCTTAGTGCCGGGAATCTTAATCATCACATTTTCTTTACCAATTTCTTGGTAATAGCGGTGGGCTTCCGCAATTGTGGCTTCCGTATCGTGGGCAATTGTTGGCGGCACTTCAATGCTGATGTACCCATCCAAACCATTAGACTCTTCAAATACAGGGCGGAAGATATCGCAGGCATTACGGATATCATCAAACACCAGAGTTTCGTAAATCTTGTAGGTTGGTAGTCCAGCACGGATACCTTTTTCGATATCGGCGTCGTAGATCACGTTCCCAGCGATCGCCTTTTCAAAGATCGCTGGGTTGGAGGTAATTCCACGAATCCCTTTCTCTTCAATCATGCGTTTGAGTTCGCCAGACTGAATTATGTCGCGGGTCAAATTATCCATCCAGATACTCTGACCGTATTCTTTGATCTCTAATATGTGATTAGTTGCCATAAATTTCCTTGTTTTTTCCTACTATTTGCGGTTACACAAAACAGAATTTGCTTTTTTTAAACAGTTGTAGGTTGAACCAAACTGGTTGAAACCTCAACATTGCATCTGCCAATTTTTAGCTCCTCAGACTGAGGACAAATTTAGCTTTTGGCCATAGCTTTTGTCTCTGGCTCCTGCACTCTCTCCCTAATGAACGACTCTACAAGCTCTACATCCTCCTTGCTACCAATAATCAAAGGTGTACGGCTATGGAGTGCTTTTGGGACAACGTCCAAAATGTCCTGAGTTCCCGTACTGGCTCGACCACCAGCTTGCTCTATCAAAAAGGCTAGAGGAGCTGATTCATAGAGCAAGCGCAATTTACCCTCCGGTTTTTCAACCGTACCAGGGTAAAGGAAGACACCGCCCTGAAACAAAATCCGATGAATATCTCCAACTAAAGCTCCACCGTAACGGGCAGTATAGCCATCATGGCGATGAACATAGCGGATGTAATCTCGGATTGATTCCTCCCACTGCCAAAAGTTACCTTCATTGACACTGTAAATTGGCCCGTGTTCTGGAATTTTGATGTTTTCGCTTGCTAGGATAAACTCGCCCAAACTAGGATCTAACACGAAAGCATGGACGCCATTACCAATCGAATAGACCAGCATGGTACTTGGGCCATAAATGACATAGCCTGCTGCGATTTGATTACGTCCATTTCGCAGCAAATCGCTAGCCGTGCGATTTTCATCATTTCCTTCTTGCTGGCGAATCGCAAAGATGGAACCAACGTTGATATTAATATCTACGTTGGAGGAGCCGTCTATTGGGTCATAAAGCAGGGTATAGCGTCCTATAGGGCAATTTTCTGGAATGTAGTAGGGGTCTTCCATTTCCTCGGAAGCCAAGCGACAGACCAAACCGCTTTGCTTGAATACCGAGATAAAAACGTCGTTAGCATAGACATCCATCTTTTTGACGGATTCTCCCTGCACATTGACGTCTCCGGTAAATCCCAAAACGCCTTCGATTAATCCAGCTCGGCTCAGTCGTCGAGCAATTAGCTTTGCCGCAAGGGCAATGCGATTCATGATGGCGCTAAGATCCTGCGCCTCCGCCGAGAAGCTTTTTAGTTGCTGCAAGACGTGACGAGATAGCGTCGTGCAGTCCCGATCCAGGGAACGTTCCTGAGCTAGAGGTTGTTGTACATCAGCCATTATTTTGGTCCTCCCTGTCGAGTAGCACTTGGTTGAGAAGGGCAGCTCCTAGAGGCTGTGCCTCTAGGATTGCATTACCCAGTCATCCTTACCTTCTATCTTAGAGAGGCACAACTGAGACTGCTTGTAACTTTAGATGAAATAAAGAAATCAGAACTGTTAAATTTGCGTCTTTTTTATGGCTGAAGATACTAGTACGGAAAAATTGAAATTTGACAATGTTCTTAATGAAGCCTTATTTACAGGTAACGGCCTGTATCCTATATTTTCTCTACAGAGACTTGACGCTCCGAATATTTTCTCTACAGAGACTTAACACTCCGGAGCCCCACTAACCCCGCCTGAACAAATTTATCCTGTCTGCTCATATTGAACGTAATCTCTCTTGCAGAATCCGTGACAATTTGTAGTGCAGTCATACTTCCATTCAACTTCACTAAATGTTGTTTTCTAGCTTTCTTAAGTTTGAGATTAGCAGCAAATATTGTCTTCGGAAGAGTCATTAATACTGTTTTACTATTGCCAAAGCAAAGCTTTGGTTCCCTTTTTCTACTATTACCTTATATATATAATAAGTTAAAAAACGGTTTTAAAAGTTATTTTTTTAACACATAATCTAATGCTACGCTTAGCAATTATTTTGGCTGCCTGTCAAGACCTCGACCTAACTTAACTCTTGAAGTATTACTATTTAGCTAGATCGCATTTAATAGCTTATCGTTTAGCAACATACTTGCCATTAACTAATACCATTGAATTTGGAAATTCTATTGACGAGCAGTGACGTTATCCACTACCACTACTCGTCTATTTCTTTGGGGGAGATTTAGCAAACACTGAAAAGAAACTATGAGCTAGTTGTTGCTCCGCTGCTAAAACTTACCTCGCTTCCCACTAGCACCGCCGCTCCTATTTTCCTCAGGGGGTCTTGCTTTATTGACTTTTAGCTGACGTCCCATCCATTCTGCACCATCTAACTCAGAGATAGCAGCGTCTTCATGAGCATCATCTATCATTTCTACAAAAGCAAAACCGCGCATACGTCCTGTTTCGCGGTCTGTGGGTAATACTACTCGCTTGACTGTACCGTACTCTGCAAAGACGGCTTTCAAGTCTTCTTCAGTAGCTTGGTAGGACAGGTTTCCGATGTAAATGGTCATTTGGATCGATAAAGCTGAACGAGGACTAGAGTTCAGAGCCGGTTGAGCGCTAGACGTTGCTCGTGAAGCAAGGTCTTATCTGATTTACCAATAGCGAATGCTTATGTCTGGCGACCACAAGAGTCGCTACGGGGCCTCAAACTCAACCAGTGATAGGACTGAACTAAGATGTTTCGTCCTATCATAGCCTAAGAACCTAATTGTGGAAGGTCATCTAGCCTACACAGCAGATTTCCCAAGATAAATTTTCCTAGGCTTTAATGTATCTAATGTTACTAAGTCTAATTTAGTTAGGACTTACGCTCTCCTGCAACCCAGTTTCCGCCAAAAATCTTGGTTTATCCTCATAGAGCCTTGTCAAGAAACTGGAGGGAGAAAATACTCTTTGAGCGTAAGTCCTCATTTAGCTAAATTCCCCACCAAGTCTAACGACTATGGTGTAAATAGTTGACTTCAGTCTATAGAGATGGACTGAGGGCCACTAGTTTTACCATTGCCGCTGTCAGTGGTAGTGCCAGGATTGGCAGGATAACTTACCTGTTGATCCAGCCAGCTTTTGACTGGGTCATCAGCAAGATTGAGTCGCAATAGACCAGAACTAAAACCCCCTAAAAATGCCAGGGGGTATTGAGCAAAGTCTTTAAAAATTGGCGTCAGCTCATCTAAGAACATTTAAAGTCTCCAAGCTATGCAGAGTAGTTGATTCCTCTGGTATCCTAGCGCGTTCGAGTAAAGGGATTGATGGCACGGGCTCCTACTTTGGTTGTGCAAGGGGAAACAGACACTTATCTGTGTCGCACCCCGCCGGACCGGCTTCTGTCAACTCACCCAAATCATAGCAACTCAAGGCAGCATGAAAGTCGTCAGTCTTGCGCCGCTTAACCACTTCTTTCATTAGCTGCTGATACTGATCTTTCGTTATTGGCTCGAAGGGTAAACGCGGAAAGGTCTGATGATCGTCAAAACGTGCTAGAAGTGCTACTGAGATGTAGCCCTCATCGTCCTTGATAGCTTTGTATATCCGAGTTCCTAAAGCTTCTACTTCATTTTCGCGTAGCTCTATAGTTGCAGAGGTATTGTGTCGCACATAATGCTGCTGAACTTGCATGTAAAAGTCCATCTGGGCGATCGCGTTAAATTGAGAAATCTCAATTTGATCCGCACCCGGCAAGTCAGCCCAAGGTACAGCAACCGGAATTTCTACAAGCCATTCCGAGCAACGAGGGTCAAAGGGGTCATTCAGGAGATTGCCATTTTCATCCTTATCAGACTGAGATGGAACAATATTGTAACCGTAGTCAATACAAGCCAAGGCGACGGGATCGTTTTTTCCGAAAGTGATACGTCGCAGAAAACGTTGTGCTTTTGGAGGGTGCCAGCCTGGTGACGCACCTGTGAGGAGAGATTTGGTGCCGCTTGGTTGAACTGTGGTGCAGCGATTAGGTCTTTTGAGATTGTGGCGATCGCAGTAATTCCACACTGCCCGATCCACGATCTCTCGCCAACGGTTCAGGTATTCTTCCTCCTGTCGCTTAAACTCCAGTCCTTGGACTGTTTCCGGTCGTCCTGCTGCCCACCAGCGCAACCAATCCACGCCAAAGGCTGCTACGAAGAAATCAAATAATCCAGTGAAGGATACACCTACAATTGGATCTAATTCTCGTGATTTTTGGTAGCGTTCCTCAATAAATTTGTGGTGGAGAAGTGCAGCAACAGACAGTGCTCCAGCAGTAAACGCTTCTTCTTGTTCTTTGTAGTTGTATGGATCGATTTGGTTAAGATGTATCTCGCTCAAATTACAGTGGCCATCTGAGAATACTATCTCTCCGCAATTGAGTACATTCACATAGGAAAACTTAGGCTTTCCTTCTTCATTTTGAATATTGTGATGTCCAACATAGAAATTGTGAAACTCATCAACAGTACCGTTATAAACGGTTGCACACCTCTCTAACTCAACAGAAATAACTCGATGATTAGCCTCAGAAGCAGCTTTTACTAATTCTGAAATATTACGGAAATTACGGCTAAATTTTCCTAATCTGGCTGACACACCCTCAGCGTGACAAGCCTGCATCCATTCCTCTTGCTTGGGTAGCCTCCCTAACTCTAGCTTCAAATCATTAAAAACCTGGATCTGTTCTTTTCTTTTCTGCTCGTGTTCTAAGTCTTGCCAAGTTACAAATTGACCTTTGTTGCAAATCTCAAGTCCAGTAGCCACAATTTCTTGGTTGTTTAAAAACTCAGCCATCAAGCGATGCTCTGCTTGAATCCGAGTTTTTCCATTACTAACAAATATATAGTCCTGTTTACCACCTCGAATATGATGATGATACTTAGTCATGGCCTCAACAGCATCACCATACTGTAGAGATTCGGCAGCCTTGTAAGAGCCATCCTTCATGACAAACTTGTGATTTGGTGTACATTGCACTGTCAGTCCGTCATCAAAGGTAACTTTCAAAATTGACTGTTGCTCACCAGTAATACGCGGGTGCCTCATCCAGCGAACTGTTATTCTACCTTGGCTATCTAGCGTGTAAACTGGAACGTCCTTACCCTCTTTGGCCAGTTGCTCAAATGAAACTGCCTGCCTGCCATCTGCTACAGCAACTAGTGTTTCACCCGTAAAACATGGATTTAATCCGTAGCGAGCTAACCGATGATTTAGCTCCAAAGTATCCATACTGGGATAGCGAGCCTCAAACCACTGTTGAGCCTTCCCTTGGTCATAAGCTTTCAGAAAATCAGTTTTTAGCTCAATGGTTTTCAGTAAATCGCAGTTGGCTCTGGCTATAGCCTCTCCAGCCCACTGGATGGCACCTTCACCAGAATAATACTGTTGGCGAACAGCTTCGATGCACTGGTTAAGAGTCGGTTTTTGATGAAATACATGAGTATGGTTCGCCATTCGCAATGCATCCCGCTCTGGGTCGATCCGCCAGTTACCATTTTCATCCTGATGCCAGAGACTACCTTTGGCATTGACAAATCGTTGATCGTCTTTTGACCCTTGCCGCATGCCAGCTGAGCGCCTCACATTACCAGCAACCACCACAACGGCGGCTTCATCTATTAATAAACAGCACTCAACTGAATTAAGTTGCCTTCC
>CAZZWA010000213.1:0-10170 GCA_964657555.1 uncultured Microcoleus sp.
ACCCCCAACTCGCTGTGCTCCTGTGCTGCCAAAATTCCAGCATAAGAATGCCACCAAGAGCCTGTTGCCACCATTGGTTCTAGAGGCAAATGCCGCTTTACAGCTTGTGCCAACAATCCACCAATTAATCCAGTCAACACATCACCACTACCACCACGGGCAAGAGCTGGTGTACTTTCAGAAATAATCCAGACAGTACCAGAAGCATCAGCGATCGCTGTTCTCGCCCCTTTTAACAATACGACTGCCCCACTCGCTTGAGACGCTTGGCGAACTGCATCCACTCTATCTTTCTTCAGGTCAGAGGAATCAGGAAATAGGCGTTTAAACTCACCTGCATGGGGGGTAAGCACTGTGAGAGCCTGCCGCTTTGATAAAGTGGGGATGGTGTCCATCTGAGCGAGGATATTTAGGCCATCGGCATCTAAAACCAGGAGGCGATCGCTATCCAGCACCTCCTGGACAATCGGTTTGGCATCGCGTGTCAAACCGGGGCCACAGGCAATGGCATCAAATGAGCTGATATCGGTATTTTCTGGCAGTTGCAGTTGGGCGATCGCACCAGATTCCGTTTCTGGACAACCGATAATCAGCGCTTCTGGCAAATGGGAAACCAGCAGATATTTGAGCGATTCTGGGACAGCAATCGAAAGCATTCCCACCCCACTTGCTCTAACTCCCAATCCAGTTAAAATTGCCCCACCCGAGTAACGACGAGAACCACAAATGAGCAGTAAATGTCCTTCTTTATACTTATAAGTCACTGAGGGGCGGGGGAGGGGCAGACTTGGGATCGCGGCTGCTCTGGTGATGCGATGAATTTTGGCTGAATCGCTCAGAACAGCTTGCACATCTGTGAGGGGAATGCCAAAGTCAATCAGTTCTGCCGTACCGGTATACTCCAACGCTTGGTCTTCTAATAAACCAAGCTTCCACAAGCCTAAGCAAAATGTGCGAGTAGCCCGAATAGCTGTTCCTAGCACTTCACCCGTATCTGTGTGCAGTCCCGAAGGCAGGTCAATACTGATAACTGGTAGAGACCACTGATTTATCTGGTCAATGGCAGAAGCAATGGGGTCAGTTATTGCCTTTTCCAACCCAAATCCAAATAAACCATCAACTAACAAGTCACTCACTTGCAGCTTGTCTGGGGTATCACAACTGGGAATGCCCAAACTCTCAGCGTACTGAGCATGGTTTGCCGTCAATTCCTTCAGCTTGGCAAGCGGACGATAGAGCAGAACGTCATAACCCTGGAAGTGCAGTTCGCGGGCAACAACCAATGCATCTCCACCATTGTGACCGGGCCCTACCAAAATTCCCACGCGTCGTATTTGAGGACTAGGATACAATTCTTGAATTCGACGCGCTATCAGTCCTCCCACCTTTTCCATCAAAGCCGTCACTGGCATGCCAGCAGCAAAGATCCGCCCTTCAATTTCACGCATCTGCTGGGCTCTCACCACAATTTGCTCTATCTGGTCAAGTCTATGTTGCTGGTGTGCCAAAGTTCTGCCCTCTTGCTCTACTAAATCAGTTGTGATTAAGTCTCTAGCTACTGTGTTCCGTAGTAAACCCGCGCATCCATACCAGCAGAGCGGAGATAACTACTCCAGCGCTCAGCCAGTCCCCGCTCCTCAAAAGGGCCAACAGCTAGGTGGGGCCCACGCGGCTGTTCTTTTTCCCGGACGTTTTCCCGATTGAGACCCAACCGGACTAACCGGGATGCCAGATCATCTAAGTTTTCCCGCCCCCCTGGAATCACCACAAAGTAGGAGGTAGCTAGGAGATCAGAACTCCTGGCTATTGTTGGGGGTTCGCTGGTGATCGCACTGCTTGCTCTTGGAGGTTCCCCAGTCACCATGGAAAAATTGTTGCTCACTCTTGGAGCATTTCCAGTCGCTATGGGAAGATTGTTGCCCATTTTTAAAGCATCTTCGGTGACTGTGGGAACGTTGCTCGCTGTTGGAGAATACCCAGTTACCGCCGGAGAACTACTACCCAATGTAGGAGAATCGCTCACTCTAGCAGCAACAGTCTTCATTTGTGCCCTGATGCCCTGTGCTGCCAGCAGTCGCACACGCTCATCAGCATAAGATTTTTCAACAAATACCCCTGCTTGGATGACGCCTTCTCTATGACGGATAAACGCGTCTGGGACTATTCTCTGCACTTGCTCTAACAGCAGAGGATTATCGCCAAAGACATCCACTTCGTACATGTGCTCTGTGGAAACGTTTCTAAGAGGAGTGGCGGTTCCTGGTGGCGTTGCATCAAACTCCAGATTGCGGCTAGGAGACACTTGATTGGGAGGACCTGAGGGCACCTGTACTGGAGCGCTCAAAGACGGGGTGCTGGGCTGAGATGGCGGTAAGTTATCAAAAATCGTTGGGGGAGGCAGGGGTTTGGCGTCTGCGATCGCTGGGTTTGTCATCAACAAACCTCCCCCTAGCAGTAATGTCATTGCCCAGTAAAGGGGCAGAGGAAAATTTCTTTGCTCCCCTGCACTTGAAGCTCCTGTGCTCTTTGGCTCCTGTGCTTCTTCAGTCATTGCCAATGATTTCCCCCTAGTTATAGTTCTACACCCACTCGAAAGAAATGCCTGCGCCCCTAAACCCCTCTATCCCCCTTTACAAACAAGGGTAGTGAATAGCACAATATTTCAGGAATTGCGGAGGAAAAATTTGTAGATAATCTAGCATACTCTTTGTGAGTTAAAACAGTATGTAACTTTAGGCTATCTGCTGTTTTAAGCAAAGACCTCTATCTGTAAATGCTAGTGTAGAAAAAAACTGGCTTTCTCAGTTCATTCAATTTTTACCATGAACAAAGTCGTCGTCGGCCTCTCTGGTGGGGTTGATAGTTCCGTAGCAGCAGCAACCCTACATCATCAAGGATACGAAGTTGTGGGTCTTACCCTTTGGCTAATGAAGGGTAAAGGTCAGTGTTGCTCTGAGGGAATGGTCGATGCGGCTTTTATTTGCGAACAACTGGGCATTCCGCATCACATCGTCGATAGTCGGGAAGTCTTCCAAACGAATATTGTCGATTACCTGGTTGCTGGTTACCAAGCAGGTATCACTCCCTTGCCTTGCTCTCAGTGCAATAAGGCAGTGAAGTTTGGCCCCATGCTCCAGTATGCCCGCGAGCATTTGAAAATTCACCAAATCGCCACTGGTCATTATGCCCGGATTACCTATAACCAAGACAATGGACGTTACCAACTACGCCGCGCTGTAGACTTATCTAAGGATCAGTCATACTTTTTGTACGATCTCACACAAGATTTGCTGGCACAGACAGTGTTTCCTCTGGGGGAAATGCTGAAAACAGAAACTCGCCGCGTTGCCGCTCAATTCAACCTCAAGACAGCTGATAAGCCGGAAAGTCAAGATCTGTGTTTGATTGAAAAGCACGGCTCAATGCAGGCGTTTCTGGACAACTACATTCCCCAGCAAACAGGGGACATTGTCGATCTGGAAGGGAACGTTCTAGGTCAGCACACTGGTATCCATCATTACACGATTGGACAGCGCAAGGGACTGGGCATTGCCGCAGCTCAACCGTTATATGTGCTTGAGTTGGATGCAGCACGCAATCGGGTGATTGTGGGCGATCGCGCTAGCGGCAATCATCCAGAATGTACAGTACAACAAATAAACTGGGTTTCGATACCGCAACCAACTGCGCCCATTGGCGTCGAAGCGCAAATCCGCTACCGTTCTCCAGCCGTACCAGTTACGGCGATCCCCCTGGAAGACAATCGCATCAAGTTAGTCTTTGATGAACCGCAGTTCAGCATTACCCCAGGACAAGCAGCAGTGTTGTACGACGGGGATGTTTTGCTAGGCGGTGGGATCATCGAAAGGCAACGGTAAAAAGTAAAAAAACAAAAAAGAGGTAAAAGAAATTCTTTTGCCTCCTTTTTGTACTGTCATTGCGAAACTTCGTCGAGTGCTAATTCAAGGAATTGGCTACGAGCAAATTTGCCAAGAATTGCCAGCTATAGCCGTCCCTTTGCTGAAAATTCTCTCTAAGCTCTGGTACGATAGCGAAACAGGACGCAGCAGCGGCCTTAAATATTTGCATCGACAATCCAAAGTCCAACACTGATATGAGTCATCCTCCAGAACGCATAACACCTCACGGGGGTCAGCTAATTAATCGCATCGCTACACCAGAGCAACGACAAGAATTTCTCGATAAAGCGGATTTCCTGCCGTGCGTGCAACTCGACGAGCGATCGCTCTCCGATCTGGAAATGATTGCCATTGGTGCATATAGTCCACTCAATGGCTTTATGGAACAGGCAGACTATGAGCAAGTCGTGTCTGATATGCACTTAGTGAATGGGCTTCCTTGGTCGGTTCCCATCACCCTTTCGGTGACAGAGGAAGTGGCCCAAGTGCTGAAGGAAGGTGACTGGGTGCGCTTGGATGACTCACAGGGTCGCTACGTGGGTATCCTGGAGCTGACGCAAAAATATCACTATGACAAGGCGCACGAAGCGCTCAAAGTCTACCGCACCGAAGATATCAAGCATCCCGGCGTACAGGTTGTCTACAACCAGGGTTCAATTAATCTTGCAGGTTCAATCTGGTTGCTGCAACGCGATCCCCATCCTTTGTTTCCTAAATACCAGATCGATCCCGTCCAGTCTAGGCAGCTGTTCCAAGAAAAAAGCTGGAAAACTATTGTTGGCTTTCAAACCCGCAACCCCATCCACAGAGCCCATGAATATATCCAGAAGTGCGCTCTGGAAACGGTGGATGGTCTATTCCTTCACCCCCTAGTGGGAGCAACGAAAGAAGATGACCTCCCGGCTGATGTGCGGATGCGCTGCTACGAGATTATTCTAGAAAACTACTACCCAACAGAGCGGGTGATTCTAGCAATTAACCCAGCCGCCATGCGTTACGCTGGGCCTCGCGAAGCAATTTTCCACGCGCTCATCCGCAAAAACTACGGCTGCACTCACTTTATTGTAGGCCGTGACCATGCTGGGGTGGGCAACTATTACGGCACCTACGACGCGCAGCACATCTTTGATGAGTTTGAGCCAGACGAACTAGGCATTGTGCCGATGAAATTTGAACACGCTTTCTACTGCATGCGCACCCAAACTATGGCAACAACCAAAACCAGCCCCAGCCTGCCAGCAGAGCGCATTCACCTATCCGGCACTAAGGTAAGGGAGATGCTGTGTCGGGGAGAAATGCCTCCAACAGAGTTTTCTCGACCAGAAGTGGCGGCAGAGTTGGTGCGGGCCATGCAAGAACGAAGGCAGTTGTGCAGCACTGGCTCCTAAAGTGTATTTGCCCAACGGATAAAAGTGGATGGTTAGCTGATAGTTTTTGGTTGTTAGATGTTAGTTGTTAGTTGTCGGCTCTAACCACTGAAAAGTTACAGCTAAAAAGTTATATGAAGCGGCGGACGTTTTTGCAACAGACGGGGTTGGTGCTCTTAGCGCTGGGCGTGAGTGAAATTGCACTCTCAATTATAGGAGAGGATAGCTTTGCGGTGCCTCTGCTAGAGCGCTATTATCAAGCTCTGGCACAACCCAGTGCGCGGAAGTTAGCGCTGCTCGTGGGCATCAACCAGTATCCCCACGGTACACCTCTGGGCGGTTGTGTCACGGATGTGGAACTGCAACGGGAACTCCTGATTCACAGGTTTGGCTTCAATCCAGGCGATATTGTGACACTGACAGACAGCCAAGCAACGCGAGAGAATATTGAGACTGCTTTCTTGGAACATTTGACAAAGCAGGCAACGACAGGTGATGTTGTGGTCTTCCACTTCAGTGGCTATGGTAGCCGCGTCACCATGAACGAAGAACAAAATTCTTCTCAAAATCCAAAATCTTCTAGCGCAGTGACAAGAAGTTCTATCCAAAATTCTCTGGTGCCAGTAGATGGGGTACTAACAACGAAGGGAGCAGGGCCTGCAAACAATCTTCTGGAAGAAACGCTGCTGTTGTTACTGCGATCGCTGGCAACTGACCAGGTAACAACGATACTGGATACAAGCTACATAAACACTGGTACTGTTCTTCAGGGAAACCTGCGAATTCGCTCATGCCCCAGCCTACCCCAAGGGCAACCCAGTGCAGAGGAATTAGCTTTCCAAGAACAACTGTTGTTGAAACTCAACGCCTCGCGGGAGTTGCTCAAGCGGCAGCTTCAAGAAGACCAAGGAAATCGTCTTTACAGTGATCTGCCGGGGATCGTTCTGACAGCGGCAGGCCCAAGTCAACCAGCAACGGAGGCTCCTTGGGGTGGTTTCAGTGCTGGTCTATTCACTTATGCTCTGACTCAACATCTCTGGCAAGCTACTCCCCCAACGACAGTTCAAGTTAGCATCAGTTGGGCTGCTGGGGTCGTAGAACAGCTAGTGGGTAACCAGCAACAGCCTACTGTGAGCGGTCAAAAAAGCCGTGAGCAAAAGCTGCTGGCCTATCATCTAACGCCCACTCCCCAAACCTGTGCTGATGGTGTGGTTATAGGAGTAGAAGAAGACGGCAAAACAGCAAACCTGTGGCTGGCAGGATTACCTGCAACAGTCTTGGAGTACTATGGGGTGAATTCGCTGATGACCCTAGCTCGCTCTGTGGAGGCCAACCAGAAATCATCTGCGTCTGGAGACAGCAGCCCCACCAGTGCCGTTCCACTGACGCTCCCACCCCTACAACTGCAAATTCGTTCTAAAGATGGCCTCACTGCCAAAGCGCGAATTGTCGGTACTAATATCCCCGAAGATAACAACCTGCTGGGGCAACTCGTTCAAGAATCCATCCGCATTTTGCCCCACAATATCGGCTTGACTGTTGCTATAGATGCCCATCTAGAACGAATTGAGCGAGTAGATGCTACCAGTGCCTTTGCTAACATTGCCTGTGTATCATCAGTTGTGGCGGCTGGGGAGCAACCCGCTGATTATTTGTTTGGCAGAGCGGTTGTGGAGGTAGCAAATGGGACAAAGGAGATTGCAGCAGATGTCACGGATAGTAGCAAGACAGCTACCGCATTAGTGGCAAAATATTCTCCAACGACTGCCATCTCTCAAAGGGGCTATGGGTTATTCTCTCTTGGTCTTAACCCAATTCCGAATACAACTGGGCAAGCAGGGGAAGCGGTGAAAGTGGCAGTTAATCGGTTAACACCTAAACTGAATGCACTGCTAGCAGCTAAATTATGGGGTCTGACTGCAAATGAAGGGTCTTCTCGCCTAGGCATTCAAGCCACTCTAGAGATAGTTTCTCCAACTAAACGGGTGCTGATGCAACGAGAAACTTGGCGAAGCGTAACGAAGTGTGCCGTAGGCTTAGGGCAACAACTCCCTCGTTCGCGTAGCACGAGGCAAGGAGAATCGCCACCACAGGCTTCGCAAGTAGAGATGCAAGATTTTGCGTCACCAGCAATCGGAAACTCATTAAAATTTGTCTCTCGCACCTCCTCCCTTGACTCTATTGCAGGCATCCCCACTATCCCGATTGGTAGCCATATCCAGTACCGAATTCACAACCAAAGTGCCCAACCCGTCTACATAGTCGTGCTGGGCACTGATAGCAGTGGCAATGCGATCGCTGTTTATCCCCCTCAATCTTTTGAAGCCGCGATCGCCCCAGAAATTAAATTCACTCTCCAAGATACAGTTATTCCCGTGGGGGCTACCCTCACGGTGCCAAACCCTTCTGCATCTTTTGATTGGGTGATCCAAGGCCCAAATGGACTAGCGCAAATCCAGCTGATTTGCAGTAGGGCACCATTTGCACAGACACTGATGGCTTTGGCCGCCGCGAGGCGTTCTGAGCGTGATCGAGAGCAAGTGGGCGATTTGTTTAATCCTTTAGATGTGGCACGGGCACTACTGCAAGATTTGCACAACGCCAGTGCTATGCCTGTAATGGAAGCGAGTAGTGCAGCTTCTGATACCTATGCACTGGATGTGAATGCTTGGGCAACACTCAGCTTTGTTTATCAAGTGGTCTGAGAAAAGTAAAAAGGTAAAAGGCGAAAGAATCTTTCTCTTGCTTTTTCCTTTTCATAGTCGGGGATTGCGCAGCAGTTATCCTGGATGATTAAAGTTAGTTGCTACGCTCCCATGACTTTTATGAGCATCAAAAAGCAGGTTGCATTCGCTCTTTGTACCCTCCTCATAGCTGCCAGTGCTGCTACCGCACGAGGGAGGCGAGATGCTTTACCTGAGACGATTTCAACACCGGCGGCATCTGCTCAGGTAACACCCGATCCCACCCCAGTGGATCGGGCGCGAGAGGAA
The DNA here is from genome assembly GCA_964657555.1 of uncultured Microcoleus sp. Lineage (GTDB taxonomy): Bacteria > Cyanobacteriota > Cyanobacteriia > Cyanobacteriales > FACHB-T130 > CAZZWA01. The sequence goes on from CAZZWA010000213.1 coordinate 8,281, forward strand.
CTAGAAAGGCTACAACAGGAAAACTTGATACGCGATCGCGTCCAATCTGAAGTTGACCGTGCCTTTGGCCGCGCCACAATTCTGTTCAATGCTTGGCTGCTTGTACTGGCTTTGTTTCCCATTGCCATGGCTATTGGTCTTTGGCTGCTGCATCGCCGCATAGTTTACCAACTAGCTTCTGAAAGGAAAAATCTTTTAGAGCAATTCAGGGATAGCTTGGAAAAGCAACTAGCAACCGAAATCAGCACTGTATTGAAAGGTCAAATGGAAGTCTTTAAGCAAGAAACTGCTGCAATAAGAACTGAGACTATGACTCAAATAACAAGTTTAATATCAGAAGCTCAAACTGTATTGGAAGAGTTAAGACAGCAAAGAGAGATTGTCGAGCAAGAAATAAACACCTTAAGGGATGAACAGTACTACCAAACACAGAACCTTGCTGAACAAGGAATCGAACCGCTGAACGATCGCTTTTCAGAGTTATTAGAAATAGCTTCTGACGATCCATATGAGTTTGCAGCACAGTATGAAGAGTCAGAGTCAGAATCTCCAAGCCAAGCCTTGGATGCCGATAGTTATCTACATCAAGGAAATGCTCTTTTCTCTGAAGGTCGTTATGTTGATGCCAATAGCGCTTATAGCGAAGCTATTAAAATTGACCGCGACTTCCCTACAGCTCGATATCAAAACGCTCGATGTTATGGCATTCGCGGCAAGGTAAATCTAGCAATTGGCAACTTGCAATGGGCAATTGACCTCGATCCACAGTATAAGGAAATCGCCAAAACTGACTCTGCTTTTGATGCCATTCGGGAAGATGAACAATTTAAAAAAATGTTCGATCCTTGAGTAGGGGAACTCCAAGCTAAAGATACATCGCAGTCCTTATTTTCTCTCAGCTCATAAATACTTTTTCAACAACAAACCCAACTTCTCTTTAGTAGATTCAGGAACTTTATCAAGTTGAGTCAGAATTGCATACTTCAAAGCTGAATGCGCCTCAGATGGAGGTGGATTCTCACTTAGGCGTTTAACGGTTTCTTGAATGACTTTCTGAGCATTAACTGCGTTGCGTTGCAAATTCGCCACCACCATTTCTACCGTGACGCTATCGTGGTCTGGATGCCAACAATCGTAATCCGTCACCAGCGCTAACGTCGCATAAGCAATTTCTGCTTCCTTCGCTAACTTCGCCTCTGGTAAATTCGTCATCCCAATTACCGTTGCATCCCAACTGCGGTACAAATGAGACTCAGCCTTGGTAGAGAACGCTGGTCCCTCCATGCAGATATATGTGCCGCCGCGATGGAGTGTGACATTTGGCAAGTCTAGACTGGCAACTGCATCCGCCAGCACCCCAGCTAGATGTTTGCACACTGGGTCAGCAAAGGCAATGTGAGCCACAATTCCTTCGCCAAAAAAGGTAGAAACTCGATTCTTCGTCCGATCAATAAATTGATCCGGGACAACCATGTCTAGAGGTTTAGCTGCTTCTTTGAGAGAACCTACTGCTGAAGCTGAGAGCAAATACTCAACTCCCAACTGCTTCATAGCGTAGATATTAGCTCGAAACGGTAACTCAGAGGGCAAAAGAGTATGGTTGCGACCGTGACGTGCGAGGAAGGCAACCCGCGTACCGTCCAATGTTCCTAGAATCACAGCATCGGAGGGTGAACCAAAGGGTGTGTCAACTTGCACCTCTTCCACATCCTTGAGCGCTGGCATTTTGTATAAGCCGCTACCACCAATAATCCCAATGTTTGCCTGAGCCATAATCCTTGTCTGTACCTCGGTGCAACGCCTAGATATTTTAACCGGAAATGAGAGAGTTTGTTAAAACAAAGCATTCAGTAGTAGATAGGATGGTAGGGAAATGCACTTTTATGATGA
>CAZZWA010000214.1:0-2484 GCA_964657555.1 uncultured Microcoleus sp.
TTGATACCACTGCCACCGATATCAACGGCCAATGTTTGTATAGATTTGTCTCCTGCGCTCATGAGAGTCTTTATTCACATAGATGCTTTCTAAATGCTATTTTGGCAGGTTTCTAGAGACTCGTGTGTCACTCCGAGCGCGATCCACGCCAGATGGCACACTAGTATCTAGCGGTTAGCGTTTACCAGCATCTAGGCAGGAAGATTGAGATATAGCAAAATTCGACCCGATCCCAATCTCTAACCGTTATATCGTTGCGATCACTAATCGCTTATGTTGAAACCTGCTCGACAAAGTGGTGCATTGATTGTGCTCTCTGGTACTTGGGCATTTGTCTGTGTTGCCTGTAGCAATATCAATCCCACTCAGCATTCTAGTGAACCGACCAAACCAGTCTCGACTGACTCAGCATCCGTGTCGGCATTGCCTGTGGCTGGCACTGTAGAGAGAGCTTTGCCATCTACCCCAGCTGCCTTGCCGATGTGTAGAGATATGCTCTGCAACTCCTCCGCCAATCCTCCGGTATCTACTGTCTACGAACAGGCGCTTGACAGCGCCCAGAGTGCCATCACCATTAGTGAATCTGCCCAATCTGTAGATGATTGGAACCTAGTCGTCAGACGCTGGCAAGAAGCGATCGCCCTCCTGAAAACTGTGCCTGTCTCCAGTCCCAAAAAAGCGATCGCCAAAAACAAAATCTCTGAATTCCAGCGTCACCTAGCCTATGCTCAAACTCAGGTAGCTAGACCAGATCCCAGTCCTCGCCTCCCTGTAACTGTGGCAACGATACCTATGACACAAACGCTAGCGCCTAGGAAGATTGTCAAACCCCTGCCTCCCTTGCCAAACGTCACCTCTAACACTCCTCCTAGTGTCGTTACCCAGACGCCAATATCCTCATCTTCAGATGCCACAACCCAACATGTTTTTCAAGTTCCCGTCAAACGTCGCCAAGGGGGAGTGCCAGTGATTGACGTGCTCTTTAATGGCACACATACTTTTGAAATGATTATGGATACTGGTGCCAGCAGCACCCTCATCACCCAGGAAATGGCTGAAGCACTCTCTTTGGTACCTCAAGGGAAGGCAAAGGCGAAGACTGCCAGTGGGGCCGTTGTAGAATTTCCTCTCAGCAACGTCAAATCTGTAGAAGTGGGTGGGACTGTAGCTAAGGATCTAGTAGTGGCGATCGGTGGGCCAGAGGTAGAGATTGGACTGCTAGGGTATGACTTCTTCGGCAATTATGATGTCACAATTAAGCAAGATGTTGTTGAATTTCGAGAGCGATGATGCGTTGGTCAGTTATCAGTTGGAATTAACAACAAACTAAGAACTGAGAAACTGGATTAATTCCTCTAGCTTCAACCAACCAGCACCACTGTTGAGGATTTCTCTTGCCAGCTTAATACCTTTGGCGTGGTCTTCCATCGGTACAACACCGCCTACTTGGAGAGCTAATGCCGCATTCACTGCTACCACATCCTGTTGTGCTTGAGTTCCCTGATTTTGGAGCACTGAGCGCAGAATTGTGGCATTTTCCTGCACATCCCCGCCTCGCAGTGCTTCCGTAGGTGCTGGTGTCAAGTCTAGGTACTGTGGATTAAGTGTTGCTAGTTGCACCTCACCCTCAGCCAAGATAGCTAAGTCCGTAGCATCAGCAAGACCTGCCTCATCTAGTTTCTCCCGTCCGTACAAAACAATAGCCTTTTGTGTACCGAGTTGTCTTAAAGCATGGGCAATAGTTGTTACCAAACTTGGATCGCATACCCCAATGATCTGCCCTGTGGGACGCAAGGGATTAACCAGCGGCCCGAGTAAATTAAACACCGTCCGCACCTTCAGAGTTTGTCGCAGTGGTGCCACAACCTTAAGGGCTGGATGCCAACCAGGGGCAAATAGAAAAGTAATACCCACTTCTTGGAGTGCCGACTGCACTTTCTCACTAGCTGCATTTAGGTTGACTCCCAGTGCCTCTAGCACATCAGCCGAACCCACCCGACTGGAGGCAGAACGATTGCCATGCTTAGCCACCCGCACGCCAGCTGCTGCTACCACAAAGGCAACAGCTGTAGAGATATTAAAGGTTGAGGCTCCATCCCCACCAGTACCGCAGGTATCAATTAGGGGGGTAGAGATTGAGGAGTGGGGATTGGGGAGTAGGAAGGATTGGGACTGTTGTAGAACTTGAGCCATTCCAGCTAACTCTTCAGCTGAGACGCTCTTTGCCTGAAGAGCAGATAAAATTGCCCCTGACAGCACTGGTGGAATTGCTTCATTCAACCATCCCTGCATCAATTCTGCTGCCTGATTGACTGACAGAGATTGTCGGTCTAGTATCTGTTGCAGCAAGTTTGACCAGTTTGAGGACTCGGTGGAAGTGATAGCACTCTGTTGAGAATCTTCGACTATACGTGCAGGAATATTGCTCATTTACAAGTCGGTGTGTTAGTTAACATATTAATATGGCTGTCCCAATTCAACTAC
>CAZZWA010000214.1:2584-7953 GCA_964657555.1 uncultured Microcoleus sp.
TTGGTATCAATAAGAAGACAATTAACTTATCCTGACTCCTCATATCCCCTGATCCTTCTCACAAAGTCCTATCGGAGCAGTTTTTCTAAATGCTCTCTAAAAGCATTTTTACTAAACAAGGCTAAGGTTTGTTCCCTCAGCCACCTACCATCGCAGCGTTGGTCGCCGCCTTTCAGGATTTCTATACAGGCGTCTGCTACCGCTTCTGGATCTCTGTGTGGGACTCGCCATCCCAGCCGCCCATCTTGTAAAGGGTCGGCTGAACCATCGTCGTCACCTGAGAGCACTGGGACACCACAAGCCATGGCCTCCAAATAAACAATGCCGAAGCCCTCCTGAGAAGGCATGATGTAGACATCGGCGAGTCGGTAATGCTCGACTAGGTCTTCTGTGGGAACGAAACCCGCAAAGATAACTCGGTCAGCAACTCCTAAGTCGCGTGCCATCTGGGTTAACCGTGGTTGATCGTCGCCCCGCCCAATCACTAAATATTTAACATTTGGGAATAGGTGTGCAATGTTTGGTAGAGCGCGAATCGTGACATCCACACCCTTGTAGATGTCCCCTGACCACAACCGCGCCACCGTCATCAATACCTTCGCATCGGTGAGGTCATACCGTTCCACGAGAACTGAGGGCTTAGGTCCAGGGGTAAAGGTATCTCCATCGACCACACAGGGTAAAATCTTCATCTTCTGAGGGTTCAAGTTGTTGGCGGCACAGGCGCGATCGCGGCTATAGCGACTGATAGTCCAAGTCTCCTTGGCCTGCAAGAAAGCCCTTCGCTCTTTTATAGGTAAAAGGTTCCAAACCTCTTTGCCGTAAGTGAGTACAGTATAGGGAATACCCAGAGGCTGACAAAGCGAACTCACCAGTGGTGCCAGCTTGATGTGACCGCAAAAAACATGCTGGGGGCGACGTTGCCACAGGCAAGCGAGCAAAGCCGCTGCTAGTCGCCATCTCCCCCATTGGCGGGGCATGGTTTTGAGGTAATGAAATTTAATTCTCTCGCCTTCAAATGGATTTGAGCATCCTCTTGAGTCACGTAGTAAAAATACCTCGGCGCGAGCCTGATCTTCCAGAGACAGATAAGCCTTCAAAAAGTCTTTAACATAGGATTGAATGCCACCCTCAGACTCAAAAACTTCTAAGAAAATAAATACATGCTTGAGGTTTAGGCTAACTTTCAGACCCAAATCTGTATTTTCTTTCACTACACTCTCCGACTGCCAGCATAGCTGCACAAAAAGGTGAAAGCCAGAAGCCAGCATGCTCTACGTTTAACTTGACTTTACCTCTTGAAGACTATGCTTGACAATTAACAAACAATTCCTGCCATCAAAGCATCGTTCATATACCACCCGGTCTGCTAAGCGCCGCAGCAAAAACCAACCGTATCCACCTTCGCGTAGGGTTCCTGGTTCGGGTTCCTCGACGACATCTGGGTTGAAAGGCTGGCCGCGATCCCAAATACGGATTTCTATCCGTTCAGACCATAGAGCTAGCTCTATGTCGATTGGAGTTTCTGGTGGTAGTTGCTGATGAGCATGGCGAACCGCATTGGTAAAGCCTTCTGCTGTTGCTAGTTTTATACAGTAGAGTTGTTTTTCTGACCAGTCTTGGTTAGATATATATCTAAGGCAGAATTGGTCAAACCATTCCAGAACCTGGGTCAGGAAATTCACATCGCTCTCTATAGTCAGAAGGTCGTGCTTTAACATCTCCCAGCTCGGCCATTACCTGCTTACCATACACAAGATAGCATTCGGCTAAGTGCAAGGGATGAGGTTTGTGAGCCTGGAGCAGGAGAATTATACCTTGCTGACTTTCTGTGAAAATTGCATAAAATTGACGCCCGGTCTCTTCCTAGTAGTACTAATGTACTGCTAGGAAGCTCGCGGGCGTCTACTTGATAGAAATAGGAGTCTTAGAAAAGACCCAGCGTCAGAGATTTGTCAATAGGGAAGGTAGCACCAATACCGAGCCAGAGGGTAACGAGAGTTCCAAATAAGAACACTGTGGTAGCCACTGGACGGCGGAATGGATTTTGAAACTTGTTGACGTTCTCAATGAAGGGAACAAGTAACAAGCCCAACGGCACTGAGCCCATCGCTACGACTCCCAAAAGTTTATTTGGTAATGTCCGCAGAATTTGAAAAACTGGGTATAAGTACCATTCTGGAAGAATCTCCAGGGGTGTGGCAAAGGGGTTTGCTGGTTCGCCGACCATTGCAGGGTCAAGAATAGCTAAGCCAATGCACAAAGAAATTGTCCCCATAATCACTACAGGGAAGATGTAAAGGAGGTCGTTTGGCCAAGCAGGTTCACCATAGTAGTTATGGCCCATTCCCTTGGCGAGTTTTGCGCGTAATTGCGGATCGCTCAGATCCGGCTTTTTTATCGTTGCCATTTTTTAGATTTATCTCCTGAATCTACTAAGGTCAGCAAGCGGCAGCCCAAGGCGCGTGCCCACGAGACGATTTACAAAGGGCCAGAAATTCCCTGTTTGCGAATCATCAAAAAGTGTAGCAGCATGAAGACGGCGATCAGCCAGGGCAGCACAAAGGTATGCGCACTATAGTAACGGGTAAGAGTAGCTTGTCCCACACTGGAACCGCCTCGTAATAAGTCCGAGATTAAGGTACCAACGACCGGGATTGCTTCTGGGACACCAGAGACAATTTTGACAGCCCAGTAACCAACTTGGTCCCAAGGTAGGGAATAGCCAGTGACACCGAATGAAACAGTGATCACTGCCAAGATTACACCAGTCACCCAGGTTAGCTCCCGAGGCTTTTTGAAACCACCAGTCAGGTAAACCCGAAAGGTATGCAAAATCATCATCAGCACCATCATACTGGCAGACCAGCGGTGGATGGAGCGAATGAGCCAGCCGAAGTTGACATCACTCATCAAGTACTGTATTGAGGAAAATGCCTCAGTCACAGTTGGCTTGTAGTAAAAGGTCATGGCAAATCCAGTGGCGAACTGGACTAAAAAACAAGTGAGGGTAATCCCGCCCAGACAGTAAAAGATATTGACGTGGGGAGGTACATACTTGCTGGTGACATCCTCGGCAAGCGCCTGAATCTCCAGGCGTTCCTCAAACCAGTCGTATACGTTGGCCATAAAGACAAAAGTTCCTAAAAATCGATTGCTGTTTTTTACTCGCTTAAATCCCTGAAGGCATTGTCCTACAAGGGAGAGTGGCTTGAAGCTGCTACAGGTTTCCCCAGGCAGCTTTATGGACACCTAGGCGTCCCCTCTACAAAAAATGTAACATAGCCCGAAAGGGAGATTCTTTATTATGCACAAGCGATTTTTAGGAACCATATTCATACTAAGTCTACAAGTCATATTGGCGTTTGCTTGCTTCCAGCAGCCTGCCGCTGCTCTTACGGAAGAACAGCAACTTTTTCAGGAAGCTTGGCGCATTGTCAATCGCGCTTACCTAGATGAAACATTTAACAATCAAAATTGGAGTGGTGTGCGTCAACAAATTCTTAAGCAGCCACCAAAAGAGCGAGAAGAAACCTATGTCGCTATTCAGAAAATGCTGGCTAGTCTTAACGATCCGTTTACGCGATTACTGAAACCCGTACAGTATCGTAGTTTACAGGTTAACACTTCGGGAGAGCTGACAGGTGTAGGTTTGCAGATTGCTCTTGACTCCGAGACCAAGCAGTTGGAAGTGATTACACCGATCGCTGGTTCGCCTGCTGAAAAAGCTGGCATCCGACCCCACGATCGCATTCTCAGGATTAACACCACTCTGACAGCAGAACTTACCCTTGATGAGGCAGCGGCACGGATGCGAGGGCCCGCAGGAACTCCAGTCACTCTTACCATTCAACGAGAGGGAGAAGACAGCACAGAAATTCAGGTGGTGCGATCGCGCATTGAACTCAACCCAGTCTATGCCGCCCTGGATTCCCAGAATAGCAATGTGCCTATTGGTTACATTCGCCTAGCTCAGTTCAGTGCCAATGCACCGATGGAACTAGCCCATGCGATCAAACGCTTAGAGTCAGATGGCGCAAAAGCCTATATTCTCGATCTGCGGAATAATCCTGGCGGCTTGTTGCAGGCAGGTATTAAGATTGCTCGCCTCTGGCTGGATGAAGGCACTATTGTGTACACAGTGAATCGGCAAGGCATTGTTGGCAGCTTTGAAGCTACTGAGTCGGCCCTAACTCAAGCTCCTCTGGTAGTTTTAGTCAATCAGGGAACAGCTAGTGCCAGCGAGATTCTTGCCGGTGCCCTACAGGAAAACAGGCGCGCCTTTATAGTTGGTGAGAAAACTTTTGGTAAGGGCTTGATTCAATCTTTGTTCGACCTTTCGGACGGTTCAGGATTGGCAGTGACCGTAGCCAAGTATGAAACCCCAAAGCATCGGGATATTCATAAAGTGGGAATCACGCCAGACCGGGTAGTGCCCTTGCAGTTAACTCTAGGGGCAGTGAAGACGACAACCGACACGCAATATCAAGCAGCAGTGGAGCTTTTGACAACGAATCAGGTACTTGCTGGTGCTACTTGAGACCACCTCTACACGATAGAGAGAGGTATTTCAGGACTAGGTAAGTAGGTCGGTGAGAATTAACAACTATTTGTTAAGGTTGGGCATGGGACATAGAGCCTTGCTAGAAACTTAGCAATTTACATTGCGTAACATGCTTGGCTTTATTTCCGCCCACTTACTTAGTAGATAGCAAAGAAAAAACGACTAACTACCTAATACAATACTGTTATCTAGTTTACCAAAAATTTATACTTTCAGACTGACAAGCTTGAAAGGAGCCTGAATTCAGACTCTAATATATAGGTATAGATTGGGAATTAAGCTGTAGGGTGCAGAGTTAATCATCGACATGGTACTTTGTCTGTTGTCAATACTACTAACAGATTAACTTTGTGACATGATTGTTGGCTAATAACCACCAACAGTAATCTTGTGACTAAATTAAAATCTGACAACAGCACGATTAGAGAAATGTTTTCAGCTGTTCGCAATCTAGAAATCACTAGGCATTTAGCTAACTGCTTAGTGATTATCTCTACTAGCTAAAAAATATTCTCCTCGGGGTCATGTTTCTCTTGCCTACTGCTCCAAAATACTCTCTCCGACAGTCATCGTTTTTGGCTGTAACTCAGTCTCTGCTGGAGTTACTGACCTCGATTAAAGACACTAGGGCCATACTGATATGCTCTAGCGAACCAGACTTGAGCCTTTTAAGTATCTACCCAGAGTTATCTAATTTAGCAGTTAAGGATGAAGGCATAAGCTACTCGCCGTCGCTGTTGAATAAAATTAATTCATCAATCCCTACAAATGCCAATTTCTACTACCACAAACAGATTCTCGTTCC
>CAZZWA010000214.1:8053-10148 GCA_964657555.1 uncultured Microcoleus sp.
GCGATCGCCCATGGGCCAAAAATACCAGTTTCCTCACGGCAAACTCACTACCCTGATTGGGAAGCTGTTGAGAAGAGTATTCAGTCAACTGATCGTACTAGCCCTTGGTCAACTGATGCCAATTTGTGGAATTCTACTGGGGAGGAAAAAAGTGGCTCCCAAGCCGCCCAATCCTGTTTTACCTGGATTGTTCCAATACACAACAATCCTCTAGAGATGCAAACCAGCTTTTATGGTCTACTAGTGGTTGAACAATGGGAGTTTGAGGATCGGATCTGGCAAATTGGTGAAATGCAATTGCTTAATCTGGCCCTCCAGCAAGTACAGCAGAGCCTGGAGGCGGCTAATCTTTACCAGCAGGCAGAAGAACGAGCCCAACATGCAGCGCTATTGAATCGACTCGTTGACCAGATTCGGGCTTCTTTAGAACTGCCCCATATCTTTGAAACCGTTGCTAGGGAACTGGGAAATCTCTTGGTGGCCGACAGATGTGCAATTTTGCAGTATGTAGAAGCAGAGAAGGTTTGGCAACCTGTCACCGAGTATCGCGCTCATACCGATATCCCTACCACCATCGACTTAATTATCCCAGACGAAAATAACCCTGTTATATCCCAACTGCACAATCTGTATACTGTTCAGGTCAGTGATACCCGTACCCTAGAAGACCCATTAAATCAGTCTCTGGCTGAGAAATACCCAGGGAGTTGGCTGATGGTACCAATTCACCGCCAAGGAAAAATCTGGGGTTGCCTAAGTTTTGCTCAGGACAAATACCCTCGCTACTGGCATCAGTCAGAGTTAAAGTTTATCGATACTGTCGCTGACCAGCTGGCGATCGCTATTTACCAAGCTACCCTCTACCAACAGATTCAGCAGCAAAACCAGAACCTGGAGAGCCTTGTTCAAGAACGCACTAGAGAACTCGAAAGCTTTTTCGACGCCCACCCCGATAGCATTTGTGTGATCGAGCGGGTAAGCGATCATCAAGCCGTCCTCAAAGAGTCAGGAGGTTTGCAGGCATTATCCCTGCGCCTGCGCTTTTGCAACCATGCCTTTGCTCACAGTATGGAAATTGAGAACCAGCAGCAAGTTGAGGGTCTGCCGATCTTAGAGTGTTTTCCGTCTCAGGTAGCTCATTCCTTTGTCAAACAAAACTGTTTTGTGTTTGAATCTGGCCAAACACTACACGAACAGGAAACCTTGGTTCTCGCTGACGGTATCCACCATTTTGATGCCTTTAGAGTGCCACTCAAACACGCCAACGGCGAAGTCTATGCCTGCTTGGGCACCTCTAGAGACATTACGGAGCTAGTTCAGATCAAACAAGCTCTATCTGAGCGAACAGAGCAACTCCAAGAAGCTTTGAGTGCAGCCCATGCCGCTTCTCAGGCTAAAAGTCAGTTTCTGGCTACTATGAGCCATGAGTTGCGGACACCTCTAACAGCAGTAATTGGCATGTCCTCAGCCTTACTGAAGCAGTTCTTTGGCCAGCTTAACCTCAAGCAGGCAGAATACGTGCAAATTATTCATGACAGCGGAAAACATCTGTTGCATCTGATTAATGATATTTTGGATTTGTCTAAAATTGAAGCGGGCAAAGCCTCTTTATCAATCAGTCAATTCTCCTTGCAAGAAGTTGCTCACTCAAGTCTAGCACTGCTGTGGGAAAAAGCTCAGGGACAAAAAATTAAACTAGTGAGCGAACTGTCAGGACTGTCTCCCCACGACGCCTTTTATGGGGATGAACGGCGGTTCAAGCAAATCTTACTGAACTTACTGTCCAATGCTGTCAAGTTCACACCATCTGGGGGTCAAGTTTGCTTGTCCATGCGATATGATGGCCAAACTGCTGTCATTGAGGTGGCCGATACTGGCATTGGCATTCCCTTTGAAAAACAGCATCTTTTGTTTGAAGCCTTTCAACAAATTGATAGCTTGCAGAATAGGATACATGAAGGCACTGGTTTGGGACTGGCTTTGACTCGCCAGCTAGTAGAAATGCATGGCGGGACAATTGAGTTTGATTCCACTATCGGCGTGGGCACAGTCTTCAAGGTCTATCTTCCAGCCCAGCCTATGGGATTGGGAATTG
>CAZZWA010000215.1:0-1151 GCA_964657555.1 uncultured Microcoleus sp.
TTCCGTAATCTTTTAAAAATTTTTCCAAAGCCTTTTTAACTGAAGGTTGAACGTAAACCAACGAATGCATAGGAGGAAGGACTGTGACCCCAAAGAACACCTGATTACCTCTACAACCGAGCACACTACTGCGGTTGCAGGCAGCAAACAACTTGGTAACGCTTGCTCCCAACAACGCCGTCGCGATCCCTGTTCTCGAAACAAATCGACAGCCAGTACGAGTCAGCCAAAAGCATTGGGTAAAGTCGGCCAGATTGCCAGATCTCAACAAAGCCGTTGCCATGTTGAAACAACGGTTAGCGGCAATGGAGGATGCTGCTCATCAGCAACGCATTGCTTATCGTCTCGGCACTCTACAGCCTGGGCATCCGCAGGCAACTGACTGTCTGCTGCGACTCCTGCTGTCCCAGCAATCACCTGCACTTTACAAGCAAATCGTCGAGAATCTGAAAGAGGTTCTATTAGATGATCGGTTGGGTGAGGTAGTTTCTCGGTTGAAAGAGTGGGGTCTGACGGTAAATTGGAATATGAGTGTAGGTGCCACTGTAGAGAATAGCTCCACACAAGTAAACAAGTGCTACAAACTGCTATGGCACTGTGCTCGGCGAATGACTTATAGTAGCTTCTTCAGAGCTTGGAGCAGTTAAAGCTCTTTAAAGTTGGTGGCTAGCGGTTATTTTCCCACTAACCACTAACTGCTAACCACAGACCTATTCTCCCGCTGCTAGAAGGAGATAGGCTGCCTGTTGTTAGTTTGTACAGTTACCAAAGTGCTCTCACAGGAGCAGACTGAGTCGTCGGTTGCTGTTGAGTGGTCTGTGTCTGAACAGGAGCCGGTTTTGCTTGCACCGTCCTGCGCCGAGTCGTTGTCGTGGTAGTGGTGGTTGTCGAAGTGCTCGACCGGATCACGCTCACCTTGCTAGCTACATTCTGGTCATCCAAAGTTACGGAAAGCCTCGTTCCGGGCTTCAGATTCAGTCGTGCCGCATCTCCTTGTTGGAGTGTGACATCTCTGGTTGTTCCGTCTGGTAGTTGAAGTGTAACTACATCACCCGCAATGCTTTTGACGGTGCCTCTGATAGTTTGAGTATTACTAGTTGGACTGGTATTGCTGGGACAATCGTCCCAGCTGGATTGCAAGTCCTGCAGAT
>CAZZWA010000215.1:1161-10147 GCA_964657555.1 uncultured Microcoleus sp.
GGACTGGTATTGCTGGGGCTGGTATCACTGGGGCTAGTGTTACTGGGGGCACTCGTTTGGCCAATAACTGGCCCTGCTTCTACTTTTCCAGTTGGGCGAGCCATTGCTGGATACACTGATACTCCTGAAAGCAACAGTGATAGCATCGCACCTGCGAAAACATTCATTTTTGGGATACGCATTTCACCCTCACAGTGGACAGTAATTATGTGACAGACCAATCTATACTAAACGCAATCTTGGAAAGTAAGGGATTGATATTTCTAGATGAACAGCTAGTATCTTACTTGTGCTTGCTTAGTTTGAGATCTACCTAAATATATAGACCTTTTTTTGTCGTGAAGGTGTTAGTTTTTGCTTTAAAATTGTAATCCGGTATGAATTGTTGTCTGAGGAATTTAAAAATGACAGCAAAGGTGAGAGGAAAGCCCCAATCTCGAAGCTTCATGCTGCTCTGCTTAAGTGGGGCAATTTTACTGCTGTGCGTTCAGCGGCAGACTACTGCCTCAGTTCCAACAGAAGGCGTGGCAAAGACTAGCAAGGCAAAGCCTGACGTGAAACCCAAATTGTCTGCGCACACGGAACCAGATGAATATTCTATTTTCGAGCAACTCTTTCCAGAGAGTAATTCTCACAACATTCGTTTGGCGATCAAGTTAAGCGAACGCCGCGTCTATGTCTATCAAAACAATCACGTGCAAGTCAGTTACCCCATTGCTATAGGCAAAGCAGGTTGGGAGACGCCTAGAGGTAACTATAAGGTTATTCAGATGCAACGCGATCCAGCTTGGCAGCATCCTTGGACAGGAAAGGTTATCCCTCCAGGCCCAGATAATCCTTTAGGAGCGAGATGGATTGCTTTTTGGACTGACGGACGCAACTTTATCGGGTTTCATGGCACCCCTAATGAAAAGTTAGTGGGACAGGCAGTTTCCCACGGCTGCATACGAATGCGTAATCGAGATATTCTGGCTTTGTTTAAGCAGGTAGATATTGGTACACCCGTAACAGTAGAGCCTTAATCATTAGCTCAAAAGCCAGATTTACTTGATATCAAGTTCGGTTAAACATCCACATTATCTGTAGAGAGCAAGAGCATAAGGCAATTAAAATTCCCCAAGGCAACTGGATGGTGCGGATTCAGCGAGAATATGAGCCAGAGGGATGGCGGTAGGTTGCGGACTAAGCGGCAATCAGCAAAGTACTTAACTTTCGCCTACCTCTTTGAGGATGCCGCCTGCCTCGACTTGCAACCACCGTCCGCGCCAGTAGACGCTCTGGCCAAAGGCCCCAGCCACCCAGATGACAAAGCTCATTAAATCGCGGAGTGGCAATACCCAGAGCCACTGAAGTAGATTCGGACACCTCAAACTATAAATAGCTACCAATACATGGACGACTCTCAGGGTTATAGTGGCAAGAGCCAAGATTACCGCCCAACGCTGAAAGCCAGAAAGCAGGAGTAAAAAGAGGCAATAAACGCTGCCGTAACCGAACCCAAGACCGTAATATTGATAGCCACGGTTCAAGCGGATCGTCCTAGCCCAACGCCACTCCCGTTGAAAGACTTGCCGGAAGGTTTCGCGATCGCTGGCATTATCTAAAATATACTGGGAAAGTTCCACTCGATAGCCAGCTGCTGACGCCATCTGGCCGATGTGATAATCTGACCCAATCCGGTTGACAATTCTTTGCAATCCACCAAATTTAGCCAGCACAGATTTGCGAGTGGCAATGGTCGCGCCAAGGGCAAACCGCATACTACCGTCTATGCTACGGGCTACCAGCACATTGGGAATGAAGTCGATGCATCGTCCAAAGGCTGCTAAAGCTGATCCTAGAAATTTAGGGGTTTGGGTTACATAACCGCATGTCACAACACCTACCGCCGGGTCGATGAGGGGTGCTGTAACTGTGCCAACATAATCCGGACTCACTCGCATGTCGCTGTCTGTAAAGATGACAACTTCGTATTGCGCAGCTTCCAGAAGATGAATCAGATTGCTAACCTGATGGTTGATGCCGCGCACCTCCTGGCAGAGAACGAGCCGCGCTCTGTCTGGGAATTTCGCCACCAGTTCTGTTAGCACGGGGATCGCTGGATCTTGCGGATTCATAACACCGAACAGCACTTCGTAGTATTCGTGGTCTTGTAAGCAAAAGGAAGTCCAGTTTTTCCAAGCTCCTTCCTCCACTCCGCAAACTGGAATCAACACAGAGACTGGCTGATGAAGAATGGTGGTTTCTTGTTTGTTGGTGCTGAAGAACCGAAAGGTGCTAATTGCGCACCAAGTATAAAAAATCATCGATATAGTAATAGAAACGATTATGGCTAACTCTAAAGCAGTAATCATCAACTTTCCTCGTGCGTTGATAAATCCTCAAATTGACAAAGGAGAGCGTTTAAGCAGGGGATTGCCAACCTGGAGGCGGGGCGAGCACAGGCTCTAAAATTGCTTCCTACTCTACACTACTAACTTAGTACAGAATTTCACAAGTTCGTAGTGGTATAGAACATCTCAAACCTTTACTAGTATGTTGCTCAATTTGTCACGGATTTAATAAAATTTTTGCCCTTAGGTTGCCGTAATTAAACATCACTTGCGCGTACTGTAGTACACACAAAATAACCATTTCATTTTTGACTTCTTAGCGCAATATAATATCGGCCAGTTAAGCCAGCAAGTTAAGCTGTTCTATATCTAACTTATCTAATTTAGCAGAGCAGCCGAGAAGCCCCACGGTGTATTTAGAGCAGATGTGCGTATGCCTTTAGGCAGTAGCCCGCCTGCTTAGCGGAAATATGGCGTAAAGTCAATAAATATAAATACAGGCTAAAGCCAACAAAACCTCAGATATTAACAATAGAAGCCCATTTAGAACTCTGCCGTCGCCAGTACAACTACCGCTTAGGTCAGCGGTTTAATTTGTGGGAAGCAACCAGGGCACCTATCAACGCATGCCCTCTAAACGTCTAGATCCAGTCTGTGGAAGATATTTATAAAAATATCCCTCTAACGAGAATACAGACTAGGGATGGAAGCTCTGAGCCTCAAGAACTTGACCCATCGCGCTAAGCTCAAGGTAGATACCGATGGGACTTTCTTACCCAAAGGTCAAGCGGCTAAGTCTGGAGTGAACAAGTCCTTGCTAGATGCAGCTCACGGGCAGTTCGCTCATGTGCTCAAGTATGTTGCCATAAAGAAGGCAGAAGCTAAGAAGAAAGCCACCCACGAGAGGTGGGGTATTTACCAACACACGAACAAGGTTCATCGCTTACTCTTGGGCAGGTTTCAGCGCCAACAAAATACAGCAATTTCCATCTCGGTACAGTAAAATCAGACTCCCCGCGAGTTCGGGGGTAGCTAGGTGTGGTATATCCAACTGAAAACCACTATATCTACCCTATCCTCTGCCTTCTCTGATGAACCAGGAACCATCAATAAACTAACTTATCTAGCAAGGCCAAATACACTGCCAAAAGAACGAGCCATGTTTTCTGGTTGCATGGCATCCATTGTTGCTGTGGGCTCGTAGCCGCAGTGAACCATACAATCAGCACACTTGGGATTGCTACTTGCGCGACCGTATTTGCTCCAATCGGTTTCTTCTAGCAGTTCCTTAAAGGTAGCGTAGTGACCTTCATTAAGGAGGTAACAGGGCTTTTGCCATCCTAAAACACTGTAACTGGGGCTGCCCCAAGGAGTACATTCGTAGTCCCGCTCTCCAGTTAGAAAATCCAAAAATAGTGGGCTATGGTTGAAGTTCCAGCGTTTTTGGCCTGCTTTGTAGGGGGCTAAGATTTCTCGGAAGAGGGAGCGTGTCTGTTCTCGTCGCAGAAAATGCTCTTGATCTGGTGCCCACTCATAGCTGTAGCCTGGGGAAATCATGATGCCATCGATATTTAACGTATCGAGGAAGTCAAAGAAATTCTGCATCTCTTGGGGATCGGTGCCCTCAAAGATCGTGGTGTTGGTAGTAACGCGAAATCCCTTGGCTTTGGCAACACGAATAGCCTGAACTGCGGTGTCGAAGACTCCTTTGCGGTCAACGCACTTGTCGTGCAGCTCCCGTAGGCCATCTAAGTGGATGCTAAAGGTCAAGTAAGGAGAAGGCTGAAATTTGTTTAGGCTCTTTTCTAGTAACAACCCATTAGTGCAGAGGTAGACAAACTTCTTGCGCTCTACCAGCCCCTTAACAATTTCGTCAATTTGGGGGTGCAGCAGCGGTTCTCCTCCCGGAATGGAGACAATGGGGGCTCCGCACTCTTCTACTGCTGTAAAACACTGTTCTGGGGTTAAGTTTCGCTTGAGTATGTCTGTCGGGTGCTGAATTTTGCCACAACCAGAACAAGCCAAGTTACACCTGAACAGGGGTTCTAACATTAGGATCAAAGGGAAGCGTTTGCGTCCCTTCAAACGCTGAGTTACCAAATATCTCCCTACTTCCAGGGCTTGTTGTAAGTGAATTGCCATTAAGCTCCTCTCACCGTTGCCGTTAAGTCATTAGTACTGTCATTATTCATCAGTAAACAACATAATGACTAATACCTAAGGACACAAAGCTAATTGACATATCCATGCGTAACAAACCAGTCCACTGCGTCTTTAAGTGCAGTTGTTACAGGAGTTTGGGGTAAACCCAGCTCCCTTACCGCTTTTGAGGCATCGTAGTACATGGGGTGTTTGGCCATGCGGACTCCATCTAGAGGGACGGAGGGCTGTTTGCCCAGATGAGCAAGAATTTGCTCATCAATCCAGGCGACACTCAAAGGTAACCAAGCTGGCACAGATACTGCGGGTGCTGCGAGACCCGTTAGGTGGGCTAGTCGATCTAGCAGCTCTTTGAGGGTAAGATTTTGGTGGCCTAGAATATAGCGATCGCCACATCTGCCACGTTTCCAAGCCAATAAATGTCCCCAGGCTACGTCGCGCACATCAATGAAATTTAAGCCAGTATCCATATAAACGGGCATTTGGCGGCGTAAAAAACGCAGAATGATATCGCCAGTAGGAGTTGGCTTGATGTCCCCAAGACCAATGGGGCTGCTAGGATTAACTACTACAACATCTTGTCCTGCCTGAGCCGCTTTCATCGCTTCTTGCTCAGCTAAAAATTTAGACTTTTTGTAGTGACCAACCAGTTTTTCCAAGGAGCTTTGATGGGTTTCATCTACACTTGTGCCAGCCGCCCCCACGCCAATCGCTGCTACTGAACTGGTATATACTGTTCGCTCAATGCCTGCTCTCTTGGCAGATGCCAGTACGTTGCGCGTCCCCATCACATTGTGACGGTAGAGTGCATCTTGGTCTGCTTGCCACAGAGAATAGTGGGCAGCCACATGAAAAAGTATCTGACAACCTACCATCTGCTGCCATAAGTTCGGGTCATTCAGGTCGCCCTTGACCAGTTCCACCTCCAGATCCTGTAGGTTATCCAGACGACTGCTAGGACGCACGAGTGCTCTGACTGCATATCCTTCCTGTACTAACAACCGCACCAGGTTGCTACCGATAAATCCGGTACCACCCGTTACAAAAGCTCGAATTGCCATTAACATTCCTTAGTGTTTTTAAACTTGTGGGGGTGGAGATCGTCCAACACTGAGTAAACTACGGGAACTACAATCAAGCTGAGTAGGGTGGAGGTGAGGAGACCACCTATAATGGCTACAGCCATAGGCGATCGCAATTCTGAACCAGCCCCCCAACCCAAGGCGATCGGCAGCATCCCTAAAATTGTGGCAGCAGTGGTCATCAGGATTGGTCGCAGACGCACTGGCCCTGCTTTGAGGATTGCCTCGGTGCGGGACAACCCAGTGCAACGCGACTGGTTAATGTAATCTACCAGCAAAATAGCATTTTTGTTGGTCAGACCCAATAAGAAAATAATGCCGATCACCGAGATCATGCCGAAGGTACTCCGAGTGAACAGCAACGCTAGGAGTGCCCCTACGAGCGATAGAGGTAGAGTGAAAATAACCACTAACGGATCGATCCAGCTTTTGAAGAGCAAGATCAGTACCACTAGGATGCATAAAACTGACAGACCAAGAGTCACACCGAAGCTGCCGAAAATTTCACCGACGCGGGCAGAATCACCTCCCTTTTTTAAAGTAATAGAGGGGGGTACGATCTCTTGAGCGATCGCCTCTGCCTTGTCAGTGGCATCCCCAATGGCGAGATCATCGCTGAGGTTAGCACTCACATAGGCCACTCGTTGGCCATTCAGATGCTCGATCTCAAATAGCTTGCCTTGTGCGTCATCGGTTTCACCTGTAGCTGTTACATCAGCAAACCCTGGCAACTTCTCGAGCCTGTCTTTGATTGCCTTAGTACTTTTACCAAGATCTTTGATATCCTTACCTAGTAGAGCCAACGTCAGGGGTTTCTCCTCTCCAGTTTCGACAAACTGAATGTCTGCAATGCTAACATTGACGCCAGAAATGGCAGGTAATGAGTTGCGTATTTTGTCTTCTACCTCGGCAGTAGATTGGTGGCGATTAGCCTGTAGTTTGACATAAAGAGTGCCTTTATTCGGCTGACCCTCCCGCGAACCCACAGTCGTAAACACTGATTGTACGTAGGGCTGTTTTCTCACAGACGCTTCTAGCTTCTCGGCAATGGAGTGAGATTCGCTCAAAGAAGTAGTCGCGGGTGCTGCATAGACAACATTGAACTCTCCACGATCAAGTTTGGGAATAAACCCCTTAGGAATCAGCGGAATTAGGGCTATACCCATCGCAAAACTCAATACAGCTAGCCCCAGCACTATCCGTCTGTGGAATAGAGACCACCTCAGTAGGGCCCGGTAATGTTGAACAAAACCCTCCCATGGGTTATTTCTATGCCGATGATGAGAGTGCTTTAGGGGAGATACTGATTCCGTTTCAAGATTTAAGCTTTTCGCGTTTTCTTTCTGGACAGGTAGTCCTTCATGCTCCTCTGCCAATAGCACCTTTGTCTGAGCTTTGTTTTGTGGCTTTAGCCAGTAAACAGCCAATAGAGGCGATAGGGTGCGGGCGACCAATAAAGAGGCGATCACTGCTGCCGAGATGGTGAGACCAAAGGGCTTGAAAAACTGACCTAATACACCCCTCATCAAACCTACTGGTAGAAAAACTGCAACGATGGTAAAAGTTGCAGCTGTCACTGTCAAGCCAATCTCATTCGTAGCTTCGATCGCTGCTTGACGAGGTGGTGCTCCCTCCTCCAAGTGACGGGCGATATTTTCGACATCAACGATGGCGTCATCAATAATAATGCCAATTACCAAAGCCAGAGCCAGCAGCGTAATCGTCTCTAGGTTGAAACCGAAGGTCGCCATGATAATGAATGTCCCTAAAAGGGATGTAGGAATTGCCAGCGCCGAAATCAGAGTGGCCTGCCAGTTCCATAAGAAAGGAAAGATGATCAGAATTGACAAAGCTACTGCCAACCATAGAGCATCAATCGTAGAGCGGGTTGCTTCCCGGATAAAGTCTGCTTGAGTGTCAGCCAAGACTAATTGCACATCGGACAGTTTTGCTCGCAAACGAGCTACTTCTTGCTCTACATTCCCCACTACTTCCAGCGTGTTGGCTTTCCCTTGCTTAATCACTTGGAATGCTAGGGCGTCCTGACCATTAAACATCACAGCAGTTGTTGAGGTCGGTGTGGGGTTGCCTGCTTGCTCTCCCGTGTCTCTACTGCCTCTGTTCCCTTGCGCTTGTGCTGCCGTTGTTAGTTGTGGGGAAGATGTCATAGCGTTAGCACCACCCAACAGCTCGACCTTGAGCACTCCCGGTAGCTGTTTAATCTCTGGTAAAATCTGCTTCTTGGCCAAATTTGTCAGCTCTGTCAGATTCCTAGATTGACTCTGGATAGCATAGCTAACAGCAGCTGACTCATTCAGGTTGAGGGGAATGACTTTAGAAGTTGCTCCCTTAGGAAGAGCCAATTGCTTGAGGGCATTTTCGACTGTGTGGCTCGATTCATCCAAGTTCGTCCCCACTTCAAAGGCTAAGGTAATAGCAGTTTGGCCTGGGTAAATAGAGGAACGAATCTCATTGAGTCCGTTCAGGGATTGGAGTCCCTGCTCAATTGGTTGAGTAAGCTTGGCCTCTGTATCCAAGGCACTCTTGAGGGGGGCTGTGGCATTGACCACTACCACTGGAAAGGTAATGTCTGGAAACAAGGCATACTTGAGGGAACTGAATGCTAGTATCCCAGCAACAGTCACAGCGATCCAAAAACCCAATGTGAACCAGGGGTATCGAATCGCTAACCTGGAAATGTTGAAGCGCTCTCGTTGTGATAATCTCTTGCCAGTTGGCTCTACCATTTCAAACCACTATTGCTGGGTCACAGTTTGACTAAAGAGTTGCAAAACAATTAGGTAAATATTAGATTAGCTCCTTTATTAACTGTTATGTTGAAGTTTACAGATTAAAGAGAGTCTTGAGGTAGTAGAAGGACTCTTTAAATTTTGCTGTCGTGGTGTATAGCGTTTGCACCTCTAAGCCCAAGAATCCTTGACCATTAGAACTGGCTTCGGTTGCTCCAGCAGCTAGACCTTTCCATACTCCATATGGTTCCCGTATAGTCTTAATGGACATGTACGAGCGCTAGCGTCACTAGAGGTAAGTTCAAAGCCACTCCTTTAACATTGAACTTGCTAGCTCTGCAATTTACAAGCCAAGAACAACTTGTAACTGTCTTGTCCTTCAACAAACACAACGGGTGTAGAGATCTCAGGCAGCCCTAGTTCTTGTTTTACATTTCCTAAGTCATCCTACTGCTACTGACATCCAATGTTACTCTCTCCAGGTACAGAGAAACTATTAACCCCTATCACCTCGCCACACTTACAGCTTGCTTGCCAAAGAGCATTACCCATATTGCAGGTTAACAGTGCTCCTCCGTGAAGGAATCTCAACGTCCGATTCTTAGACTCAATATTTTTCGGTTAACCTCTCCCCTAGACCCTCACCCTCTCCTATGAGGAG
>CAZZWA010000216.1:0-10136 GCA_964657555.1 uncultured Microcoleus sp.
GTTGCAGAAAGAAGTAGTTCTAGATGTTTTACAGCAGATTGCAAGTTCATAGAGTTCACCCCTCCCCTTACTAAGGGGAGGGTGCCCGATAAGGCGGGTGGGGTAGTGTACTTCACTTAGATGAAAAGCGCTGTAAAAACACGACGCTAAAAATGAATACCACGCTCGTGGAGTTGCTGAATGAAAAACTCTTCTAGAGAGAAGCGAGCTTGATGCATAGAAGTGAGTTGTGCGCCCATGAGGCGGAGGCTGGCGAGAAACTCTTGGGGTTCGCCTTCTAATTGACCATGCCAGTAGTTACCCTCAAACGCTAAATTGGGAACCCACCGTTTGAGCACATCTGGGTTGCCACCTTGGCCTTTGACTTGATAGGCATCAGATGTTCCGAGGAGTTCATCTAAAGCCCCAACACAAATCAGTTCGCCCTGTGCAAGGATGGCAACGCGATCGCATATTTTCTCCACCTCTGCCAAGATGTGAGAGTTGAAAAAAATCGTTTTTCCCTGCTGTTTAAGAGATCCAATAATCTCTCGCATTTGGTGGCGTCCCATCGGGTCAAGACCAGACATTGGCTCATCCAGAAAGACCAATTCTGGGTCGTTAATCAGAGCTTGGGCCATCCCAACTCTTTGCAGCATTCCTTTAGAATACTGACGCAGTTGCTTTTTCCGGGCAGCAGATTGGGCTAGCCCTACTAAATCTAGCAATTGGGGAATGCGCTGGCGCTGCACTGAAGGGGGAATTTCAAATAGCCCAGCAGCAAACTGCAAAAACTCCCAACCCGTCAGATAATCGTAAAAATAGGCATTTTCTGGCAGGTACCCGATGCGTTGCTTGACAGCGCGATCGCCCACTGGCTTTCCTAATAGCAGTGCCTGCCCAGAAGTCGGGCGCACAATACCTAGCAGAGTCTTTAGCAGTGTTGTTTTACCTGCACCATTTGGCCCTAGCAAGCCAAAAGTTTCTCCCTCGTGTACTGTGAGGGTGCAATTTTTCAATGAGGCAATTTTTTGATTCAGCCAAAAGCCAGCGCGATAGACTTTTGTCAGTTCATGGGTTTGCAAAACTGGTAAGCGTTCAACTATAGCGGTACGGACTGACGAATTGGCAACAGAATCCATCTCAGTTCAGTTAATGCCTGCAAAATGTATATAAATAGCTCTTACTACTTAATCTTGCCAATTTCTCCCACCCAAAGCTGCCGTTCAGCATGTTCCATCTGCAAAATATCTTCTAAAGACCAATGGAAGTGAAAAGCAATGAAAGCTACCTCCTGGTGCAGTTGCTCTAAGGGGTAGCTGAGGATTCCCCCGAGAGAGAAAGCTCCACCTCGAATTTGTTACTACAATTAGGGCACCGAACGGGAATACATGCCTCTCCCTGTTGGTTAATGCGATTGTAAAACTCTCGCAAGTAGGCTAGATCGCGGGTGAACAAGCCTTCTAATAGCTCCGGAGTTACCGACGACAAACTCCCCAAACGGGCGATCACCCGTGACAGCATGATCAAAACTTCATAACCGGGGCTGTTCTGGATACGACGGTCTTTTTGGACGTAGATTTCATCTTTTGCCGTTGCCAAACGCATCACTCCTTGGCGATGTATGCCTCCTTGGGCATCTACCAAGCCCCTGGGAAGGGTAAAGTTAAACTCCGTGTACGATGTGTTTTCACTGGACATATTCTCGCCTCTGTTCCTGAGACTTGATCTACTGATATTACAGCAATTTTTGTCTTGGTGCAGTACAGTCCAACCCTCCATCTCTCCCTTGGTAAGGAGGATTGGAGTATCTTAAGGCAGCTGCACGTCAGAGCGGGAGTGGGGGGCTCTTTACGTACTAGCTGAACCTTATAGAAGGCAGGAAACACAAGCTATTCTGCCTGACGAAAGTCGGTGAAGTACTTAGATGAGCTTAAAGAAAAGGACAGCTAGAGGCGGTAGGGTGATATTTAGAGAATAGGGTCGCCCATGATAGGGAATCTCGTCTGCTGCTACCCCACCCATGTTACCTAAACCACTACCACCATATTCGCTAGCATCGCTGTTGAGTAATTCCTTCCAGAAACCACCAGCAGGAACGCCAACTCGGTAGTTGAAACGGGGTAGGGGAGTAAAATTGCAAATAGCCAGTACTGTCCCTGACGGGTTTGGATTCCAAGCTTCAGGTTCCAACTGACTTGGTGACACCTGCCCTTTGACTCCTGATACTTGGATGCTGCCTTTACGAATTAAGCTGATCGTACTGTTTTGTGAATCATTGCAGTCAATCCACTCAAACCCAGAGGGATCGCAGTCGAGTTCGTGGAGTGCTGGTTCTTGTCGGTAAGTCCGGTTCAGGTCAGCTACCCACTTTTGCAAACCTGCATGGAGAGGCAACTCTAGGAGATGCCAGTCTAAGCTCGTATCGTGCTTCCACTCCTGCCACTGACCAAACTCACCACCCATGAATAGTAGCTTCTTGGCAGCTTGGGCATACATGTAACCGAAGAGCGATCGCAAGTTGGCAAATTTCTGCCAATAGTCCCCCGGCATTTTGTCGAGCAGCGACCCTTTGCCGTGAACCACTTCATCGTGAGAAAGTGGCAAGACAAAGTTCTCGTTGAATGCATAAAGCATCCGGAAAGTCAACTGATTGTGATGAAACTTTCGGTGGACGGGATCGTGAGACATATAGCTGAGGGTATCGTGCATCCAACCCATGTCCCACTTCATGCCAAAGCCCAAACCGCCTAGATAGGTTGGGCGAGAGACCATTGTCCAGGCAGTAGACTCCTCAGCAATGGTCGTTACATCGGGGAAGCGTCCGTAAATCGCTTCATTAAAGCGACGGAGGAAGGCAATCGCCTCCAAATTCTCATTGCCGCCGAATCGATTAGGTATCCATTCCCCAGCTTTGCGGGAGTAGTCTAAGTAAAGCATGGAGGCCACTGCATCCACCCGCAACCCGTCAATATGACATTTATCTAACCAAAACAAGGCACTGCTGATTAGAAAACTGACGACTTCATTGCGTCCGTAGTTAAAGATAGAGCTACTCCAGTCTGGGTGATAACCTTGACGTGGATCAGAGTGTTCGTAGAGGTGCGTCCCATCAAAGAACGAGAGTCCGTGTTGGTCGGTGGGGAAGTGAGAGGGCACCCAATCTAAGATGACGCCGATGTCGTGCTGATGTAGGTACTCCACCAGATGCATGAAGTCTTGAGGCGTACCGTAACGGCTGCTAGGGGCGAAGTAGCCTGTGGTTTGATAACCCCAAGAGCCATAGAATGGATGTTCTGTCAGGGGCAAGAATTCAACGTGAGTGTACCCCGTCTGCTGAATGTATTCAGTTAGCTGAGGAGCAAGTTCCCGGTAGCTAAGAGAGCGATTTCCCTCTTCAGGGACTCGCATCCAGGAACCCAAATGCAACTCGTAAATAGCAATTGGCGCATTTAGCCCATTGCGATCACCACGCTTTGCCATCCACTCTTGGTCGTTCCAGGTGTACTCGCTATCCCAAACCACAGAAGCGGTTTTAGGCGGTATTTCATAAGCAAGTGCTACTGGATCGGCTTTCTCTACCTCATAACCACTGCCCGAAACAATGTGGTACTTGTAGATATAGCCTTTGGTAACGCCAGGAATAAAGCCTTCCCAAATTCCCGAGTGTCCTCTCACTGTCAGTGGGTGGCTATCCCGATTCCAGCTATTGAAATCTCCTTTCACAGAGACGTAGACCGCATTAGGTGCCCAGACAGCAAAGTAGGTTCCCTGCTCGTTATTGTGTGTCAGTACGTGCGCACCTAGCTTTTCATACAAGTTGAAGTGAGACCCCTCGTTAAATAGGTAGAGGTCATCCTCAGTAAGCAAACTTAAATTGGAGCGAATTTCTGATGTTGCGATCATAATTTATCTCTAATTAGCAATTACCTTTCCAGCAACTGTAAAATTCGCTGGAGTGGGACTTCTGTCCAATCTGGGCGATTGTTGAGTTCGTAACCCAACTCGTAGACTGCTTTTTCCAGAAGATAAGCATCCAGCAGCACTTGCAACTCCTGTTGAGACTTAGGTAAGAAGGTGCTATTAGTGGCTGTTGCCCGATATGTGTTGAAGAAAGCAGCACTCACACTAGCGAACCAGAACTGCGCCCATTGCTGCATTACTGGGATACTTTCAGAACGGATGATCCCGCTTTCGACTTCTTTTCGTAGTGCCAGGGTGACAGCGTAGTTAAAAGATTGCAGCATGCCAGCAACATCTCGCAGGGGCGATCGCTTCATCCGTCGCTCGCTAATGGGACGGGCGGGTTCTCCCTCAAAATCAATGATGATGAAGTCTTTTCCTGTATAGAGAACTTGCCCCAAATGATAGTCCCCATGACAGCGAGTCCGCATCGCCGTGATTTTCAGGTTCAAGACTGACCTGAAGCTTTCCATAATCTGCTCTTGGCGGTTGAGGACTGTCTGCGCCAATTGTTGCGTGTCTGGTGGCAGTTTGAGCAGCCGTTTTTTCAGCAACAGCAAGACTTGCCCCGATAAATTACGCATAGATTGGTAAATCGAGCGCTGGTAAAACGAGGTAAAGGGTTCTGGGGCAAAATTGGGATTTTCCGGATCGGAAGCTAAAGCGGTATGAAGTTCAGCTGTGCGTTGACCCAACAGTTCGGCAGACGCCAAGTAAGAGCCGATGGATTCCAAAGCCAAATCAGGAATATCGACTGCCTCCTCGGAAGAATAGGAGTTTGATGGCAGGTCTACGTTGTTAATATCTACCTGGTTGACCAGCACTCTCTCGAAATAGTCGCGCAGGCTATCCAGGGTATAAGACCAAGCATCCCTAGTATCCGGGATAAACTTTTGCAGTATTCCAACTGCCATTGGTTGTAATCCTTGGCGGCGGTACTCCAAAGCCCCAGCCACAGGGGCAAAGTGTTCCAGGAGTTTTTTCTCAGTCAGGAAGCGCCCAATTTCCAGATCTGGGTTGACGCCTTCCTCAACTTTACGGAAGAATTTGAGGATGAACTGATCGCCATAAACCACCGATGTATTGCTCTGTTCTCCTTTAAGAACGCGAGGCTCCAGCTGCGAATAGTCCAGTTGCCCAAGGGCCACTGCATCGGTAGCTGTCGCCAGCAATTCACCGACAGTCCCCTTGTACCGCTGCTTTTGCGACGTTGCCTCTAACGGGAAAGTTAAAAAGTCTTTGTCGGCTACAGCGTCGAACAACACCCCAACTTCATTTGTTTCCTGAATCTTGATTTGAGCGATCGTCACATCCGGAGGCACGACACGCGCAGTGCCCGCACCTGCCGAGGCTTCAGGATTAACACCATTCTCTTGCTCTTGTGAAGACGGGAAATTTCGCGTTTCTACACTAGCGTAGGCTATGGGCAGCACATAGGTTTCCGCGAAACCTTCTGTATAGTCTACCTGTAGCATAACAATATAAGCATCCGTATCTCTGTAGGATACTGGAATCACCTCAATGATTTGCGTGCTTTGAATTGTTCGGGCTTTGCCGCCAAACCAGCGACGGGTACGCAGGTAATTAGGCAAGATAGAGGCCAGCGTTGCTCTTGATTCATTTTTAGTCAAGAGATTCTGCCACTGACCGCTGACAACCAGAGTCGGCAGTTGTGCTGGCGGTCTTTCGACCATGATATCTGCCTCTTGCAACCGGAGGGTAAACCAGTAAAATGCGTGAGCGCTGAGACTGAAGAAGTAGGGCGAATCGCCAACAGGGGGGAACTCCGTGCGACCAAAAATTTCCACAGGCACCACGCCTTTGAATTGCGATAGGTCTAGTTCCACCGTTTGCACAAAGCGCGATAGGTTCGCAACTACCAGGATATGTTCCCCGTTGTAGCAACGCAGGAAAGCTAAGACTTTGCGGTTCTCTGGGTACAGAAACTCAAAAGTCCCGCGCCCAAATGCCTGAAAACGCTCTCTAGTGGCAATTAGACGTTTCATCCACCACCAAAAAGACTGGCGGTTAGCCCGTTGAGCCTCAACGTTAATTGCCTCATAGTGATATTCTGGGTCAACAATGATGGGCGCATATAGCCGTTGCGGGTTGGTGCGACTAAAGCCAGCATTGCGATCGCCACTCCACTGCATGGGGGTGCGGACACCGTTGCGATCGCCCAAATAAATATTGTCCCCCATGCAAATCTCATCCCCGTAATACAGCACTGGAGTGCCAGGGAAAGACAGCAACAGAGCATTCATTAACTCAATCCGGCGGCGGTTGTTCTCCATCAATGGCGCTAAACGGCGGCGGATGCCCAAATTCAGTCTTGCCTGGATGTCTTGAGCATAGACTCGATACATATAGTCCCGGTCTTCGTCACTGACCATTTCCAAAGTCAGTTCGTCGTGGTTGCGCAGGAACAAGGCCCATTGACAGTTATCGGGAATCTGGGGAGTCTGCTGGAGAATATCAATAATTGGGAAAGTATCCTCCATCTGCAACGACATGTACAAGCGCGGCATCAGGGGAAAATGGAAGTTCATATGACATTCATCCCCCTCGGCGTAATATTGCACCGCATCTTCCGGCCATTGATTCGCCTCAGCGAGGAGCATCCGGTTGGGAAATTTGTCGTCTACGTGCTGGCGCAGCTGCTTCAGAAATTCATGGGTTTCCGGTAGGTTCTCGCAATTTGTCCCCTCTCGCTCATACAGATAAGGCACTGCATCCATGCGCAGTCCATCGACTCCCATCGCCAACCAGAAATCGAGAACATCAAAGACTGCTTGGCATACTTCTGGATTCTCGTAGTTCAGATCCGGCTGATGGGAGTAGAAACGATGCCAGTAATATGCTTTAGCAACCGGGTCCCAAGACCAGTTAGAGCTTTCAAAATCCTGAAAGATAATCCGGGCCTCTTCGTATTTTTGAGGAGTGTCACTCCAGACGTAAAAGTCTCGCTCCTTACTGCCTTTGGGCGCTCTGCGTGCCCGTTGAAACCAAGGATGCTGGTCAGAGGTGTGGTTGATAATTAACTCAATAATTACCCGAATGCCCCTTTGGTGGGCAGCTTCTAAACACTCTTTGAAGTCTTCTAAGCTGCCGTAGATTGGGTTGACAGTGGTGTAATCGGCAATATCATAGCCATCATCCCGCAGTGGACTAGGAAAGAACGGCAGCAACCAAATTGCCGTAACTCCTAAATCTTTGATGTAATCCAGCTTTTCTGTTAGCCCCCGAAAGTCTCCAATACCATCGTCATTACTATCAGCAAATGCTCGAACTGGCACTTCATAAATGATGGCATCTTTAAACCAGAGAGGGTCGTCATTAAATATCAAGTTTTGCATTTTGTTCATTGCTAATTGCTATTTGCTAGTCGCTAATCGTTTCTTTCTTGGCCATTAGCACTGATTTTGAAAATGTGAGCTGGCTGTACATAGGGATTCAGTTCTACGTAGTTATGCTCGCCCCAAGTGTATTGGGCATCAGTAAGCAGGTCATGAACTTGGTAAGGCTGGTATGGGTTAATGCCTAGTGAATGCACGGGCAAACTCACCCACCCAGATTGCGTACTGTAGGGGTCGAGAGTGACAACCACCAGTATGACCTCGCGGAAGTCCTCACTATGTTTGCTATAGCAGATAATCTGCTCAGTATTCGTGTAATGAAATTGGAGCGATTGATTACTCTGCAAAGCTGGATGTTGGCAGCGGATTTGGTTGACTCGTTTAATCAAGTCTTTAATAGTGTAAGGACTATTTAGATCCCACTCCCGGATCTGATATTTTTCGGAGTTCAGATATTCTTCGCTCCCCGGTTTCAGAGGTCGGTTTTCGCACACCTCAAAAGCTGGCCCGTAAATTCCATAGTTTGCCGCTAAAGTGGCGGCTAAAACAAATCGAATCATAAAAGCTGGTCGTCCGCCGTGCTGGAGATATTCGTGTAGAATATCCGGTGTATTGGGCCAAACGTTGGGTCGGAAAATATCATGGGCTGGGTATTGCGTGAGTTCTTGGAAATATTCAGTGATCTCCCACTTGGAATTGCGCCAAGTAAAATAGGTATAGGATTGGCTGAACCCCAACTTTGCCAAGCGATACATTACTTTGGGACGAGTAAATGCTTCAGCTAAGAAAAGGACTTCGGGATCAGTTTGCTTGACTTCCCCAATCATCCACTCCCAAAAGGGAAAAGCTTTGGTATGGGGATTGTCTACCCGAAATATTTTGACTCCCTTGTCAATCCAGAACAGCACGACGCTTTTTAGTTCTTCCCAGAGGTTCTGCCAGTCCTCGGTTTCAAAGTTGATCGGGTAAATATCCTGATACTTTTTGGGCGGATTTTCTGCATACTGAATGGTGCCGTCGGGTCTGTGGAGAAACCACTGGGGATGCTCCCTCACGTAGGGGTGGTCCGGAGAGCATTGATAAGCGAGATCTAAGGCTATCTCAAGTCCATACTCAGATGCTTTGGCAACCAACTCTTGGAAGTCTGCGATTGTTCCTAATTGAGGATGAATTGCTTTGTGTCCGCCTTCGGTGGAACCAATTCCCCAAGGCACTCCCACATCCTCAGGTTCAGCAATAGTCGAGTTGTTTTTCCCTTTGCGAAACTTGTTGCCGATTGGGTGAATGGGTGGCAGGTAAAGGACATCAAAACCCAGGTCGGCAATATAGGGCAGTCTGGCTTGAACATCTTTAAACGTCCCGTGCTTTCCAGGTTCGCCACAGGAACGAGGAAATACCTCGTACCAAGTACTGAAACGGGCTTTTTCTCTGTCTACGACAATACTGAGTTGCTTTTCGTAGGTTGTTGCATATCTGCGGTCTGGGTACTTAGCCACCAAAGCTGTTAAGTCTTCTGAGAGCAATTTTTGCTCTAGGATGGTAAGCGGTTCCTGATGTATGGAACGCAGGGTTGCTGCCCAAGTTTTTAATTGCGAACTATCGTCGCCAGTCGCTCTTTGAGATGCTTCCTCGACGAGTTGCGCTCCGATCAGCACATCGACCGATATATCTTGCGCTGCATCTATTTTCTTTGCTATGCCTTTTTGCCAGCTCAAGAAATGGTCAACCCAGCTAGTAATAGTGTAGACGTAACGCCCCAACTGGGAAACCATGAACGTCCCTTGCCAACGATCATTCACCAGGGGAGAGAGTGGTACCTCCGACCACAGCTCGGACGCTTCTGGACGGTACAGGATGACGCCTGCGATCGCGTCGTGACCATCCGAGAACATATCAACCTCGACGCGAACCTGTTCACCAACTGTCCGCTTAATTGGAAAATGCCCCCCGTTGATCTCTGGCGAGACACCCTCTATCTGAACTCTTCTCCGACCTTCTTGTAGCAGCATTCGATATGTTTCCTTTGTTTTTGGACTCTAAATACAATCCCAGGTATCCTTTACTGCTGTGCCTCTTCCTCTGAGGATTCCTCTCAATTTACCCACCTATTTCTCAACTTGTCGATTGATGTTGTCAAATGAATATCCGCGCCTTTCAGGTCGTTTAAATCAACTCATATCTATCGAAAAATGAATCTCTAATTAATCAATCAAGCTAATTAAAACATACGTTTCGGTTAATAAGTTAGCTAAAGTACAAAGTTTATCCATCTGACTTAGGTTAGAACCATCCTAAATTCATCTTTCCTGGATAAAATCTGCCAACTGGATGACACTTAGTGGCTGTCCTGGAGTGAGCTGACAAGAATTCGCCCAAAATGAACATAGCTATATCTCATTAGCTATTGACAGAAAAATCAAATTATCTTATGTAAAAATGAGTATCCTAAGCTACGGTTTTTAGAAATATACTGTCTGTAGGTTAGGCATTTCCCGTAAATAACTATGGTATTGGAGAAGTTACTGACACTCAGGAATTAAGCAATAATCTCGCTCAACAATAAAACCACAGTTTCAGACTTCAGAGCCTTAACAGGAGTCCAAAATGAGGCGATCGCCGAAGCAAGGCAAATTATTTTACACAAGTTAAACCTGCTGGAATGACTCTCCAATTTCGCTAAAGATTTTACTTAAATTTAGCTCATCTTTACTAAACTCCATTTATTACATCTGAGCTAATCTGAATGTATTGACGGAGAAACTAAGTTAGAAGCTAAACAGGGAAAGCGTTATGGAACTGCTGCACCATCCAGGAGAAATCATTGCCGAACGGTATCGC
>CAZZWA010000217.1:0-1415 GCA_964657555.1 uncultured Microcoleus sp.
GCAGGCTCAACATAGCGATCGCCCTCCGCATTTTGACCCTCCACAAGCAGGCGTGCAGATGAAAAGCGTTCAATGACTTGCTTGACGTATTTGTTTTTCGGCTCTGGATACTCTAGTTCAGAACATAGTACCTGTCGGCGAGCCAACTCACCCCCACCCACCGCCACCATCCGCAGCATCACGTCGCGGATGACTTGGGCGTAGACTGGGTCGAGTTTGACTAAATTATCATATTCACAATCAGCTCTTTGTGTGAGACTCCGCGTCACTCCACCTATTTCTTCGTAATCTTCCTGAGTAATCGCCCGATTGTTCCGTTTACCTTCTCTGACACTCTTTATATACTTGAGATAAAGCTCACTCAGTGCGAACGAAAGCAGAGGCAAAGCACCAGGCATCTGGGCGACTTCATCAATCAACTGGTCTATTAAATTTGGCGGCTCAAAAAACATCACCCGTGCGATCGCGGGTTCCTCAACAACTTCCCGCAATTCCTGCCGTGTCATCCCTGTGACCATAAACCGCGCTGCTGTCCAATACTGTTCTAAGGCCGTATCTCTGAATTGCGGTTCAAAATCAGAACGCAGAGTCAGCACAATGCGTAACTGTTCTGGATAAAGAGCGATCGCCTGCGCCAACCCACTTAAGAACTGCTCCCGCTCAAAGTCATTGGGGCATAACGTGACTAATTCTTCAAACTGGTCAATTGCTAGCAGCAGCTTGGAATTAGGGTTATGCTGACTCCAATTAGCGACTCTGGCAAGCAGATCCTTGATTCTCCCTTCAGGAGTTTGTAACTCAACAACTGGCAAATTTTCCCTTTCCAGCATTTTATTCAAAGCGAGGAATGGGGACTCTCCAGGACGGATGGGAGGCAGAATGCGCCACTGCCTTTGCCTCAACTGGGGAATCAATCCCGCTTTCATCAAGCTGGACTTACCCGAACCGGATGCTCCCAAAACTACGGTCAACGGATGGTCAAAGACAAATTGACTCAGCTTTTCTATCAATCCTGTTCTGCCAAAGAACAGCTTGCTGTGTTCTTCTTCAAACGACTGCAAACCCCGGTACGGGTTGGTATTTTCATCCAGCCGTGGTGCCGGGGGTAATTTCTGGGGCTCAAAACCGGGAATGGGAAAGATGTACTCGCCCTTATCATGCCGTCTCAGTTGACAGAACCCCGGTGTTTGTCTGGCTAGAAGCTTTCCTAATTCGCTGTGCAGATAGAGATACAGTTCTGTAGCAGTGATAATACCGTCTTTGGTAAAATCAGCCTCTCCCTCCAACCCCTTCAGTAACAGTTCTGCAAACGGAGAGTGTCCATCAATATTGCCTCGTTGCCCAAGGCGGTAAAGGGAATCAGCAGCTTTTTCGTCGTGCGCTGCCGAGGTAATGACCTGTTGAGCACAACCAGA
>CAZZWA010000217.1:1515-3463 GCA_964657555.1 uncultured Microcoleus sp.
GTAGGATAGTGATCCTTAATTGATCTAGCTTAGAAGAAACTACCTGTAAGTGTTATGCCATCATCAGATGAGAAAATGAGCAGTTGCTTGGTTAGTAACTGAGTAAGCTTTATTTATACTGGCCACTGAGCGCCAACGTCTTGACCAATGACTAAAAGCATGAGATTCCCCGCCGCTAGTTTTGCTACTATTTGGCCTCGTTGGTTGGCTGTAGTGCTGGCATTGATAGGTGCGTTTACCCTCACCAGCTGCAACCCGACCCAGTTTAAAACCAAAGCTGCTCAGGTACCCCAATTAATCTTTACAGTTCCGAGTGGGCCTTCAACATTTAACTATCCACTGAATCAGTCGCTCTTCAGCCTGACTGTCTTTGGCTTGATCTACGACGGATTGCTCACAGAAAATTACGCTTTGAACGGAAAAATAGAACCTGCTTTAGCTGAGTCTTGGGAAATTTTACCAGATAAGAAACGGATTGTTTTTACCCTGCGAGATGGACTGAAGTGGTCAGATGGTGAACCACTCACTGTTGATGATGTGATTTTTACATATAAGGGTGTATATCTTAACGAAAAGATTCCCTCAGACATCAAAGATGTTCTGAGAGTTGGCACCACCCGTACTTTGCCGACCGTGAAAAAACTGGATGAGCGCCGGGTTGAATTTATCACACCGGAACCGTTTGTTCCCTTTTTGAGAAACGTGGGGGGACTGCCAATTTTACCAGCCCATGCTTTGCGGGAGGCTGTTCAAACTATTGGTCTGGATGGCAATCCCAAATTTATTTCGACTTGGGGAACTGATACTGATCCTAAAAAAATTATTAGCAATGGTCCCTACAGAATGGAAAGCTATGCTCCTAGTCAGCGAGTTATCTTCCGGCGCAACCCTCACTATTGGAGAAAGGATGCTCAGGGACATCCTCAACCTTACGTCGAGCGCGTTGTTTTGCAAATTATCGAAAGTACGGACAATCAGCTGGTGAGTTTTCGCTCTGGGCATCTGGATGATCTGGAGGTGAATCCTGATGCGTTCCCGTTACTGAAGCGAGAAGAAAAGCGAGGACAATTTACCATCTACAACGGAGGGCCAGAATCTTCTACACTATTTGTTAGTTTCAATCTCAATAAAGCTCAGAATGCTCGAAATCAATCCCTGCTAGACCCAATCAAGTCTCGTTGGTTTAATACTTTGGCATTTCGACAAGCAGTCGCCTATGCCATTGACCGTGACAGAATGAAAAAGAATATCTTTCGGGGACTGGGTGAACTCCAAAATTCACCGATTTATTTCAAAAGTCCCTACTACCTTTCTCCAGAACAAGGGTTAAAGGTCTACGACTACAATCCATCAAAAGCTAAACAACTGCTTCTAGAAGCTGGTTTCAAATACAACACCCAAGGACATCTACTGGATGCTGAAGGCAACCAAGTGCGATTTAACATGCTAGTTAAAGCAGAGGATCAGACAAGGGTAAGCATGGCAGTCCAAATCCAACAAGCTCTCAGCAAAATTGGGATTCAAGCTGATTTACAAGCTATAGCCTTTAATGTTGTGGTGGAAAATTTGAAAAATCGGAATTGGGAGTGTTACGTTGGTGCGTTTAGTGGCGGAGTGGAACCTCACAGTGGATTCAATATTTGGTCAAGCAAGGGAGGGTTACACCAATTTAACCAAGGCCCGCAACCAGGAGAACCCCCGATTAAGAACTGGCAAGTTTCCGACTGGGAAAAGGAAATTGATCGCCTTTTCGTTGCTGGCTCGCAAACATTCGATGAGGCGAAGCGCAAGGATATCTATGCTCAATTCCAGCAAATTGCTCAAGAACAATTGCCATTCATTCATTTGGTGAATAAACTCTCGTTTGAGGCGGTGCGCGATCGCGTCCAAAATGTCAAATTCTCCCCTTTGGGAGGTGCATTCTGGAATGTCTATGAAATTAAAGTGG
>CAZZWA010000217.1:3563-10116 GCA_964657555.1 uncultured Microcoleus sp.
GCTACTATCAGATTTTGATTGACAAACCATCATCTGGGGATTGTGGAATATCTAGGAACTTAAGATCGTAGATAGGTAGAGGTAACATCCCTATGGCGTTCCTACTGATTAGGAGCAGCGATGGGAGTCAGCCAACATCTAAAATCCAAAATCTTCTAGCAAAGCGGCGCGAAGCGCTATCTAAAATCGCATGACCCAGCCTGAAGCTCTACACAACTTATTAAATGCCGTTGCTCTTGGTGAAATTAGTCCAGAGAAAGCTCTTGACAAACTCAAATACTTTGCCTTTGAGCCCGTCGAAGACTTTGCCCGCGTTGACCACCACCGCAGTTTACGCACAGGCTTTCCAGAGGTAATTTGGGGGCCAGGTAAGACTCCTGACCAGATTGCTCAGATTATGGAAGCGATGCGAAAGCACAACCCTGTAGTGATGGCGACGCGAATTGAACCGGCAGTCTATGCTCTGCTACAGGAAAAGGTTGCAGGTATCCAATACTATCCATCGGCCAGAATATGCGCGATCGCTCCTACCACCATAGAACCCTTGTATCCTGGTACAATTGGTATTCTCTCAGCTGGCACAGCTGATTTGTCTGTGGCAGAGGAGGCAGCGATGACAGCTGAACTCTCTGGCTTGCGAGTGCTACGCCTCTGGGATGTGGGCGTTGCCGGTATTCACCGCTTGCTGAGTCACCGGCAAGTTATTGCTGAGGCATCTGTATTGATTGTTGTGGCGGGGATGGAAGGCGCTTTGCCCAGCGTGGTTGCAGGTCTTGCTGATTGCCCCGTGATTGCGGTGCCTACCAGTATAGGGTATGGCGCGAGTTTTGGTGGCCTTGCTCCTCTATTGACAATGCTTAATTCTTGTGCTGCTGGTGTGGGAGTCGTTAATATTGATAATGGCTTCGGTGCGGCTGTCTTGGCAGGGCAAATTCTCAGGACGGCTCAGAAGTTGCACTCAGCATCCGAATCATCTTAGGGTCAGTAAGTTTAGGGGAAGCTAAGTTATGAGCAGTGGCCAATGGCTAAGATAGGCTTGCGAGCGCGGCTGTTTCTTTCCCACTCACTTGTGATGATTGTAGGGGTGACTACCCTTGTGATTATCGGCAAAGTTTCCTCTCCTCGGCTGTTTATTCTGCGCCTGGAAGAACTGGAAGGCACAGGTTTTAAGTTACGCTATGCCCGTACCCAGTTAGTCCAAGGGTTTGAAACCGCTTGGAGTCGCAGCACTTTCTGGGCAGTCATTGTGGGTGCAACTGCTGCTGGTGGATTGAGTTATTGGTTGTGTAGGCGGATCATGCAGCCTTTGACTCAAATGGAGGAAATCACCCGCAAATTTGCGGCTGGGCATCTAGATGAACGGCTGCCCAGCAGTGAAATTCCAGAACTCAACCGTCTAGGGGTTAGCGTCAACCGGATGGCGTCTAGTCTTGAAGGGGTGGAACAGCGACGCCGGGAGCTAATTGGTGACTTGACTCATGAGCTGAGAACACCACTAACAATCGTTCGCGGTTACTTGGAAGAACTTGCCGACGGCACAATTGCACCATCGCCAGAGATTTATTTGCGGCTGGCTAAAGAGACAAAGCGCTTAGAACGGTTGGTCAATGACTTGCAAGAACTCTCCAAGGCAGAAGCTGGGTATCTGCCGATTAACCTCCAGCCAGTCAATCTACGCCCCCTTTTAGAGTCTTTGGTGGAAAAGTTTGCTGACCAAGTACTGGAAGATGGCCCACTCCTGCAATTAGTCTGTCCGCCCCAACTGCCCCTCGTCTTAGCTGATATTGATCGCGTGGAGCAGGTGATGGTCAACTTGCTAGGAAACGCAATCCGCCATACAGCCAAGGGTAGCATTACTATCCGCGCTTGGGTTCAATCTAAGCGGCTCTGGATTGCTGTGGTTGATACAGGTGAGGGGATTGCATCACAAGACTTACCCAACGTGTTTGAGCGCTTCTGGCGGGCTGACAAATCGCGGGCACGCCATTCTGGCGGCACAGGTATCGGTTTAGCCATTTCCCGCCGACTAATTGAACTACAAGGAGGTCAGATTGAGGTGGAAAGTCACTTGAGTGAGGGCAGTACGTTTCGTTTTTTCCTGCCTTTATCTTAAAAAGTGAACAGGTTGCAGGTTAAAACACCTGACTTTGTCAACCTTCCAACCTCCAGACCCTTCCTACTGTGCTTGAGCTGGTAAGACAGCAGTTTTTACAGGTAGGTTTAGTGTTTGCCCACTACGATGTAGCTCCACTTGCAAAGTGTTGCCTACCTGAGAACTGTCTACTAGTTGTTGGATGCTGGTGTTGTCTATAACTGATTGACCGTTAATTTTTTGGATGACATCGCCTGAGCGTAACCCAGCTTGAGCTGCTGGGGAACCGGGCACGACCTTGACCACTAGGACGCCTCGATCTTCGCTGACACTAATAGGGCTGTTGGGATTGCTGTTGAGTTCTTTTTTCAGTTCTGGCGTCAGCGTCAGCATCTGAATGCCTAGGAAAGCATGATCCACCTTGCCTTTAGCTACTAGCTGAGTGGCAATGCGCTGAGCAGTGTTAATGGGAATCGCAAAGCCCAATCCTTGAGCGCCCTGAATAATCGCTGTATTCACCCCAATTACCTCACCGGAGGCGTTCAGCAGGGGGCCTCCAGAGTTTCCAGGGTTAATAGCGGCATCGGTTTGAATAAACTGGACTCGTTTATCGCCAACACCTACGAGAGAACTACTGCGACCAGTGGCACTGATGATTCCGGCAGTCACCGTGTTATCAAGACCTAGTGGATTGCCGATCGCGATCGCCCATTGCCCAGGTTTAATGCGCTCCGAATTACCTATGGCAACAACTGGGAGGTTATTAGCTTCTATTTTAACAACTGCAATATCTGTCACAGGGTCGGTGCCCATGACTTTGCCGTTAAAAATGCGACCATCTTTGAGGGTTACCTTTACAGTCTTGACACCTTCAACTACGTGAGCATTGGTCAAGATGTGACCGTCAGCGTTGATGATAAAGCCAGACCCCGTCCCCCGTTCAACCTGTTTTTGTCTGGGCATCGGAGATTCCTCGCCAAAGAACTGTCTGAAGAAAGGGTCATTGAAGGCGTCGGGAACTTGACTTGTCACTGTCCTGGTAGAGTCAATTCGCACCACAGCTGGCCCCACCTTTTCAACTACGGTTGTGATAAAGTTGGTATCCGTTGATGCTGGTAGGCTAGCTTGTAGTGTTGAACGTGCTGGCACAGATGAAGATTGACTAGCAGGCTGTCCTTCGGCTACTTGGTTCTGAGCCATAATATTGCTGCCTAAAAACGTGACGCCAGCTCCCAATAACACCAGCGATAGATAGGCAGCTGGCTTTTGCCAAGGAGAACGGTGAGAGTGAAGTGTTTTGCTGTTATCTAAATCACGCTGTTGCTTTTCCATTTGTCACACCTAATTTAAAGAAGCTAGAACCAAACCTTCTGGAGCGAGAAAGTGGAGTATACAAGTTTATACTTCTCAATCTAGACGCATGTTATGACGCTTGTGTTGCAGGATTGTCACATAGGAGTGAAATTCGCTTCCATCGGTCTCGTTAACTAGTTTCAGGACTGTCTTGTGGGCAAGCGGCAATGGCAAATAAGAGCGTGCTTCTAGCTCTGCAAGGTCATAGTTACCAGGTGGTTATAAGTGACCTCCTTGCCGCCGTTTTGCTGGTTGCCTCTAATTATTTCATTATAATGAAAAATAAAATTTGTAGTTTTGATAAAATAATTTATGAAAACTGTATGACAAAAAGCAATAAACGAACAACTGGGTTAACAGCAATTGTTATTTATAAAACCTCTAGTGCTATCCTACTTGCTATCACCTCTATCGCGCTGTTATTGGCAATCAAAAACTCTCAATTTCTTGCTACCTTTTCTGAAGAATATGCTTTAACCGGAAAGCGAGAAATTATTAAATTTTTGCTTAAAAAAATCACTAGTCTCAATCCGAAAACCTTACAATTTAGTGCTGCGGCAACAGGCATTTACTCAGTTATCACAGCAGTTGAAGCTATTGGATTGTGGTACCAAAAAGCTTGGGCAAAGATATTAGTTTTAGTTCTAGTTGGCATAGGCATATTGCCTGAGATGTTTGAGTTATATCGAGGGCTGTCTATGCTCAAGCTAGTCGTGCTTGTATTAAACATAGTGATATTCTGGTACTTGCTGAGCCATTCAATTAGCGATAAAAATAAAGCCTAAAATAGTAGCAACAAAGATTTTTAGATTTTAAATAACCGGAATTTTACACTCAAAGTTCGGTATTTTCACCTTATTCAGAGGAAATTAGGTCGGGCAATCTGAGTTTCCCGTAGATGTTGTTCTAGAGACTGCCAGTCTTCCCGCTCAATCAGGTGAATAAACTGGTCAAGGTGCTGCCGATAGTGTTGCAGCGATCGCAGTAAGTGGACTCGATTATACTTTGCCATCATCACACCCAATTCTGGATTGCCACCCCCCACCCGACTGGTATCGCCAAAGCCGGAACTGGCCAGATGCTGTGCTAACTTGAGAACAGAGGAATCAGTCTCGCTCATACAGGTTTCAATCAAACCAGCACTGACCATCACAGGCAAGTGTGAAATCCAGGCTACAGAACGATCGTGGTCTATTGGACTACAGTGATAGACAACAGCAGCGAGCGATCGCACAATTTCCTCGACGGTCTTCAGGGCTTTTGGGGGTGTAGTCTCAGTTGGTGTCAGTACATAAGCTTTACCGACAAACAGCTCGCGGCTAGCTGCTTCTATACCAGAGGAGGCCGTACCAGCCATGGGGTGACCACCCACAAAGTTAGGCCACAGAGGGGCAACCGCTTCTACAATGGGCATCTTAACAGAACCGACATCTGTAACAATAGCATTGGCAGACAGATGAGGGACAGCTTGCCGTACCATAGGGGCGATCGCCTCTAAGGGAGTACAAATAAAGATGACATCAGCCGTGGCGAGCAGATGCAAATTCAGGCTGGCATCGTCCACAACACCTTGTTCAATAGCTATCTGACACGTCTGCTCTTTTTGAGAGATCCCCAAGACTTGGTGCCCTAGCGATCGCAAACTCCAACCTAGCGATCCCCCAATCAGCCCCAACCCTACAATACCTATATTCATCAAACATCAACGCTCAGGTTTCTATTGCAGCAGTTGACCAACTAGGCAATCAACTGCTAGAGATAGGGTCTAGCTTACCAGCAATCTTCTTCTCCGATATATACTTTGCACGCCCATAAACTTATCTTTTATGGAGGGACAGGAAACTAGAACCAGGAAAACGAGAGGGATGAAGGAGATTCTCTCATAAAAATGTTAGAAAAAGACCCCCCTTATCTCTCCCCCTTCCTTGTATCCTAAGTCTCTCCTCTCCCCGATCTTCCCAATCCCCAATCCCAATGGCGAAAAAGCTCAGTCTCTGCCCGCGAGTAGCATAGCCTTACAAAGATTGGTACTCGCACTAGCAAATAGGGCGAGTTAAATTAAGGCTTGTACAACATTAAGATTTTGGGATCTCAGCAGAGCCCCGCAGGCTGGCGCTAGGGTTCATCTGCCAGACACCTATACAGGCAATCCCATAAGGTAGTGGAAATTGGAAGTCAATAGTAAAAAGAAAGTATGAAGTGTGAAATTCGCCTTGACTATAACCTTCCATAGTGAGCGCTACTTGTCTTGCCTCCCAAATCATCCTTCTAGATTGCCCTTTGTCTTCTACTCCCTACTTGCTGGCAACCCTACAAGCTTGGCTTCAACGTACAAGTCATCACTCTAAAATGAGAATGCTTGCGAGGTGGCCTTAAGTCAACAACCCTACCCACGAGGAAATGGAGCTTGTCCCTAACCGAGAATCCCGATTGAGACAATAGGCTGATTGACCGCAGCCCTAAGTTTTAGAAAATTCTCAAGAATGTTTATCGCAGCGTTGTAATCCGCATGGCACTCAAAACCACATTTCTTACACCGAAAATCAGCTTGAGACGGGCGATTTCCTCCCTCGATATGACCACACTGACTGCATTGAGGTCTTTATGAATGTTGAAGAACTTTTAGAAAGATATGCAGCGGGAGTGAGAAACTTTGTGGCGATTGACCTCAGCGAGTCCAACTTGAGTGGCGTTAACCTGAGTGGGGCTAATTTGAGTGGAGCCAACTTGAGTGTAGCCAATCTGAGTGGTGCGAACCTGACCAAAGCGAAACTCAATGTTGCTAGATTGAGTGGTGCTAATCTCAGCAGGGCGATCTTGAATGGGGCAAACCTCAACGTGGCTAATCTGATTCGAGCCGACATGGGTAGAGCCGAAATCGTCCAAGCAGCAATGATTCGAGCTGAGCTAATTCGTGCGGATCTGAGCGGAGCCAATCTCAAAGGCACTAACCTCAGTGGAGCAGATCTGAGGGAAGCCGCGCTCAGACAAGCCAACCTCAGCCGTGCTAGCTTGAATGAAGCTAACCTTAGGGGGGCATTTCTGACAGGAGCTAACCTAGAGCAGGCTAATTTAAATGGAACCGACTTAAGCAGAACTGATCTGTCT
>CAZZWA010000218.1:0-10064 GCA_964657555.1 uncultured Microcoleus sp.
ACGAACAGCAGTCTTTGGAGATCGCCCGCGCCATCAAAGACCGTCAAAGTGAGGGAACGGCTCTGGGGAATCTGGGAATTACTTCCATTCAACTGGGGGACTACGCCAAAGCTATTGATTACGAACAGCAGTTGTTGGAGATCGCCCGCGCCATCAAAGACCGCCAAAGTGAGGGAACGGCTCTGGGGAATCTGGGAGTAGCTTACCGTACCCTGGGGGACTACGCTAAAGCTATTGATTACGAACAGCAGTCTTTGGAGATCGCCCGCGCCATCAAAGACCGTCAAAGTGAGGGGCAGGCTCTGGGGAATCTGGGAATTGCTTACTTTTCCCTGGGGGACTACGCCAAAGCCATTGATTACGCACAGCAGTATTTGGAGATCGCCCGCGCCATCAAAGACCGCCGAAGTGAGGGGATAGCTCTGGGGAATCTGGGAATTGCTTACTTTTCCTTGGGGGAGTACGCCAAAGCCATTGATTACGCACAGCAGCACTTGGAGATCGCCCGTGCCATCAAAGATCGCCAAAGTGAAGGGACAGCTCTGAACAATCTAGGATTTGCTCTGTTTAAATCTGGCAAGCTTTCACCAGCAGAAAAAATCCTCACCCAGGGAATGGAGACTTGGGAATCACTCCGGGGACAGTTAGGTAAAAATGATGCCTTCAAAGTCTCAATCTTTGAGGAGCAAGCTCGCACCTACCGCAGTTTACAACAAGTCCTAATTGCCGAACATCAACCCAATGCCGCTCTCGAAATCTCTGAAAGAGGCCGTG
This sequence comes from uncultured Microcoleus sp., assembly GCA_964657555.1. Taxonomy (GTDB): domain Bacteria; phylum Cyanobacteriota; class Cyanobacteriia; order Cyanobacteriales; family FACHB-T130; genus CAZZWA01. The sequence continues at coordinate 775 of CAZZWA010000218.1, forward strand.
CTAGGGCACTTGTGGAACTCTTAGCCAATCGGTTGTCGCCCACCAAAGAATCTCTCTCTAGTCCGCCCACCCGGCAACTGCTGCAACAAATTGCTCAACAGCAACAGGCCACCTTGGTTGAATACTCAATTATTTATGATGAATTCAAGGTTAAAGGTAAAAAAGAAACTCACGAATCTGCACTCTATATTTGGACAATCTCACCCACAGGCAATGTGGCCTTTCGCTCTGTTGATCTCAAACCCCTGTGGCAGGAGCAAAATACCACTCTGGCTAAACTTGTCACTAGCAGCCGTGATGCTATTGGGGCCAGAGGTCGTTCTCTAGTTGGCATCGTGCCTCGACCAGGATTTCAGCCCAAGCCAGAGGAGAGTCTGAACCAACAATTACAGCAATTGCATAAACTCTTAATTGCCCCAATTGCTGACCTCTTACCAACTGAACCCAACGCTCATGTCATCTTCATTCCGCAAGAATCCTTATTCTTGGTGCCCTTTGTGGCTCTCAAAGATGCAACAGGGAAATACCTGATTGAACAACACACTATCCTGACTTCCCCCTCGATTCAAGTCTTAGCCCAAACCCATCAGCAAAGACAACGAAATGCTGGTTTAGCAAAAGATATCCTCGTTGTCGGCAATCCCACCATGCCCTGGATTGCTGACAAAATTGGTGGAAAACCATACCAACTGCCGTCACTTGCGGGTGCAGGACTTGAAGCACAAGATATTGCCAGCCTGCTGAAGACAAAAGCCTATACTGGCAATCAAGCCACCAAAGTGGCGATCGCACAACTGATGCCCTTTGCCCGAATTATCCATCTGGCTACACATGGATTAATTGATGATTTTAATGGTTCTGGTGTCCCTGGGGCCGTGGCTCTGGCTCCATCAACTGGTGATAATGGTTTGTTGACTGCCAGTGAAATTCTCAAGCTGAAACTAAATGCCGAATTAGTGGTGTTGAGTGCTTGCAATACAGCCAGAGGTAATATCAAAGGTGATGGAGTGATTGGCTTATCTCGTTCCCTAATTATTGCTGGTGTTCCCAGTTTCATCGTCTCCCTGTGGTCAGTTCCCGATGCTCCCACAGCCTTTTTGATGAGTGAGTTTTACCACAATTGGCAACAGCAACCAGATAAAGCTCAAGCCCTCCGACAGGCGATGTTGAAGACGATGAAACAACATCCTGACCCGATAGATTGGGCGGCTTTTACTCTGATTGGGGAAGCTGAGTGATGCCCAGAGAATTTTCAGACACTTAGAGAAGGGGGAACTGGTTAGGCGATCGCCTAATTTAGCTGGTCAGACAGAAAAAAGCTCACTCAGTGTAAGCTGCGGATGTAGTTTAGCATAAGATCAACTTTCGGCGGTCGGCGTGCATGGGCGTTATTGTGCGGCGTTGCTAGTTTTCTAAACTTTAGACAATTAGCCGAAAATTGCCATACCATTGACTCAAATCCTGCTCAATTCCATCCAGGATAGCGATCGCATCCATGATTGATTTTGCATCAGCTGCTAGTAAAGCAAACACTGATTCAACCCATTCTTGATAGTTCTTTGGACACAGCACAAAGCTGTTAGCAAGTGCCACCGCACCTTTCTCATTCAATAGGTACTCTTCATTGAGCGCAAATAATACCTGATTCATGCAAGCCACGCTACGAAAACAACACCCTGCGGCATAGGCAACATCACCGCGTGCAACTGCCTTTTGGGCAATGAGCAGTGAAAAACTAATTTCCCAAGCAAACTTATTAATCGTTGTTTGTTGAAGCTGAATCGGGTAAGGAGTTGTCTTAGCCTTTAAAGTGTCTAAAACGCCATCCGGATCGTAAAGTGGTAGACCAATGGCAACTTCACCCATATAAATTGAGGACACAAAGCCATGGGGGTGTCCGGGTTGGTAGTCAATCGTGATTTGCCCCGCATGGCAATCATCAATAACACAGCTAACCTGAGCCAAATCGCGGTAGAGAAAATCGACAGCTAAACCTTCTACCTTTAGCCAGCCACCACCATTTATCCATTTTCCCCATTCACCAATTGGGGTAATTAGATTTGCGCGATGTTTGTCATCAAGTTCAGAAGCGAGGTGATTTAGAGCAATCAGATCAAGAGAATTCTCTGCCTTGTAATAAATTCCTAGATCCACATCTGACTTCTGTGTATAGTTGCCTCGTGCCCTTGAACCCCCTAACGAGATCGCGACAATTCCCTCAATGGACTGCAAACGGTCAACAACGTGGTGGATGAACTGAGGCAGTTGCTCACTCATATTGACTTTATTTTCACCACCTCTTCAAAACGATGGCACGTTAGATGTACTTTGTGCATTACGGATTGTACATATTCTGTTTTACCACTTGTATAAGCTTCTCGGTCAGTTGGGAACTGTTCAGCAAGATGGCGCTTCAATTGAGCATAACGTAACGCTTCGTCTGGATGTTCTCGAAGATAATCTCGAAAGAGCAACCGTTCTAGGAATATACTGCCCGATTCAACCATGTGGATATGATGAGTGCGTGGGCTGTTTGGCGGTAAACCTTTGACAAAGAACATTCGTTGAGGATCAGGATTATCGAACCAATAGGCATAACCCAATTCCTCTAAAGGAGAAACAGCAACTTGCTTTGCCTCAACAAGAGAATGAACACTTACCAACAAATCAATAATTGGCTTCGCGACCAAACCTGGTACTGCCGTGCTGCCAATATGGTCAATGCGAACGATGAGATTTCTACTCAAAATGCTGGCAACTCGTGCTGCTTCCGCTTCAAACATCTGTGACCAGCGTGGATCGTATTCAACGATAACAACTTCATCCATTGGTCTGTCTCTGCAATGTGTTCAGCTTTCAAATCAACAGGGTACATCTAAATACCAAACTTTTCACCAACCCCTTCTAAACGACCGCCTCCACCCCTAACCGAAGCCAGCTAACGTTCCGCTTCACACGCCACTAGCAACCTCTCGATCTCAATCAGCTATCTTTATACGGTCGGTGTGCAAGCGGATTGTTCTGCCGCTCTCCACGATATCCACCTCAACAAACATCGATTGCCGTTCCGTTGTGTAATTTCTGCGCCTAATCGACGATAAAACTGTAAACCCTGAGTATTACGAGCGTCTGCGTACCAAGCAATGTGAGTACAATCATTTTCATCAGCAATACTAGCCAGATACCTCATCAAAGCTGCTCCTGCTCCAATCAACCGACTACTAGGGAATATTCCGAAAGCCTTGATTGTGTAAGGGCGAAGCATTGCGACGAGCGATCCATCGTCAAAACTGAAAGTGTAGATACCACAATGCTTCGCCCTTTTTCTGTGCTAAAAAGCGGTAAAACCGTCTTTTGTAACAGCTTAAGAGTTAACAAGAGCTGCCACTAATCGCTCGATATGTGGTATTTTGTGAGTAGCCATGACTGAAATGCGAATCCGGCTGGTACTTACCGTGGGAGGACGGATCGCTGGGGCAAAAATGCCAGCAGCTTGCAGATAGCGTCCAACTCTGAGGGCATCAGCTGCACTCTCCAACTGCAAGCAAAGAATAGGAGACTCAGAAGGAAGTAATTTGAGATGTGGCAGCTTCTCGGAAATCAGCTGCTTGACAGCTTTCACATTGCGCCATAAATTGGTGCGGCGTTCTGGTTCTTGCTGCACTATTTTGACTGCCGCTAATGCTGCTGCTGTATCTGCTGGGGAAAGACCAGTGGTATAAATCCATGTAGAGGCGCGATTTCGCAGGAAGTCAATCAAGGCAGCATCTCCGGCTACATACCCACCCAGACTCCCCAAAGCTTTGCTCAGGGTACCAACTTGCACGACTGGAAACTTGCTACAGCCAAAATGTTCTACACAGCCAGCACCAGTCGCTCCCAGGACTCCAGTGGCATGCGCTTCATCGACTAACAACATTGCCACATACTCTTGGGCTAAGTCCAGCAGTTCTGGTAAGGGAGACAAATCCCCATCCATGCTGAAAACGCTATCAGTGATGATCAGGCAGCGACGGTAGTTTGGTCGTTGCTGCAACTGGCTTTTCAATGCCTTAAGATCGCAGTGAGGGTAGTCTATGACTGTGGCACCACTGAGAATTGCCCCATTTTTAAGACTGGAATGATTGTATTGGTCAGAGAGGATCAAATCGCGCTTGCCAACCAACGCGGCGATCGCTCCTAAGTTTGCCAGATATCCAGAACTGAAGACTAAGGCGTCCTCAGTTTGTTTGAGCGAGGCGATACTCTTTTCTAAAGATCCGTGCAGTTCGCGATCACCACTGAGCAATCTAGAACCAGTGCTGCCTGTGCCGAATTCTTTAGTCGCTGCAACAGCTGCCTCAATCAGACGCTGCTCTCCTGCCAATCCCAGATAATCATTACTGGCAAAGTTGATGACTGGATGCCCTTCTAACTGTACAACCGCACCAGGCAGACTAGAAATTGTTTTTACTGAACGATACCAATCTGCCTTGTGAATGGTATCGATTGACTGTTCTAGCCAAGCGTAAGGATTAAGCATAGAGCCGAAGAAGAGAGTTTTGATATCAAGTCCAGCTTCATATAGTACAAGGTGCTATTTTCCTCTCTAAATCTCTCCCTTATCCCCCATGCCTAAAACTTGAAAAATTTCCTTGGCGGCGCGATCGCACACTCCTACTTCGCCCAAACAGGAACGCATTTCCTGATAGTCCTTCAGGGTTTGTTGACGTCGTGCTGGGTTGAGGAGCAAGTCCATAGCTTCCCGCACAATGTTTTCTGGCGTAGCTTTTGATTGCAGCAACTCCGGCACAATTGACCGCTGTACTATGATGTTAGCGGGTGACATGAAAGGAATAGAAAATTTCAGGAAGGTGCAGCCAAACCAGAATGTGAAGGGGCTGACGCGGTAGAGAACGACTTGCGGCACATCCAACAGAGCAAGTTCTAGGTTTACCGTTCCAGATTTAGCAATTGCTAGATCGGCTGCTGCCAGCACTGTCTGCGTCTGACTAGCTATCAGAGTCGCCCTCAGCTCGTATTGTTGTATGGCTCGTTCAATGGGATGCCGATACTCTTCTAGGGAAAGGGGAATCCAGAAGTGAACTTGGGGCAGCTGGGTTTGGATTTCTTTAGCCGCTTGAAATATCACAGGCAGCAGATATTTGACTTCCTGATGACGACTTGCAGGCAGAAGCGCGATCGCCACTTGTTCGCTGGAAATTCCCAGTGCTGTTCTAGCTGCCTCACGACTGGGAGCAGTTTGCATGCGATCTAGCAATGGATGGCCTACCCAGACAACCTGTGCCCCCCGCTGTTTGTAATAGTGAGCTTCCTCTGGAAAAATTGCCAATAGTCGGTCACTTATACTGGCAATCTGCTGAGTATCCTTCACAAAAGCTGACCAAAGCCAAATATGCGGCGTAATGTAATATACTATCGGCACTTTGGGAACATAGTGCCGGAGATAACTACCCAAGTTTAAATTTGGTTGCATGTAGTCAATCAGCACCACTAGGTCAGGAGGGTTAGCTTGCACGTATTGTTTAGTGCGACGCTGAACTTGCAGAGTAGGCAACAAAAAGGGTAGAGATTCTATGATTCCTATCGAACCGATGCCACTGGTATTTTCGATTAAGGTGGCACCAGCTTTGGCCATTGCGTCTCCTCCCAGAGCCACAATCTCTAACGATACCCCTAAGTCTGATGCCCGACACTTAAGCGCTTCAATTAACAGCGCTCCTTGCAGATCGCCAGCAACTTCGCCTGTGCTGATAAATATAGTTTTGAGTTTAGTCATTAGTCGTTAGTCATTAGTCCATGACTCATTGTTTTGACTAAAGAGAGCGCTATGGTGATTGCTATCTTCCTTACTCGTAACTCGTGAATTTCCTGGAATGGAGCCACGACGACCAGGCATCAAGGAGAGTTGCAGGAAGCGACGCAGGTGCTGCAAATGTTCGTTATCCGGTAGTAGATCTAGCTGTTCTAGAGCTTGATTTAGGGTAAATCCTGAGTGGTAGAGAATACGGAAAGCCTTTTTCAGGTATCCCAGCTCAGATGCCTTCATCCCGGAACGTTTGAGACCAACCAAGTTAAGCGATCGCACCCGTGAGGGACTTCCCTCTACCAACATATAAGGCGGTACATCCCGGTCGATCCGACTCATCGCTCCCAACATGGCCTGTCGTCCTATGTGAACAAATTGATGAATTCCCACCATGCCACCGATCGTTGCTCGCGACTCAATATAAATATGACCAGCAAGTGACACGGCGTTGGCAATGACGATATTGTCTTCAATCACGCAGTTATGAGCCACATGGACGTATGCCATCAGGAGGTTGCCACTGCCAATTAGGGTAGCTTCACCAGCATTGGTTGCTCGGTTAATTGTTACATACTCGCGAATGCAGTTCCGGTCACCAATTTTTACCCAACTGCGAGCACCCTTGTACTTTTTATCCTGAGGTTCTAAACCAATAGCTGCTCCAGGAAAGATTTGATTTTGGGCACCGATCTCAGTTGGCCCCTCTAACACCACATGAGACCCAATTGTTGTTTCTGGGCCTACCTTTACTTGCTCCCCAATCACCGCATAAGGGCCTACGTTTACAGTCGGGTGCAATTCAGCACCAGGGTGGATTACAGCAGTAGGATGAATGAGTGTCTTCATTAGTTCTTAGTCATTAGTCCTTAATCATTAGTCTTTAGCGAATGACCTCTTGACCAATGACCAATAACTACTCAGCAATGTTTTTAGTCAACTACAGAAAACATCAGTTCGCCTTCTGAGACCAATTGGCCATCAACTCTAGCGTGAGCTTTCATCTTCCCAAAACGACGACGCTTAATAGACAGCAGTTCCACCGTCATCACCAGCTGATCGCCTGGTACGACTGGTCGTCGGAAACGGACTTTATCAATACCGGCAAACATGAACAGTGTTCCATCAATCTCAGGAATCTGCATCAGCACCACTCCACCGACTTGAGCCATTGCTTCCACAATCAGCACTCCAGGCATAATGGGACGGCCTGGAAAATGCCCTTGAAAGTGGGGTTCGTTGAAGGTGACGTTCTTAATTCCAACAGCTCTTTCCCCTGGCACATACTCGATAATGCGATCCACTAGCGCGAATGGATACCGATGGGGCAACAGTTTCTGAATTTCTTCGGCTGTGAAAATTACTTTAGCAGTTTCTGAGGATTCCGGGAGATTCTCGGGTTCAGCCGGAGTAGAGATGGGAGTTTCGGCGGGATCAAGGTCTATCAAGTTTGACATGAGTGGATTTATCAATTGTGTTTTGGATTTTAGATAGCGCTAGCTCCAGAGGAGCCGCTAACGCGCCGCCGCGCTAGAGGATTTTGGGAGCTAAAATCCAAAATCTCAAAGCGACTGAGCCAAATTTTGAACAAGCTGGATATGCAGATTATGGCTAGCTTTATAAGCTAGGAAATGAGCTATGGGAATATTCCCCAGTAGACTGATATCTCCTACTAGATCTAAAAGTTTATGACGCACTGGCTCATTTGAAAATCTTAAGGGAGGATTAAACCACCCTTGTTCACCACAAACTAAGGCATTGTCCAAGCTGCCGCCTTTAATTAAACCAGATGCCCGCAACTGGTCTATTTGGTGAGCTAAACCAAAAGTGCGAGCAGGCGCAATCTCGGTGGCAAAACTCTCTTTCTCTGGTGACCAAGTATGCCATTGCTTGCCAATGGCCGATAAGTCAAAGTCAATCCCGTAGGTAAAGCAGGTAACAGATGAAGGTAAGGCTGCCACAAAAGCATCCCCTTGATGTATCCAAACGGGCGTAGAAACGCGAGGAACCTGTAGAGACGCGTTAGTATATTCATGACCGTATAGCGCTGGCGTGCATTCCAGAAACGGGCTATGTCGGTGCGTCGCACCATTTTGCATCTCTGCTTCTTGGCTGACAATGCCTGTGGCGGCGATCGCTTCCACCCAGACTTTTGCCGATCCATCCAGCAGGGGAACTTCGGGGCCATCAATTTCAATCCGGGCATTATCTATACCACTGGCAGCTAAAGCTGCCAACAGGTGCTCTACTGTCCGGACACTCCTTTTGGGATTATTAGCTCCCTCCTTAGTTTCAGAGAATTCTGGACTCCCACAAGTAGAACCCAATCCCAAATCTAAAATCGGCAATCTAAAATCAGATATCCCTAGTTCCGTGGAGAGGGTAGTGCTGACTACATAAGCCACCAGTGCTGGAATGATCGGCTCATCTGCAATATCTACCCGGACAAAGTAGCGGCCTTCACCAAAGAAGGCTGGTAGCACTCGGACATTAGTTTTCACTCCGGTGTGGAGTCCAACCCCTGACAGCTCAAACCCAGTCTTGAGAGATTTTTGAATTTTGATTTTTGATTGCTCAATTAAAGACGGACTGGGAACTGAAGACATACTCGTAACTCACTCCTATCACACTCTTAACTAGGGACTAGACAAAAGAGGACCAGGAGAGGATTTCCTATGAACTCCCATGCTTTTACTCCCCTTGTCTCTTTGTCTCTTGTCTCTTCTCTGACTATCTACAGTAATTGGTAGCTAGTAACTGCTTTAAAAGCGTTCTCCAATTCCAAAGTGGATGCGGCTTTTACCCAGGTCATTTATACCATAGTCAATCCGGATTGGGCCGAGTGGAGTTTGCACCCGGACACCAAGACCGTAGCCATAGCCACTTCCTGGCTTGTTCCTTACCCCACCTGGATTTCCCGGTACGCTACCTTGCGTCCCCAAAGTAGTGCCATAATCAACAAACAATGCGCCGCTGATAATCGAGAACAGGGGGAAGCGATACTCAGCAGTTGCCTGGAGAAAGCTACGACCTGCGCCTAAGTCTCCTTCGTCATAACCCCGCACTGAGTTAACACCGCCTAAGGAAAAAGCTTCATAAGGCGGTAAATCACCTACTATGGTTCCGGCTTGAACGTTAAAGGCTAAGGTCTGATGAGGGTCTTTTTTGTTGAAATTGACCAGCCTAACAGGAAGGTAGACACTGTAACTGCCCCGCACTCGGTCGAATAAAATGCCTCCTAAGGGGATAGACTGCTCAACACCCAGACGCAATACGGAGCCTCGAATGGGTCGCAGGGGATCGTCGCGGAGATCGCGGGACACCCCGAACTGTAGCGTTGTCAGGTAGTCTATGCCGCCCTGATTGAAGGTCAGGAGATTTCCTAACTCATCTCTTTTTCTGAGGTTGCCATTGGAATCGCGGATAGTCACTTGTTGAGCCTGCAAGCCTAAAGATGCTACCCATTCAGATGGCTGTAGGGGAT
>CAZZWA010000219.1:0-10033 GCA_964657555.1 uncultured Microcoleus sp.
AGATAGGTAAGTGGTCAGCTGGCTGTATGGTAGGTGCCTCTCGTCAGGAGCACGACGAGGAGTTTATGCATCTCGTACAGAGTGACCCTAGGGAAAAAGCCGCTCCGCGCCAGTATAAGCACTGGACAGCAGTAATTAATGGGGATGACTTCTTGGATATGTTTCCTGGCTAGCTGGCTAGAACAGATGACCTGGCGGTTTGAGTCGCTGAGGATTGGACATTAGCCTTTCAAAGGCTTTGTCATGAATGCTTTCGCTAATCCAGTGATGATAAAGTTGCGAATGAACAGCCACGGAGTGGCCCATTTCTGCTGCTGCCAGAGATAAATCATAGCCAAATTCAAGTGACCTGATTGCCCAGCGGTGGCGGAGGTCGTAGGGTCTGAATGGTATTTCTAAACGTTTGAACGCATGACTAACCCGACTACCCAGGTCTCTATTATTCTTCGCTGTACACTTTGGCGGCAGGTGATTGCCCAGTTCCCACTGTTCTGCCCACTCAGGGTATACAGGTCGGCAATGACGAAAGCTAGTTTTCCCTTCAAGAACATAGAGTACGGGGAATGATTCACAATTGACGAGGAAGACCTCATGAGGGCGAAGGCCGTAAGCAGCTATGACTCCAAAAGCCCACCGCCACTCTGGGGAAACAATCTTTGCCCAGATTTCTGCAATATGAAAATCCTCAGGCAAATCTCGCGGTGCAGCTCGGCGAGGGGAATAGTTCCCCATCAGAGTTTTTAGCTGCTGATCAGACAACCCAGCAAATCGCGCTAGGGCGCAAATAGCAATCACATAGCGGCGTCGGGTTCTGGTATTCGGAGCGCTGGATAGAATTGCGTCTTCCAGGATCTTTTCCGTAAGCGGCTGATTCCCTGGCAGCTTTGCGTAAACTGCTTGATAGTCGATTTTCCAGGTTGTCTCGGATTTCGGATTCTGTGGGTGCGTAAGAAAGTAGCGATCGCGAAATTTGTCGATCCACTGCTTTGTTTGCACAATTGGGTTATCGTGCTTGGTTTCCTCCCATCTGAATAACCTACAGTCCAGCTGGGAGGAAACTAGCTTGGCTTGATTCACGGCAGCCTTTAATCCCTCAGGGGTGGCCGAGATATTTAGAGAAATCCACTGTTGGTGTGCTATCAATTTGCCAGACCCAGGCTTGGGTGGCAAGGTTGCTCTCAGATATAACTTACTCCCCGTTCTATAGATCCTAGAGCGAATTCTATCCCTCTTCAGACAGGCATTGGCCTGCTTCAGTCTGGTCTCAAAATCCATGCTATATTTTGACTAAATTTAAGCAATAATAATCTATTTTTGACAAGGATTTTTGGTGAGAGACCTGGGATTTGAACCCAGAACCAGCGGATTAAGAGTCCGATGCTCTGCCGTTGAGCTAGTCACCCATAGTCTACCAAATATAACAAATTTAGTCCTCTATTGCAAGTTTTTCATTTCGACAGATGTAATTCGGACTGCGGTTTCAGCGTCGAAAATATTTGTTGTGCTCAACAAAGTGAAGCATCTCAGCAGCGTTAACGTGATGCCACAAAGGGCTCTCAATGTTTGCAGATAACATACATAATTGGGATTTCCGGATAAGCTCTGCAAAGGAGAGCCAAACTTGTGACATCGAATGACTAACCAAACTCCCAGAACAGCTTTAGAAAAGGCTTTCGAGCCAGAAAACTTTGGATATAGGGCATTAATTCACGCTCACCTATCCTTTGATGGTATGCTATGGGCAGTTTGATAACCCTGTATTTTTCGTAACCCCAGGATTTAGACTGAGGAAGACCGAAGAGTTACTACTTTGGCTACTGAAAGGATTGTGCCGCTTGCTGTTGCCTATGTGAAGGCAGCCTTAATCTAACGTGCAGCCTCACCCGTATGGCTAAGCTGTTTCACACTTAAATTGCATAGTTGTTGGGGCTAGTAAATGGTAGGTAGCAGATAGTAAATAACTCACTAGCTCAAAGAGGTATACCTCTTACCCCACTATTCACTACCTATTACCAGCACCCCAATTATGCAAACTAGATGTGGAGTAGCTTAACAGCATTGAGACTTCTGCGCTGTTGGCTTAGCGCTGTGTAGCGCCTGCTGAGTAAAAGAGAGGGAATCAGCAGAATTGCAGATTTTCATGCATGGTGATACACGCACTCATGAGGACTTCACTTGAGTGTAATTTGCGCTACTTGACTGTGCTGCGATTCAAGCAGAGGATGAAAAATATGGGTGTATCCGAACTTTACGGCTTATATTAAGCTGCTTGCATCTGCACCAAACCCTGTTGTCAACAGTGCCCAACCAAAGGCTGAAAGGATTACCCAGAATGAGATATACGGAACGTTTCACTTTTCAGGATGCCGCTTTCAAAATCTATGAGACAGTAGAAGGCGGCCTAGTACGGTACAGTTATCAAGGGCGGAGTGAAGGCATCTATTCCTATGAGTGCCCGCATACTTTTGAAACAAGAGAGTTAGCAGTATATGCTGCCAAGCTCACAGCCATCTGGTGGAGTCTGGATAATTTGATGCTACCAGCTGGTGTTGAGGATTTACATACTCATGAAATTTTGTTGATCAATCTGCTGGGCAGATATTTTTTTGGAGCAGAACCTGGACAGCGTACCTATGAGTTTACGGCAAATCTAGAGGCGTATTGTGAGTTTTACCGTGACTTAAGGAGAGAGGGAAAAATTGAGCGCAAGCAACTTGTTTACGCTGACGGAACTGCTATTGAGGGAATAGTTAACGCTTATATTATTGAACTGCCTCAACCGTTAGTTGTGTCACAATTCCAATGAGAAAATTCTCATTAAGTCAATAGTTCGTAATTACCCGCTTCCTAAAGGGCGGCGGGCTTGACAAAATTAATAATTACTAACTAGAGAATTTTGTTTGTACCTTCTAAAGCCGATAGCCTCAAACCCACCTTAATTATGAATTCTTCGGTCTCCAGACTTTTAAGATGAGAGGCGATCGCTTTCTTTTGCCTTCATGCACTCATTGGTAACAAGTTAAAGCTGTAAGGCAGTTGTCAAGAGGCGCTTAGGAGATGTTGTCAAGAAAAACTCCTCTAAGACACTATCTCAAAACTCCAGGAACTTGTGGCGATATAGCCCAGGAGGATAGCCACTCCAGCGCTTGAACACCTGGCTAAATACAACTTCTGAGGAATAACCAACTTTTACGGCAATTTCTTTAACCGTCAGATGCTCATCATGGAGTAGCTCCACAGCCTTATTCATTCGCCAATTCACAAGATACCTTAAAGGTGGAACCCCGACCAATTGAGTAAAATGAGCCGCAAAACTAGAGCGAGACATGGCTGCGTGTTGAGCTAACGCTGATACTGTCCAATCTTGTTCAGGATAGCGGTGAATGATACTCAAAGCGACGTTAATCCCTGGGGTACTTAACGCGCGTAACCACCCCCCCTGGTGGTCTGGTAATTGAGTGACGTAGCTCCGGATCGCTTGGATGAACAGAATATCAGCAAGTCGCGTGAGTACGGTTTGTCCTCCAGGCAAATCAGTTACCATTTCGCAGTCAAACGATTGTAGCGTTGTGGTCAGCCAGGGTAATGCCTGACCGTCTTCACCCTTAACATGAATAAGCGATGGCAAAAGCAAGATTTGGCGGAGATGAAACGGGTCCGAATCCCACTGACCGAGCAAAGCCAGGAACCAAACGAAGTCTATTAGTCGAAGCCGATGGTAGACCACTGGCAGTGGTGATTGGTGGTGCAAATATACATGCTAAAGTCTTTTTTTTGTTGCTTTCTCTGCCTCTGTTAGCCTACCTTCTTGAAGCTGGTTTGTGGTAGTTCACTTAGATTCGAGTTGCCGGTAAGAGATTTGAAAGCTTTACACTTAATTTATACTTTACCTACTTATTTTTATATTTTCTTTACACAGACTCTAACTAATGTTGGCTAGACTGTATACATAGACAGACGATAATTATGATTAAGCATTATAGCCATAGCGCCTCTAGCAGCGATGTTCTAGAGGCGTTATCGCATTTGGTGGACTCCTGCTTTAGAGAGGAGAGCGGACGACCGCGATGAAAATTAATCAAAATGGGCTTTTCATACAACCAGATCAAGGTGCATCCTACTGGATACTTGGCGACTTGTACGCATTCTCCTCGTCCTCCCTCATCTATTGAAACCGCACTAACGTCTCGGTCTCCATTGCAACTGTTCTCTCAGTCGCAAGAGAAACAGCTGCGCTTCACGAGTGACTTCTTGGTACTGCTGTTCTGAGTGATGCTCCGCCCAACCCCGCCCGGTTTTATCCTTGATGAAACCAAAAACTGTAGCATGAATCAGCTGCGAGTTATTTGTGAAAGACGGCTGTTCACCTCTCGCTTTCACTCGTTCTATCGCTTCAGAAAGAAGCGCTACAGGTCTTTCAACCAAAGAGTTACCATTCATCCCATCGGGAATTAGGTAACGCTGCTTGAATAAATCGTGAATCAGGCTGCGCACCAGCGATCCATAGCGAGCTTGAGTCTCCATCTTGGCCAAGTCAGGACGGGCAAGAGCTTCACTGTGAGGTGCGAGCACCTCACTTTTATCTAACTCAGCCTCTAACCCCTTAAGCAGCAGCTCATAAGCCGTAGGAGGCATTGTGTCCTTGAGCCGGACACCGTTGGCGACAATTTCACCATCTAAGTCGAGACTCATGCCATGCTTATGCAATACGACTCGCCGTTGGTAGTCTCGGTAAGAAATGAGTTCCTCTCCCACCAACACCTGCCAATCAAGTCCAACATGGGAGAGGAAATTGGCTTTGGGTAATTCTAGTGGTTCTCTGGATTTACTCACCTCTACACCGACTGGAACATCAAACCAAGCAGGGGCGATCTGCACCTGTTGCCCATCCAGAACAGCTTCCACCTGGACTTGATAAGTTCTCACACTTCTCAGTTGTGCCAGCTTCGTCCCGATCGCATCTGCTTCCTGTTGCCAGAGTGATTTTTTGAGTTGTTCCTCATCCTGGATTGGGCAGAGAGAGGGATTTCTATCACTATCTGACTTACTGGAATTTGATGGGTCTTCCTGCACAGCATCCCTATTTTCTGACAAGCTGTCTGTGTGCAGGAGTTCTTTGGTTAGGAAGAATGAAGGTGCGAGCGCTTCTTTGACGATAACTGGCACGCGTAGTTGCAGCACATCTCCTTGTTTAATGATCGAGGTGTCGGAGAGCTTGAGCACCGTTTCCCCCGCTTCGTAAGCAGTTGTGAGCACGCTTGCCACGCGCTTTTCTTTTGGTGCATCTTTCATCACATCTGAGCTCACACCCTGCTGAAACTTTTCAAATAGCTCCCGCAGTCCCAAAGCTGAGTGAGTTACAACGACACCCCAATTAGGATGATTTAACTGTGGGAAGTTACCCGGTGGCGCCCCCTCTACCCGTCGTAGCGCTCTCCCCCATTCTTGTTCTGCCGGAGACAGACTTTTGAGGATGCACAGGCAACAGGAGACCGATATCCACTTATAATCGAACCCCACCCCGACTAATCCACAATGCGCGATCGCCCAATATTCACCACTGTAAAAGCGCTCTAAAATCTCGTTGGGGCGTCCAGCTAAGTCGTAAGAGTCATGGTCTGAATGAATAACCCCGACTCTACCTTTTAAGACAGGGAAGTTTTCCTCAAGCAGTTTGGCGACGCGATGAACGTGGGGAATGTTGAGCGCTCTCACCAGCATGGCATGGGGTTGCTCCGTATGCGATCGCTTGTCTAGCAAAATTCGCACTGCCATCTCTAACACTGGCATCGAGAAAGAGTCAGCAAAGAGAATCTGCCGGAACCACTGTTTATCGGTTTGGGCTTTGAAGAAAAATTCTTCCCGGTTGTATTCAACTTCCTCGCCATTCTCCAGCACTAGAAACGCCTGACTGGTAGCTTCCTGCAAACAGAGTTTTTTGATGGGAGGCGGATGGAGCTGCCAAGCATCTTGTACTGTAAATTCATAATCTGCTAGGGGGGCATATTTGAGCTGGTTGCGCCCTAATTCGTCTAATTCTGTCACCTGAGTATAGCGAACGTGAGGCAATGGTTGACCGTCAGAACGGAACTTACTGCCAGTAAAATAACTAATTGGTGATTCAGCAAAAAAGTTGGTGATAGTACGGTAACTTAATGCAGCACTAAAATGGGCTTCGTCAATACAGATGAGTCCCACAGCTTTTGGTTCAATATCCCCCCGATGCACCAAGTTCACGACAAACTGCCGATTGCCAACCAGCAAGTCCGCTTGGTGCATGGCATAAGCATAGCTGTTGAAATCTGAAGCCTCTAACTCTACTATCTTTGGAGGTGGCACTCCTGGCGGCAAAATCTTCAAGCTATAGAGCAGCCATTGGTCATATCGTGGCCTATGGTTAGCATCTGTGGGAAAATCTCTCAGGAATCTGGCGCGGAGTGTGCAGTTATCTGACAAAAATAATGCGGCTTTCCCTGGCATCCAGGGTGCCAGCACGTATGGAGTCAATGCTTGAATGAGCGTTTTGCCACATCCTACCCCAGCCAGAATCAAAGCAGCGATTCGCGGATGTGCATTCATCTCGCCGCGACTCGCTTTCTGGTAGATGGCTAAAAGCGCCTCAATTTGATGTCGATAGAGTCCAGTTTGCCCAGAGAACATCCGGGTCAGTACCAACTCGTGATATTTCAGGAAATAATTTTCATCTACCGACATCATCAAAGATTAAGTTGTCCGATTTTTGTCTATTGCATCTGTCACATAGCGCCAGTGCATTCCACACTGCAGTTTCCCCCCCTTTGCTATAAGGAATTCGATGGTCTGCCTGGAAATTCTCAACACTGAGAGGTGTGCTACACAGTTGGCATTTATAGCCTGCCCTGCGCAAAATTAGGAGTTTTTGAGCCTTAGTGAAGCACCTGGGAGCCAATGGAGAATTTCCTCAAGAAAACTTACATTGTTGGGGGTGAATTGGAGAGGAGTCAAATTTCTCAATTTAATAGTACTAATATACTATTAAATTGTCAACAATCTTCGAGTTTATAGACTGGGCGATCAGTTTACCAGAAGAGTTAGAACATTTGTTTCCCTTGTCCTCAGTTTCCTCTATGAGGTCGGTTCAGGGCCACGGAATGCGTCCAGACCTGCCACAGCAGGTAGTTTGACGGGACTGCCCGTACGCGCTGATTCATAAAGAGCCTCAATCAACCGGATGTCCTGAAGCCCCTCCTCGCCCGGTGTGTGGGGTCGTTTATTTTCCATAACGCACTGGGACATGTGATCCATTTCCAAGGCGAACTGGTTTTTTTCCTCCATGCGTCGCTCTTCTACACATTCACTCATCTCTTTGGCGCGAGTGATACGCATCCGCAGACCCTTGTAAGAAAAGGCTGGGTCCATCTCAAACCACCCATCAGCTGCATTCACACGGTAGCGTCTAGAAGTGTGGTAGCCGTAGCCAGTTGTGCAGTTGGCAAGAACACCACTGGGAAATTGAAGTTGGAAGATGAGATTTTCCTCCACTTCTCTGAATCGCGGATCGCCTGGTGTACTGTACGCATTAGCAAAGACTTCAATTGGTTCCTCGCCCGTTATGTAACGAGCAGCATTCAGGCAGTAGATACCAACATCTGGCAGCGAGCCACCCCCAGCCATCGCCTTGTTCAAGCGCCACTGCTTCGGATTGCCCATGTTCTGCCCATTATTGGCGATAATTGCTTTAACCACCCCCAATTCCTTATTGCGTGCCATACGGATCATAGAACGGTTATACGGCTCATACTGGCAACGGTATGCAATCATTAGCAGGCGGTTAGTCTGCTTGCAGGCATCAATCATCTGCTGACAATCTTTGACCGAGTTCGCCATCGGCTTTTCGCAGAGAATGTGCTTACCCGCCTTTGCGCCGCGAACAGTATATTCGAGGTGCATGTTGTTTGGCAGAACGATGTAGATGATATCTACTTCCTGGTTATTGTGCAGGTTGTCGTAGTTCTGGTAGTTGTAGATGTTTTTTGGATTGATACCGTACTGAGACGCAACCTGGGCAGCTTTATTCGGGTCGCCACTGACCAGCGCCACCGGCTTGGATCTTTTGCACTCAGAGAAGGCGGGCAAAATTTCCTCTAAGGACAGCCTGCCTAGCCCCACGATCGCATAACCCAAGCGCTTATCTGGCGGTAACTGCATAGGCGCTGTTTCCGACTCTATTTCCGTTTTTGCCAAGAAGCCTGGTAATGGGATAGGTTGCTGCCCCGGCAGTGGCTGGGTAGCTGACATTAGCTGCTCTAGCATTGGTTGCTGGGCAGACGCCGGTTGGAGCATCTCACCAGCAGCAGTTGCCGCTACTAATCCCAGACCTGTTGTTGTCAAAAACTTGCGGCGTGAAAACTCGTTTGGTGACGATTCAGACATTGTGGTCTCCTTGTTGAAGTGGACTTTACAATTCTTTGGCAAAAACTTTTTGAGGGTATCAAGCTCTTGTTTTGTAAGAGCTGTTTACGCTGCCACTTAGAAAATCTCTGTAGGTATCCTATTTTTTTAATAAGACCCTAAAATAATGAGGATAAATTAGAATACATAAACCGCAAAATTTTTACTCAAGCAAATTGTCTTAAATAACAATAAAGTAAATTTATAATATTGTTAATTAAACAGGCTTTAGCTCTTATAAATTCGGCATTATACTACTTTCTATGGCAGCGAGGTTTATTTGCAAATTTGTGCATTGTTAACCAATAATAGCTACTCAGAACTTGCTGCATTTAAACCTGTAGCTCCGTTCGTTGCCTGACCGTCTCTTATGTTTTTTTACAAAGTCAGTTGAGCTGCCAGACTAACTAGCAGCGTAGCCATAAGAAAAATCCTTCACTTGCTCGTTAAGTTCATCTTCACTCCCTAAGAAGAGAAACTTATTTATATTTACACTCCTCTGTAAAGGTTGAATCTATCCTTTGAGAGAAGATTCCCATTTTCTAAATTGCATTATTACTTTTCCCCTAGCAAAACTGAGTGCGCTAGTGAGCTATTCCTCCTTTGGCTTTAGCTTCCTTCATCAACAATTAAAGTAGTGCCACTAAGCAGGAGCGGTATTTTCCAAGAATTGAGGGTGGAAAAGATTGCCACCCAATGCAACTAGTCTTTTTAAAATATGCGTGACGGATGCAGACAATACTGTTGCATCCTTTCATCGCGTAGCAGCTTTTAATCGGGAAACTAGCTGGTTAAACGCCATTCCATCGCGAGTGCCATCACGACGCACTGCTGACCCTGACCAGAGGACGCGGTTGTCTTTGGTGCTGACCACCGCGATTTGACCTCGAAAACCATAGTTGGTAGAACCAGCAGACCCTCGGATAATTGCATCGGCTTGTGAGCTTGACGACACAAGCTGGAAGCGACCCCATGACCTTAAGCCTTCAATAATGTTGCTACGAAAGCCGCCAGAGTCTGGAGTAAAGGGTGCGACGTAAACGGTGCGGATCTCAGAAAGCGCCGTAGCTCCATTCTTAGTCAAGCAGATTTCTGCTGTAGCATCTGTGCTGCCATGTACCTGAGCCAAGGTGAGTCCAGAGAAACTAGGTAGCAGCGCGAGACTCACAGCACTGGTTAGTAGCAGGTGTTTTGTTGCTTTAAAGTTCATGCAAGAGTTCCCAAATATTTAATATAAACTTACATCTGGATAGAAGCTGGTGGCTTCCGTCCTAGAGTTGAAAGTTTAGAGAACCCGACTCTTAATGAAGGTTAAAAGGAATTCTTTCATAGTTTTGCGTCTTTTTTTACTAGAGCAACGAATTACGTAAAAGATGATTTCCAGTTACTATTCGTTTACTCATTTATGTATTGTAGTGGTGGTTACAGCTTGTCAGGGGATCAAATTGCCTAAATTAAGCAACCGACGCTCATTCGGTGGAGAGAACATGACACTATCCTGGATATTGGGGATGCCGAGAGATTCCACAGAACAATAGCTAACTCGCAAGTCCTTTGGAGCAAAGATGCTGGCCATCTCCCTCAATTCGCTCAGCCCATAATA
>CAZZWA010000220.1:0-1105 GCA_964657555.1 uncultured Microcoleus sp.
CCACGGCGTGACGCGCAGCGGAATCGCGAGCGCCTTCTCGAAGTGGCAAAGCAGGCGTTTTCTCAGTACGGTGCCAACGCCAGCTTAGATGAAATTGCCAAGGAGTCCGGTGTCGGTCCAGGAACCTTGTACCGTCACTTCCCGACCCGCGAGGATCTCCTAGTGGCGGTTTATCGGAGTGAGGTAGAAAAGCTGGCCGCAGCAGAACGACAGTTTGCTGAGACACTGCCTCCAATCGAAGCGCTGCGCGCCTGGATGCTGTTATTTGTTGACTACATTGCCGCCAAACAGATCATCGCCCCTGCATTAAATGCCCTGGTGGGAGATCCAAAGAAGGTCTTTGAAGGTTCATACGCTCAGGTCTGGGAGGCGATCCGGGCACTGGTGAAACGGGCGATCAAAAGTGGCGACATTCGTGAAGACCTCGATCCAATCGATCTGCTCCGGGCTCTAATCGGCGTTGCCAATGTGGCATCCACTCCTGACTGGCAGCAAAGCGCCCGGCGACTGGTGGATATTCTCATCCTTGGTTCGCGGCCAGTAAAGTGAGCGGCTGATTGTGAGCGAAAGCCAACGGTTTAGACATCTAAAGGCGATCGCTCTCCTACGACCCATCACTCAATCCAATCACTCAAAAATTCCACCTGATTCTGCATTTCCTCTGCTGACTTAGCAGCAATTAGCCTCAGAATACCGCGCATCTGTTCGCCCACTGAGTAACGCTGCTGGGATGCCAGAATTATGCCTGCGTGTGATTCTCCCTGTTCAAGTAAAGTGGTATGAATTCGGTAAAAATCTCTGATGTTGAAGCTGTACAAAACGCGATTATTCACTAATGCCCAATTCAGTTGTTCTTCATCACTGCCTCTAAGCATTCCTGCTTCTGCAACACTAATCGCATCTACACCGCGAGAACGGATAGCCAGCAGAACCTCCTCATCCATCGCGTCTTCATCCACATATAGGCGAATAACGCTCACTGTTGAATTTGAGCCTTTTTCTTAGAGTGAAGTGCTGCTAAGAGCCAATACTCTACCTCTTCCGCTGCCAAGTCTGCCTCAATCTCATCTCTGTTAGCGTGATAGTAGGTTAGCGCTGCATACAC
>CAZZWA010000220.1:1205-10011 GCA_964657555.1 uncultured Microcoleus sp.
GCTGCCAAAGCAATATGCTATGAAATCGCGCCATTCTTAAAAGGCGTATTTCCTCAAGAAAGATACGCCCATACAACAAAACCTCCCATTCCGTCTTAAGGTTTAATCAGAAGCATTGGTATCTTGCGAGCCTCTTTGCTGACGGCGAGGTCTCTGGAACCACATCAAAATTCCTGTAATTGCCAGCGTCAACAGACCCAAAGCATTCAAGAAGGGATAGATCGCAGCTAGATTGAGAATGCCAAAGTGCCCCTTATGCAGAGCGAGTAACCACTGAAAGTCATCCTCCTTGCCGCTGAGGTCGGCAAATTGGAACAGCGACCCCGTGATCAGAGTCAGCAGAATCGGTAGCACCATAGTTGGTGCCATCCAGCGGTGCAATTGATAAAGACGAGCTTTGTTGAGTGCCATAGCCTTGACCTTAGCCTTTAAGTATAATTTAGGACTGAGGAATTGACAAAAAAGTTCAGGTGAGCAGGAGTAGCCACTGCCAAAACAAAAAAGTCAGCATTCCCAGCATGATAGTTAATAGCAGATTCTTTGTCCGATTGCAAACGAGAATAGCAGCGATCGCCCCTCCAATTAATAGACTGATGCTCTATGAATGTATCGAGTCAAAGGGCGTTGTCAACCCAACTTTGGTTAAAAACAGACTCATAAATGCGGTTATAAACTTTTAACTTGTCCTGCTGCTTAACCACCAGCCCTGTCAGCTGCAATTTCAGTTGTTCAGGCTTGTTGGTGGCTTTTACCTCTCCTGTTTGCAAAATTTGCCGATATGTCAATAGCAACTGACCCTGACGCTGTCTATCCCAAAGAATGCGATCGCGGATTGTCCTCAAATGCTCTGGCTCATCTTGAGCTTCCCAATTTTCGATGAGCCGTGAGCGCACCAGATGCTCTACCCACTCAGCAATTTTGGATTTTTCCCCCTTAACCAGGGAAGGGAGGATTTGGGAGCGGGAATTCTTTTGTGCTTGTTGCAGGACAAGCTTACAGAGTTTTTGGGTGAGAAAAGGCTGCCCACCTGTCCAAGCCAACACCTCTATCAGGATATCCTGAGGATTGCTGAATAATCTCGCTAATCCTTGAGCTAATGGTTGAGTTTCATGTAACTCAAAGCCAGACAATTCGATCGCTCTGCCCATGTTAAAAAGAGTGCAGCAATTTCTGTGTTGAATCAAATCGGCGGGTGTAGCTACACCAAATAGGGCAAAAGTCAGGCGTCGGTAGGCTGGCTTGTCAGCCCGATTGTGATAACAGGCTCGGATTACGGCAAAAAAGTCTTCAAGGCTGAACTTGAGGCTGAGAATGCTATCAATCTCGTCTACAAAAATGACAATATTTTGCACAACTGATTTGAGCAGAACTTCTTCTATAAACTTACTAAAGCGCTTGACACAAGATAGCAGACTCTGCTCAGTCCACCAGGCTTCTAAATCAAAGGTTTCATAGAGATTCAGGCTGCTAACTATGCTATCAATCACCCCTGCATACCACTGCTCTGGGGTAATATCTGAGGTGCCAATGGCGGTAATGTCAATCACAGCACAGGCCATCTCTTGTGCTTGCAACCGCTGCATTGTCTGCACCAGCAAGCTAGATTTGCCCATCTGCCGAGAGTTAAGCACATAACAAAACTCTCCCGTTTTCAATCCCTCGTAAAGTTCAGAGTCAGCTTGTCGCCTGACATAGGTGAGGGCATCAACTGGCAGACTTCCTCCGATTTGGTACTCATAGGCTGGATGAGATGCTGTACTCATGTCAATTTTTAACTTTTAACTATTTACAGAGGGAGCAACGCGATCGCGAAAGTATATGCGGTATAAGTCGCACAAAGGCATGACAGCATTGCCCTGAAACTTTACCAGTCCCATACTGCGGAGCTTAAATGCCTCAGCCGTGCCTATCTGTATGCTCGTACTTGCTGCCACAACTTGCTTGATAGCTGCAACCAAGTCTGGATCGTTCTCTAAGTTCAATAAGTGGCGACGCAGATGGTCGTAGTATGGCCCTTCTTCTGTGGGAGCTAATTGCAGCAAATTTTCCAACGTCATCCTTCCCCGTGCAGTTTCGTAGAGAGCTACTCGTACTAGATAGGGATGTCCCCCAAACATTGCCATGACTTGCTCAACCTGTTGAGTTGACCAATCTAGTCCATGCCGTTTCACCAAGTCCTGCACCTGAGCAAAGTTTAACTCTGGCAACTCAATGGGCAGCCCCACATTGAAAGGGGACTGATTGATGTTCAGGGGAACATAAACTTCCTTAGAATGCACAATCACCAACCTCAGCTTTTTCCAGCTAGCCTCATTTTTTGCCTTCTCATGCCATGCTCGCAAAAGGCCAAAAAAGTCAGTAGCAATTCCAGGATGTTGAAAAACCTGATCGACTTCATCTAAACCCAAAGCTAGTGGGGTGCAAATCTCTGATAGTAAGTATCTTTGAAAGTAGTTAGTACATTTATTTTTACTTCCGAGAACACCTTTCCAACACTCAGCCAGCTTATCCGGTAGATTCAAGGCATCAGTAATGCTGGAGGAAAACCATTGCAAGAATTGATCAAGACTGGTGAGAAACTCTGCATCCGCCGACTGAAAGTTTAAGGATGCAATCTGATAGCCTTGCTGGCGGGCGTGGTGGAGAATTCGCGTCATTAACGAAGTCTTGCCCATTTGCCGGGGAGCTTTCACCCGAATGAGCGATCCTGGTCTGGTGATTGTCTCGTAACAGTCGGCTTCGATCGGGGGGCGGGTGACATAAAAGGGAGAGTCTAGACCGACCTGACCTTCTGGGTTATCCAGCGCCATCGGTTGTATTGGCAGTACAACCGTCGTTTTTATGGCTGACTGCTCCTCATAAGAAGCTACCCCCCGTAATGCTTCCAGCATCTCTCTGGCACTAGCATAGCGATCGCGAGGATTAAACTGTAGTACCTTGTCTAAAACTGTCACAAAGCTGGGACTCAGACCTGCTGTTTCATTATGCTTGAGACCTTCTACATCGCTGTGCCAGAGAATCTCTCCAGTGACTGGGTTCGTCTCCATATTGTTGGGCTGTTTGCCTGTAAGGAGATAAACAGCCGTCACGCCTAGGCTATACAAGTCGCTGGAATACACAGGTCGGCCTGCTGCTTGTTCTGAGGGCATAAACCCTGGAGAACCGATGACGAGCGAAGGAATAGCATTGTCTTGGGAATCTAAGGCTGTTCCCATTGTTTCCTTAACTGCCCCAAAATCAATTAAAACAGGATTGCCGTCTCGGTGTCGCAGGATAATATTACTTGGTTTAATATCTCGATGAATGATACCTTTGCTATGCACGTAATCCAGAACGGGCAGAATCCTCAACAGGAGATCTAAAACAGCACTCTCGCTCATCGAGCCCTGCTTTCGTACTTTCTGGCTAAGGGTATGGCCTTCAATCCATTCCTGCACCAGGTAAAATTGCCCTGCTTCTGCAAAGTAAGCATACAATTTGGGAATCTGCTGGCAATCTTCCCCTAAAGACTCCAAGATCGCTGCCTCCCGCTCGAACCGCTGCTGCACTTTGTAGATCCAGGAACCTTGGAGCAGAGGTTTGAGTTGTTTGATCGCACAGCGACGCTTAGAAGGCATTTGAGTGTCTTCTGCCAGAAAAGTTTCGCCAAAACCCCCGCTTCCCAAAGAGTGGAGGATGCGATAGCGATTGTTTAACAGGGTTGTCATATGTCGAGTCAGGGTGGGGCTGTTTCCTTAGAGGGCGTTTGATAACTTCAAACTGAGTCGCACCATCTACCTCGTTCCAAATGCCTAGATTTCCAGTACATTTTCATCTAAGCGCAGCTTCGACCCCTAAGTAGAATTGTTTTCACATGCCTACCGCTTATGAGTTGGCCTTGTGCCAGGGTGCGGATTGATTATTATATAGCTGATTAATTTTCGATACCATATCAAAGATCAAGCACAAATTTAAACAGGATTTTTACAAAAGTATAGCGCTTCTTTGTGGCCTAAGTTCAACAATAGTTGTAAAACAGTAAGTATGGAAGACGCTTTATGCCTAGCAGGTTCTAAGAGGGTGTTTGAGGTCATTTTTTAGACTAAGTTTGACATTCTTAACTATAGTGGGACGAAATAGCAACTATGTTTCTTCTGGTGGTCGAGCGAAGAATTGGTTCTTTGGGCTGGACAAAAAATTAATTTTTCTAGTTCACATAAAATTCCGAGGTGATTTTTAAAGATAATTATAGCAACTCCTTTCCAGGCAGTATTTACCGCATCAGATACACGGTAAATACTGCATCTGTTTTATAGTGCTACATAAATAAGGCTAGATCAGAGAGGCTATAGGTGACATATTTAATCCAAAATCCAGAAAATTCTACTCAAAAAATTCATGAATTGAAGTTTGGTGAAAATACCATTGGACGTGAAACTGACAATAGCATGATTGTGATGCACCGGAGTCTTTCTCGTCACCATGCTAAGGTCACTATCACTAGCGATCGCGTGACTATTCAAGATTTGCAAAGCCTCAATAGCACCTTCGTTAACGATACGAAGGTCGAGCGGTGCGAACTCAAAGATGGAGATTTGATTCGTTGTGGGAGTGTAGTCTTTAAATTTGTACACACTCTTAGGAGTTCCGTACCAGCTGAGGTGGAAGCTGGAGACTCTAATTTATCGATTGTCAAAAGGTTATCACCAGAACCAACCCGTGTGGAAATTCAAGACTTGCTCCAACCAGACAGTTTAGAGAATCAAGGTTCAGTCTTGATGCTGCGGCAACAGGATGCCGATCAGCGGGCAGTAGATAAGTTAAAAATTTTACTAGAGGTGAGCAAGCAGCTTTCCTCTCCCGATCAGACCGACAGACTTCTAGAGAAAATTCTCGACCTGCTGTTCAAAATTGTCAATGTGGATAGAGCAGTAATCCTCATGGTGAATGAAGAAACCGGACAGCTCGAACACAAGGCAGCTAAAATCCGACCTGGAGTGCTGACGGACAATCAGTTCTACAGCACAAAAATCACTAATTTTGTTCACCAGAGTGGAGATGCTATATTAACTGCTGACGCTCGTATTGACCAGCGGTTTAACAATTCGGAGTCAATAATTGCCCAAGCAATTCATGCCTCGCTGTGCGTACCACTGAAACCGAGAGAGGAAGTGATTGGGGTATTGTATGCTGACAATCTTTCGATGACAAATGTTTACTCCGAGGAAGATTGGGAGTTTATGACTGGTCTGGTGAACCAAGCGGCGATCGCCATTGAAAACGCCCAACTTTACAAAAGGATGCAATCCGAAGCAGTCATGCGAGCTAAACTTGAGCGATTCTTTCCACAGGCTGTGAGTAAAAAGCTCAAGGAAGAAGGCAACTTAGAGATTGTTGACACTGAGGTGACAGCGCTTTTTTCCGACATCAGCAGCTTCACAGAAATATCTGCCAAGATGGAGCCGCGCCAAGTGATTGAGATGCTCAATGAATACTTTAAGGTGATGGTGGAGGAGATTGTCTTTGAATACGAAGGCACCTTGGAGAAGTATATTGGAGATGCCTTGCTGGCAATTTGGGGTGCACCTTATCAGCGCACTGATGATGCAGACAAAGCCGTTCAAGCCGCGATCGCAATGCAATGGGCAGTTTGCCGCCTGAATCAGCAGTGGATCGAGCAGCGAAATTTACAGATTCAAATCCACATTGGACTCAATACCGGGAAAGTGGCAGCAGGAAATATCGGCTCGCAGAAGCTGTTTCAATATGCCACAATTGGCGATACAACGAATGTCGCCAGCCGCATTTGTAGCACCGCCAAGGCTGGCGAGATCTTGATTTCTCAAAGCACCCTTGACAAGCTCTTGCATCGCCATCTACCCATTGAAAAACTTCCTCCTGTTCTAGTTAAGGGAAAAGACCAGCCCCTCCAGCTCTATCTCATACACTGGGAGCAGTTGACATCCTCTATTTATAGTCCTCACTAAAAGAGTAGCCTTCCACCTCCAAAATAAACCACAACGGCGGTATCTTTGTGGCGGATCATGGTAACAACATTCAAGAGTTTGACATGGGGTTGGCTGGCTAAAACAGGCTACCGCCTTCCCCGCGGTAGAAATGCAACCTTCCTACACCTAGATACAAACCATAAGGTTTCTCCCCAGCCGGAAAAGCAGTGACACCAAAGAGATAGACCCCGTCATCAAAAGGGTTGCGCTCAGGACGCAGGGCAATTGTAAAGGTTGTCCCTGGAGGCACTGGTGGGTTAAACATCACCGAAACAGCGTGTTTTTCCTTGTCTCTCCTCACCTCTCCCAGAGTCAGCTTTTTCCCTTCATGCCAGCCTGTCCCTTCAACGGCGTAGGTTTCTTTGAGATTAAATCGGATATTATCTAATCCTTCAATCTGATTAATCGTCACTTGTTGGAGTGGTTCACCAGCATTGGATGGCAGGCTGATCGTGAAAAAGTACGTTGCTCCCCACACATTAACATCCTGAAAGGTGGTTGAAGCCGAGACTAGGTCAGGTGGCTTTTCAAAGGAGACAGTGCCATTAGCGAGCCGAATTGCCTGAGCTGATGGGCAATAGACTCCCCACATACCTGCCAAGGCTGCTAATGTTGCGCCAAATATGGTTGGAATGTGCATGGCTTGGTATAGTTTCATCCCTGAACTAGCTCCACAAGTGCTTTTGTCTGACATTGCACCACTCTCAATGACCGTAAGGTGGAGATTGCCCATAATTAATTGGTAAAGGCGCTTTTTGAGCCTTGGTTAGCAGCGCTAACCTGCTCTGCCATATTAACAATTCTTAGTAATCTTAGTAATTAAACTTAAGTGTAAATTCTTAAGACAATGTTTGAGATTTGTTTCATACTTATTGCAAAAATATTTCACATAAAGTTTGAGAATGATTCGTTAAGCTGAAAGCATGACATAAAGGAGGGGAGACCCAATGACCGCTTTCTCTAGCATTGGATTAAAGCAATCTGCGTGGCAAACAACCGTTTTGGTTTCACTGGGTTTCTGGCTGAGTGGCAGCCTGCTTTTAGACTGGGTAGTTATTCCTAGCCTTTATGGAGCCGGAATGATGAGCCAATCTGGGTTCGCAACAGCAAGCTATTCAGTTTTTTGGATTTTTAATCGCATTGAGTTATTGTGTGCAGCCTTAGTGTTGACAGGTTTGTTAGTTCTTCGCAATACTCAAAATATTTCTCGTCCGGTTGGGAGTAAAGTCGTGATCTTATCTCTGCTCCTACTGACGATCGCTCTCATTTATACATACGTCTTGACCCCGCAAATGAGTTCTCTGGGAATGCAGCTGAATCTGTTTGAGCCAACGGCTAGAATTCAGGCTGGAATGACTCAGATGCACGAGGGTTATTGGCTACTAGAAGCAATTAAGCTGATCTTGGGTGGCACACTGCTAGGCTGGTGTCTACGACAGCAGGACGCTAGAAAAGAAATGTAAGTATATGAGTTAGGGTGGGCAATGCCCACCCTAATTATTATTGTGAGTCTTCTGGTAAGTCAGCTTCTGGCCACAGAAGTCGTACAGCTATTAAAGCAAAACCAATTGCCGCGATCGCCTTCACTAAACGAGCAGGCAATAGCCCAGATGCCCCTTCGCCAGCTATAACTCCTAGAAAGCTAGCCAGCAGAAGTGCACATGCTGAACCTAAAAATACAGCCCAAGGCGATTTGGAGCTACCACTCAGAGCGATCGCGGCAAGTTGGCTCTTATCTCCAATCTCAGCCAAAAACACGGTGATAAAACTAATTCCTAGAAGTTGCCAGTCCATAGAGTTTAAAGGTTGAAACAGTCAGTTGGTAGAGGCGTTCCGCCGGAACGTCTCTACTAAAAATGAATAACATCCCATAACAGCGTCAGGGAAATTAAGAGTAAAGTCGCTCCTGCTGCTGATTCTAGAGTTTTAGGAGCAAGTCTAGTTGCCAGAATGCGTCCTAGCAGAACACCCAGTATACTCGTGGCAATAAGTGCTGTAGCCGCACCAGCAAAAACTACCCAAGGAGACTGAGATTGGGCTACCATCAGCAGGGTGGTGATCTGGGTTTTGTCTCCCATTTCAGCCAGAAAAATAGTCAAGAACGTGGAACTGAAGACTGACCATGCCCCCTGCTTCTGCCCTGATTTGGGCTGTACCTGCTTGTGAGAAATAATAATGTCTGATAAGGCTAGAGGTTCGAGGTGCGGTGCGGGATCGCCGGGACTGTCTAGAGTAGGAAGCACAGCGGATTTATTCACTATATAGTTATGCTCAATCCAGAGTCATTTTCATATTTGTCTCATTTTCTCAGATCAGCAGGGGAAATATCAACCCTATTCGCCGACTTCTCGGTCAAAGCGCAGCATTTCCAAGCTGCGATCGCCATATACCCCTTCAATTTGCTGGCGGCAGCAGTCAATGGCAAAGTCATTCACCTCAGCAGGCTCAATGCCATATAAGTCGTGAAAGACATCCGGCTGTACCCGGCAAAAGCGGGGTCGATCTGGGTAAATTCGGCATTCTCGCGTGGCATGGTCAAAATTAACACACCATCCATCTGCACCTACCATCTTCAGATAAAGCTGCAATTCCTCGGTTGAGAGATATAGCTCTAAATCTGGCCGCTCAGTCGGGTCAAGCTGACAGCAGGCTCCACATTGCTTTACACAACGCCAAGTAGCCATTTTCCTAGAAAAGTTAAAAGTTGTTAACTTATACACATTAGCGATTTTTGCCGCCCAGTGTCGCCTCACCCAAAGCCTAACTTTTTGTGCACTTCTATATATTTTTGTAAATTTCCTTAAATAAACGGCGCGATC
>CAZZWA010000221.1:0-3958 GCA_964657555.1 uncultured Microcoleus sp.
GTATAGTAGGGCGATCGCTCTAACCGCACTCTGTCATCTGGCAAGACATAACACCCAGCATTGCCATCCGCTACCATCACCAGTGGGTTGGGATTTACCGAGAAAATTGTCACGGGTTCAGAATCTGCAAACACCAAAGCCCTTGACGCTAGAGAATGGGGGCAAATTGGCACCAGTTGTAGCGTTGGCACTCCTGGGGTAACTACTGGGCCACCAGCACTCAAGGAGTAAGCTGTCGATCCTGTTGGTGTCGAGATAATCAGCCCATCTGCCGCAATATCTACTGGCGCATGGTGCCCGATCTGCACTTCAAAATGACACATGCTGGTCAGGGGCTCTCGATGGATTACTATTTCATTTAGACAAAGCGCTTCCCATAGCAACACGTCATCCCGAAACAGCCCGAGAGCAAGCATTGCCCGTTCTTCAATTTCATAATTGCCAGCCATCACCAGTTCCAAAGCTTGCGGCAGTTGGTTCACGTAGGTCTCCGTTAGGAAACCCAGGTGACCTGTATTCACTGTCAGCAGTGGAATACCACATGGTGCCACTTGGCGAGAAGCTGCTAAAACTGTGCCATCTCCCCCCAGCACTATGGCGAAGGTCATTTCAGCGTCGAAACCAGGGGGAATGAGAGACTCAATAGGAGTATGACAAACCGGACGGTCAGGGCGAGAATAACCCAAAATCCCTCCGGCACCTGTGTTCATGCAGACCTCCCAACCAGAGGTTGTCAGCTTGTCTTTCAACTCTGTAGCAATGCGACAGGCCACAGGTTTGACTTCATTGTAGATAATGCCTGCTTTGGGCACGCTTTGAGTCCGGCTTAGTGTTTAATGTGAGTAATTGAGAATTTGCTACACCACCCATCTAGCGTCCGTCGGACGGATAACGAGTGTTGCCTACCAAAATAGTTGTTTCCCAACTGAACTGATTGTATCGGGTCTGCTGGTCAAAGACAGCTCTTACCAGCTTAGACGAAGTCGTTACAAGTCTCCTAATCATCAGTCGCAGATTGAGCAGTGCTGTCTGCTTAAGTAAAGGAGTCTCGTTTATTAACAGAAGTATGTTGCACTTCCCGTTAGACCTATCTATAGTGAGCTACTAGGATAGCTAGCGTCTAGGTTGTCAACCAGCTTTAGATAGACAATAGTAATAACGAGGCTTGCTGTCAAATAACTTTTGTAACACATTTCAGTAGCTTCATCTATGCTCTAGTCTATTCTCCGAGCGACCAAAGGTAACAGCCTCATCGCCTTACAAAAAGGGATGAGGACAGTAGAAACGTTTGGTTTGGTGATGGTGCTAAACACCAAGAGCTGCATCCTTAAGACTGTCTAAATTTTGACTTTATCCGGGAGTTTTCATCAAAAAGAGAAAGGAATCTTCTTGTTGTTTTTATTCTGCTTTTTACCCTTATTCCGCTCGTAATCTATTTCTTTAAGCTTTTTCAAAATTCGACCAAAGTATTCTTGGAGGTATGCCTCTAGAGTTGTGTTTTCCTGAGGGTCTAGCCCAAAGACATCATAGACTTCATCCATCGGTGCACTCAAGGGCTTACCAGTGGCCAACACCTCAGCAAATGCCAGACGGTCTGCTAAATTCCAGCCCCACTCAAAAAACCGGGCTACCCGGCGCACCGTGCGCAGTAAGCTAAGAGGCAGACGCGTTACCTTAGCCTCTCGTCCAGATAAGCGTTCACACAGACGGATAATTTCATACACGCCCCAAGCGCGTGACCCTACGACGGGGAAAGTTTTCTGTTCCGTTTCTGGAACCGAGAGGGCGCGAATAGCAAACTTGGCAACGTCTTGAGTGTCCATGTAAGCAACAGGAGACGTATCACCAGTGACCCAAACTGCCTGCCCATCTAAAATCGGAATAGCATATTGGCCAATCAGCCCTTGCAAAAAGCCGCAGGGCCGCAGGATGGTGTAGTTCAATCCCGATTCCGCTAGGAAAAGTTCTGTGCATTTCTTAATTTCCATCAGTGGCACATGGGGATATTTTTCGGCATCAAGGATGGAAAAAAAGATAAAACGCTCGATCCCAGCAGCAACAGCAGCTTGGATCAGCGCCACTTTCCCATCCCAGTCTACTTGTTTGATACTCAGGGAGTCTGTAGGCCGGGAGGTTGAGGCATCAATCACAGCTGTCACACCCTCTAACGCAGGTGGCAGAGTCTGGAAATCACAGAGGTCGCCCCGAACTAACTCAGCGCCCCATTCTTTTAAAAATGCGGCTTTCTTAAGATTGCGCACCAGACAACGGACTTGGTGTCCCTCATCTAAAGCCCGCTTCGCCACCTGTCTTCCTAGGGTTCCAGTGGCACCAACAATTAATAAGCTCATCAAAAGATTTTAGTAATGAATCTTAAAGTTTCTCTAAGATTTTATCAGAAATTTTGCATCTATTTGGCTGTACGTTATTCTGGCATCAGCCATATCGCTGGCTACTGTCCCCCAATCAGCTATCCTCAACTGTAGAATCAGAGAGATGAGGAGGCTCACGGACGCCTCACGCTCTCATCTCTCCCATGGCTTTTACTCTGATAGACTCAATGGGAGTGTCATCCCTTCCTCGCAATTCTAGAGGGACTCGTTTTCGCCCCCTTGAATTTTGAGTAACAAAAAGCCCAAGCCAAGACCCACTAGAATCAGGGTAAAGGATAAGACTGCCGCATTCAACAATTCACTGTTCATCTTCAAGCTCCTTTGAGGAAAGTGTCTCGTAACCTTATCAGGCAAAGCCTTCCAGCACTCTCTACTATTAAAGTAGGGACTTAGGGAAGGTGAGGAAATTCACTTTTTTTTGTAAGGATTATTCTAAAGCACTATGAAGACTGGGAAAACTTTCTTTACACAAACAGATGTAAAACTCAAAAAAGGGCAAAGGCGTTCCCGGTTAGCTGTAACAATAGGAGACCCATCTGGGATAGGGCCAGAGGTGGTGCTGAAGGCATTGGCAGACCCCGAGGTAACGCAGAAGTGCGATATTACAGTGGTTGGCAGTTGCTCACTATTGCAGGAAACCTATGATCAGTTGCAGCAGATACCTGAGCATAGGGACTTAAGAGACCCAAAATCGTTATCAGTTCTTGATGTCCCACTGGACGCCCAAAAAGAACAGCAAATTACTCTTGGCACTGGAAATGCAGCTAGCGGTGCGGCCAGTTTTGCTTATATGGAAACGGCGATCGCTCGGACTCTGGCAGGTGAGTTTCAAGGTATTGTTACCGGGCCAATTGCCAAGTCAGCTTGGCAGGCTGCTGGATATGATTATCCCGGTCAAACGGAATTGTTAGCAGAGCGGGCTTTTGTCTCGCGCTTCGGTATGCTGTTTGTAGCGCGATCGCCCCATACAGGATGGACGCTCCGAACTCTCCTGGCTACCACACATATTCCCCTGCGTCAAGTTGCCGACACCCTGACCCCTCAGTTACTGACTGCTAAGCTGGATCTACTAGTGGAGTGCTTGCAGCAGGATTTTGGCATAGAGAAGGCGAGGATTGCGATCGCTGGTTTGAATCCTCACAGCGGCGAACAAGGTCATCTGGGACATGAGGAAAAAGATTGGTTAATGAGTTGGCTAGAGCAAGAACGCCAACGTCGCCCTCACTTGCAACTTGATGGTCTTATTCCACCTGATACGATGTGGGTTAAACCCAGTCAAGCCTGGTATAGTTCATCTGGTATCCAGGCAGCTCATGACGCCTATCTAGCACTCTACCACGACCAAGGCTTAATTCCCGTGAAAATGATGGCCTTTGACCGAGCGGTTAACACTTCTATCGGTCTGCCTTTTGTCCGCACGTCACCAGACCACGGTACAGCTTTTGATATTGCTGGTCAAGGCATTGCCGATGCCACTAGCATGAAAGCAGCATTACATCTAGCAGATGAGTTGACCCATCATAGAATAAATAGCTAACTACGAGCTAGCGATCAATAGTTTTTAG
>CAZZWA010000221.1:4058-8250 GCA_964657555.1 uncultured Microcoleus sp.
TCCGTTGTCCTGCATCAGTGGTTAGTTGTCAAGCTTTATCCAACTCCAAACCACAGACTACGGACAAACAACATGAAAAATATGCACCTTAAGTGCAGTAGCTCACTGCTCTAATTCTGCCAATTTCTTCTGAGCGAACTCACGCACTTTCTCATCTGGGTCATGCTCTGCGCGATCACGTAGCAGTGGTAGAGTTTGGGGATGGTCAGGGTAGTGCTTGATGATTGCCAAGAGTGCTGTTTGTCGAGGGTTATCGTCAAACAGAGACTTTAGCTCAAAGGGGTCATTGATGGCGCGATCGCACAAAAATTCAAAAATTTCCGACTGCTCGTGCCAACCATTCACTAATTCTTCTAGAGCTGCAAGTCGGATCTCCCAATCTTTATCAGACTGAGCGTATGATTTGAGGATAGTTAAAGTTTCTTGCTCATCGTGCCGACCATTAGCTAACCCTTGTAGCGCGGCTCTTCGTACATCCAAGTTATCATCTTCGTGAGCGCGGTAGTTGAGGATAGTAAAGATATCCGAGTCATCTTTACCAACCTTGGCTAACTCTTGCAGTGCTGCAAGTCGTACCTCCCAATCTTCATCCAAATGAGCGCGAGACTTAACGATACCTAGGATATTCGGGTCGTGTTTCCACCCTCTGGCTAACTCTTGCAGTGCCACTCGTCGCACATCCCAATCTTCATCCTCCTGAGCACTAAATATGAGGACAGGTAAGGTATCCGAGTGCTGTTTCCACCCTTTAGCTAATTCTTGCAGTGCTGTTTGTCGCACCTCCAAATCCTTCTCTGATTGAGCACTAGATTGGATAATGGTTAAGGTTTCCGCGTCCTCTTTACCAACTTTTGCTAACTCTTGCAGTGCCACTCGTCGCACATTCCAATTCTCATCTGACTGAGCACGGGATTTAAGGATAGCTAAGGTATCAAGGTCTTCTTGCCACCCCTTGACTAATTCTTGCAGTGCTGCTCGTCGCACAGTCGCATCCTGATCTAACTGAGTGCGGGACTTAAGGATAGCTAAGGTTTCGGGATCATTTTGCCAACCTTTGATTAACTCTTGCAGTGCCACTCGTCGCACAGCCGAATCTTTATCCAACTGAGCATGAGATTTGATGATAGCTAAGGTTTCGGGATCATTTTGCCAACCCTTGATTAACTCATGCGTAGCTGCAAGTCGCACATCCCAATTTTCATCCGACTGAGCGCGGAATTTAAGAATTGCTAGGGTTTCTGGGTCTTCTTGCCACCCCTTAACTAATTCTTGCACCGCTGCAAGTCGCACAGCCCAATACTTATCTGACTGAGCCTGGGATTTAAGAATTGCTAGGGTTTCCGGATCGTTTTTCCCACCTTTTGCTAACTCTTGCAGTGCCGAGCGTCGCATGTCCCAATTCTCAGCTGACTGAGCGCGGGATTTGAGGACGGATAAGGTTTCTGGATCGGCATAGATGTACCCCTCTACTAACTGCAACATGTTTCTCCTCATGCAGATTTTTACAAAGGTGGTTTTTTCACATCTCGCACTATTGTCAACAAGCCTCCTGAATGTAGGCTGGGCAACGGCTTGTGAGGCGATTACTCTCCCTACAGATGTTGAGAATGGTGCAAAGTGTTAAGTCAGTTTGCTTAAAATAGCCGACCGCTCCTAGGGTGCGATCGCCTATTTGGGCAACAAAAATTTGCCGCCAGTGTGATTCAAGCTCCTACTGAATATAAAGCCTAGCGTGGTACCTAACCTTGAGGCCAATTCTTCAGTTTCTCTTTAGCAAATTCACTAACCTTTTTGTCGGAGCTGCTTTCAAATTTTGTATATTTTTGTAAATAAACCTTGACTGCGACTAAACATTTGAATTCACACGTCAATACTCATTGAAGGCAAGAATTTTGGCAAGCTGATTGTTAAAATTAGCGATGATCCGACAGCAACGTAGTAGAAAGCATCATTAAGGCCAATGTAGAAATAGACCGCGTTATTACCTCTGTGGTTGATCCAGCCGATGAGATAGCTGAACCTGTTGTGATGCTGCACATTCAAAGCAACTGCTTCTCACCTACTTAACTAAGAACTTTAGATTTTGGATTTTAAACTTTATGGAAAAACGTAAACTTGGACGTTCTGGACTAGAAGTATCACCTGTATGTTTTGGCGGCAATGTCTTTGGATGGACGATTGATCAGGCCACTTCATTTGAGATTCTGGATACCTTCGTGGCGGCTGGAGGCAATTTCATTGACACCGCTGATGTCTATTCCAAATGGGTTCCCGGCAATCAGGGTGGAGAATCTGAGACGATCCTGGGAAAATGGCTCTCGCAGCGCCGTAACCGCGAACAGATAGTGATCGCCACCAAGGTTGGTAGTGATATGGGTCTCAACGGTAAAGGGCTCTCCCGGAAGCATATTCTGCAAGCTGTTGATGACTCACTACAGCGATTACAAACTGATTACATAGATTTGTATCAATCACATATCGATGACGAAAGTACTCCTATTGAGGAAACCCTCGAAACCTATGCAGAGTTACTCCGTCAGGGGAAAGTACGTGTGATTGGTGCCTCGAACTATAGTGCAGCCCGTCTTGCCCAGGCATTGCAAGTTAGCCAGCAGCATGGGTATCCTCGCTACGAGAGCCTTCAGCCCCTCTACAACTTATATGACCGATCTGACTATGAACAGGAGCTTGAACCACTCTGTCTCCAACAGGAAATTGGCGTCATTAGCTACTTCTCTCTTGCCAGTGGCTTTCTCTCTGGAAAATATCGTTCTCAAGAAGATATAGCCAATAGTTCCCGTGCTGGTATGGTTAAGAAATATTTAAATGCTCGTGGATTGCGGATTCTGGCGGCGCTTGATGAAGTGGCAAAAACTTATGATACGACTCCCACCCAAGTCTCTCTGGCATGGCTAATCACACGTAAGAGCATCACCGCTCCCATTGTCAGTGCGACCAAGGTCGAGCAACTCAACGAAATTATCAAAGCGCTCGATCTTAAACTCGACTCAGCCTCGATCCAGCTTTTGGAGCAAGCCAGCACCTGGGACACTTAATACTTTCATTTTAAGTTCCCTACAAACGGGTCTTGCATGTTTAGTGAGGGCAATGTCATTGGACTCCTTACTATCAAGGAATCCTATCCCCTGGTGGGTAGACAGTTTCAACTGTCGTGTTTCAGTAACCTGCTTTCTTATCCACGACATTCCGCAAGGGTAACTCAGCTTGGTAGCGTGTCAGATTGTCGATAAACAATGCCACGATGCGCTCTTTAAGCTGTGGTGAGATAGCTGAACAGTGGGGTGTAACAAAGACATTCGGTAGCGACCAAAAGGGACTGTCGGGTGGCAGTGGTTCAGTGCAAAAGGTGTCTAGTCCAGCACCTGCGATCCACCTCTCCTTTAGAGCAGTTAGCAATGCAACTTCATCCACTACCGCACCACGAGCAATATTGATTAAGTAGGCAGACTGGCGCATGGAACGTAATGCCTCTGTTTCAATCAGACCTTTAGTTTCTGGAGTCAGAGGTGTAGCAATGACGACATAGTCTGCTTCAGGAAGGAGACTTCGCCATTGGTCAGTCCCAACCACCCGTTCAAATCCTGGTAGCGGTTCGGGGTGACGGCGACTCCCCCAAACTCGTACCCCAAAAGCGCTGGCTCGTTGGGCGATCGCTTGACCAATATTTCCTGCACCGACAATTAACAAAGTCATGCCCATTAATTCTTGCAGTACTAAGCCTCTCACCCACTGGTGTTCAGCCTGCAAAGCTTGCAACTTCGACAGGTTCTTGGCGTGATAGAGCATGAAGGTCAGCACGAATTCAGAAATGGGAATGCCATGAACCCCTGCGCCATTGGTAAGAACAATGTCACGTTCTAGAAAGGTGGGTGTGAGTATGTGATTTACACCTGCACTGGGTGTATGTTGCCAACGCAGTGCAGGTGCTGCTGTCAGCACCTTATGCAGGACAGTGTTCTAAAAATAGAAGCCGTTCACATAAACTTCAGCATTACTGGCATCGTTATTGAATGTGCCATCTGTATCCACACGCACAACCTCCATCTCGGCTGGTAAATGCGGCTCGATGTCAGCAGCCAGCTCAATAGGTAGAATGAGTTTCACTTAAAACACTCCACTTATTCACAGCTTAATTCATAGCTTATTTGGTTGTGTTGCCAATTATCCACTT
>CAZZWA010000221.1:8350-9994 GCA_964657555.1 uncultured Microcoleus sp.
TTAATTTTTTGCGCTCAAACTAAAAAACTCGTAAGTATATGGGAACGAACAAGGTACGCATTCTCTCTTTTATCAGCTGGATTCTCCTTTCATTGCTGCTCATTGTTAGCTGTAATCAAGCAGCCAACAACAACTCGTCTCCAACCCCATCCACCGCGGCTACATCTACAAAATTAACTATATCAGCAGCTGCTAGTTTAAGAGATACGCTGGACGAAATCAAGCCCCTCTACAGTCAGCAAAATTCCAATGCGACCCTGACCTATAACTATGGAGCTTCAGGTTCTCTCCAACAACAGATCGAACAGGGGGCCCCAGTTGATGTCTTTATCTCTGCGGGGCCTAAACAAATGGATGCCTTGCAACAAAAAGGTCTTTTGCTCGATGGAACCCGTAAGAACTTACTGAAAAATCAGGTTGTGTTGATCGCACCCAAAGATTCGACGGCGATTACTGGTTTCAAAGACCTAAGTAGCGATCGCGTCAAGAAAATTGCTCTAGGCGAACCAGCAAGTGTTCCGGCGGGGAAATATGCCCAGGAAGTCCTAACAAAGTTGAAGGTTCTTGACTCTGTCAAACCCAAAGCTGTCTATGCCAAAGACGTTCGCCAAGTTCTTAGTTATGTTGAGGCAGGAAATGCTGACGCTGGTATTGTTTACCTCACAGACGCTAAATCCTCTAATAAAGTCAAAGTTGTGACAACCGCACCTGAAGATTCTCATTCCCCTGTTGTCTATCCGATCGCTGTCCTCAAAAGCAGTAAAAACGTTGATTCTGCTAAGGATTTTGAGAAATTTCTATCTGGCGATCAAGCCAAAGCAGTATTTGAAAAGCAAGGATTTACACTACCTGCTGCTCAATAGCAGAGGTCGAGGTTTGTGGAAGCATCCCAATATCGAAACTTTCATTTGTCTGATTCTGCCTCGAAAAGTTCCCCGAACAGTTCGCGAACCTTTTCCTTTGCCGCTTCTAGAGCCTCTTTTCCCAAGGGAGTTGCTTGATAGAAACGGCGCGATTGCCGTCCCGAACGCTGTTCGTTTGAATTTAGGTAACCCTTACGCTCCATTTCATGAAGCATGGGGTATAGAGTTCCTGGACTCAACTTATAGCCGTGGCGAGCTAGTTCCTCAATGATGCAGAGGCCAAAGATCGGTTCCCTTGCAGCATGATGGAGGATGTGAAGTCGAATTAGACCTGAGTAGAGATCTTTGTCATCCATTGCGCCTAGTCCACTCAAACCTTTTGCTGTGCAACAGCATGCCAGATGAGGCCAGCAACAATTAGTGCTAAACCCACTAGCCAAATCTGCTTCTCTACCCAAAAGGCTAGAAACACGCAGCTAGCCAAACCCATCCAACCCAACCACTTAGGATAGAGCCGTTCATGAGCTGGCAAACGCAGTGCAGCTAGATTGGTAATTGCGTAATAAATCAACACACTAAAAGCACTGAATGACCAAGTGGTTTTGACATTGCCAATGAGAACTAATCCAGCGATCGCACTACCCACAACCAGAACAGCCGCAACTGGTGTTGTCCCTGATTGGTTTAGCTGAGCTAAAACCCTTGGCAGATCCCGGCGGCGTCCCATTGCTAACACCACGCGAGATAATCCTAGAATCAGGTTCAGTAGCACGCCCAACAT
>CAZZWA010000222.1:0-4474 GCA_964657555.1 uncultured Microcoleus sp.
AGAACTATTAATAATGTCCCAGGCACAGGTGACACCAATAATAATGTCCCAGGCGCAGATGGAACCACTGGTGTCCCAGGCGCAGGTGGCACCAATAATAATGTCCCAGGCACAGGTAGATCTGGACAATCTACGAATAGGTCTATGTCAGGCAACGGGCGCTCCAATGGTAGTCAACGGACTGTTTATACTCAATACATGCGAGCTGGATACGCTGCAACTCAGCAAAAAGACTACCAAACTGCTTTGACTAATTTTAAAAAGGCTCTTAGTATACGTCCTAACGATTCTTACGCCACAAAAGCGATACAGAACGTACAAAGTTACATTCAACGCAGTCAAGGCAATCGTTAGTCCAAACTTCGGTTCGCATCAGCAATGCTGGAGTTATGATAGAAACTCCAGCATTCTATAGAGATATTTGCCTGGTGCTGATGAGGACAAAAATCAGCAGCAAAAGTTGGATAGGCCAAGGTAACAAAATCAAACATAAAATCAGGCACACCACTCCGCATATTGCTACGATTGTCCCAACTTCGTCTGCACAGTTTTCATAGACATAAGCCGCTACCAGTGCGATCGCCAGTGGAATCGTGAAAACCAAAGACATCTCCCCTACCTCTTAGCCAAAGCAAAATGTATTCTATATCACAGAGAAATTTGTTTAAGGGGGATTCCGCCTCACCCACTTGTATGATTTTTATCGCCCCTTTCTATTAGCCAAGGATTTATACCTCTGATGGGCTAACGGGGAATGAGTAAATTTTATTCTTGAGAAAATGCGAGAGAAGGGTACAAAAAAGCTAGCTGAACAGAAACTCTTATTGCTCCTCCAGCCACTCCTGAATCAGTTTATTCACAACTTCAGAACTTCAATGATATTTAGAAAGAATTACTAATTCAGTACCATGATGCCAGCGTGATTTTAATAAATTGCCTCAATCGTACTTCAGTGGAAATGCGATCGCACATCTAATAAACCTTATTATTACCAATAGCTGAGATTGAGAAAATGAAGCACAGGTGATGTAGGGGCGGGTTTGAGTAGCTAATTTTCACTCTCAACCACAATCTAAATAAACTCGTCTATAAAGATATCGATTGTGGAGGGCAGGTTAAGCAAATCCTTGTCGGGGCTCAAAATTATTCGGTAAAATCTGCTCTTAGAGACTGTTGGTAGTTTAACAGCTAAGTAGAGAGCGCGATCACGCTCTCTACCACAAAAGCTCCAAAACTTTCACCTGCACGGATCTTGTTGGTGTTGTTGCGACGTCCTCCTCACCAAACAAACAGTGCCTCTATATAGAGTATTGCAATTAAGTTGCTGAATTCTTTTTTTATAAACACATATTAGTTCACTCAATTGCTTCGATGCACTATTGATTGGCTTACCCGGATACCTACTTCCCTAAAGTCTAGGCAATACCTACTGTTCCGGATTTTTCAATAATTTTCTTCAACCGGAGGTATGCCTGTTCTGGTGTCAGAGGCTCCGATTCGTTTTCGTTAGGGATGTAGAACTGCCTACTATCTGGGAAGTAACGAATAACGAAACTAGGTATGAGCCCTAACTGCATAGCTTTTTTCCCAAGTGCTTCTGCTGCTTCGGACAGACTAGCCTCATCATGAAACTCATACTTACTCATGTTCTTCTGTCTGCTAAATTGACTACTCATTTAGTTTACTGCTTCATTCTCCCCTCCAGAAGAGACCCCCGTAGCACTAGTGTTGAAGCCACTTGGCTGAGTTCCCCCCTCCTATAGCAATGTGTTCGGCACCCTGAAGGGCTTGGGCTAAGATATCTAGGGCTTTTTGCTTTTTTCCTAATTCTGCATACTCGCTAGCGATCGCGGCCAATGCCTCTGCCTTGGCGTCCTCCTCCTTAATTGTTGTGGCTATTTGCAAGGCTTGGGCTAAGATCTGCGCCGCTTTATCCTTTTTTTCCGCTTGCACAGCCTGTACAGCAATTTCAGTCAATGCCTCCGCTTTGTGAGATTCAAACTTCTCAATAGATTTGACTGCCTTTAAGGCTTGGTTGTATTGTCCTGCTTCTGCATCAATGGCAGCTATGTTAGCCAACGCCTCCGCCTTGACGTCGCGACAGTCCTCTTTCGAGCCATCAGATTTGGGAGAGGCAAATCTTTGAATGGATTGGGCGATCTGAAAAGCTTGGTCATATTGCCCCGCTTCTGCATGGTTGGTGGCTACCTCGCTCAATACCTTAGCCTTTGTTTGACAGTCATCGCTCTTATTAGATTTGACAAACTCAAGAGCTTGGTCAGATTGTCCCGCCTGCGCTGCCTTAATCGCAATCTCCTTCAAAGCATCGGTTTTAACAGAAGCTTGCTCAATGGAGTTAGCGATCCCAAGAGCTTGGTTATATTGCTCCACTTCTGCTGCATCAATGGCGGCTAACTTTAAGGTCTTCGCTCTGGTAGAGTCATCTTCAATCGTTTTACCAACTTTCAGGGCTTGAGCAAATAGCTGCCTTGCCTGATCGTTTTGTCCTGCTTCCGCATACTTTGCCGCAACCTTAGCTAACACCGAGGTTTTTAGGATGTTATCTTGCGCTGCGGCAAGCTGGAGGGCTTGAGCAAATATCGGCTCTGCTTTATCCTGTTTTCCATCTGCTGCATACTGGCTAGCAATAGAGGCCAATGCCTCTGCTTTGGCCTCGCCCTCCCCAACGGTTTGGGCTACCTGTAAAGCTTGTGTTAGTATCTGCAAAGCTTTATCCTGTTGCCCTATGTCTGCATACAAGCCAGCTATCCCAGTCAAGGCAGCGACTCTAGAGTTGTTTTCTTTAATAGTTTGGGCAAGCTGAACAGCTTGGGCTAGGATCTGAGAGGCTTTAGCAGCCGGTTCCGTTTTCGTAGCCTTGTCAACGACTTCAGTTAATGCCTTAACTCTGTTCTCCTCATAACCTACTTCTCGATCTCCCATAACTTTGATCGCCTGAAGGGCTTGGTCGTATTGCCCCGTCTCTGCCGCTTGGATAGCAACTTCAGCCAGCGCTTGGGCAGCCGCATCGCTATGCTTTTTCATTCTCTCTGTAGCCTGAATAGCCCGATCATATTCCCCCACTTCCGCCGCACTGAGGGCGATCTCATTCAACACCTTCGTTTTGTCATCCTCATTATCTACTGCTTTGGCAATCTCAAAGGCTTGGTCGTATTGCCCCGCTTCCGCATAGCTGGCAGCTACCCCAGACAAGGTATTAGTTTTAAGAGTAGAGTTATCTTCAATAGCATTAGCACTCTGAAGGGCCTGGGTAAAGATTTGCTCTGCTTTATCCTTTTGTCCCAATTCTGCATATGTGACAGCAACCCTAGCCAATGCCTTAGCCCGGACTTGCTTGCCATTGTTCACCTCATAAAGCTTACTACCCGTACATGCTGAGCACACTGTAGTCAACAATGCAGCGCTCGCTAGTAGGATTCTTAGTT
This sequence comes from uncultured Microcoleus sp., assembly GCA_964657555.1. Taxonomy (GTDB): domain Bacteria; phylum Cyanobacteriota; class Cyanobacteriia; order Cyanobacteriales; family FACHB-T130; genus CAZZWA01. Next base: position 3,447 of record CAZZWA010000222.1, read on the forward strand.
TCATGTTCTTTACTGTTTGGGACTGGCTGATGGATAATTGTAGTTCTACCTAGACTTGTATCTTGGGGCTGATCGCCTCCAAATAGTGCATTCAAGATGAGAATTCTTAGAATTATAAAATGTTGCTATGACTCCGACTATTTCCACGACTCCGATTTTACAACTTGCTTCTGGTGATCGCCTCTCTACCAAGTCTACAAGTCTACTTGCTATACTAGGTAGGCAAGAAAGTATCTCTGCAAGCTGATTTGAAGAAAGCATTAATTGTTGGCGATGCTGTTAGGATCGCTTTGCTCCAGTTCCAAATTCACAAAATTAATAATTCAAAATAAAACCCCATACTGTTAGATATGGGGTTGAAATGAGGATGCATTTGTAAATCAAATTTTGGTTCTCGACACCAAGTTTCTCTTGTTTTCCCTTTTTAAAGACAGGAGCCTGTGCAAAATTAAGGGAACCCTACCACAATTAACTAGAACCTATAAAACCGTAGGATCGGGATAATCGGTGCGACTTATTTGATCGGTAGTCCTGGGATTGTAGATCCCCCAATCCTGAATACCGCGATTGCTCAAAATGGATTCGGCAAGACGAATCTCATCGTCTGTACCATCTACGATCACCAAATAATCACCCCGAGATACGCGATCGCTATAAGCTTGCGCTCGCTCTTCGGCAATGCCTAAACCAGACAAAGCTCCAACTAAGCTGCCACTTGCTGCTCCTAAACCTGCGCCAAGTGCCGTAGTCGCTAGGGTTGTGCCGATAGTACCAGCTGCTATGACAGGCCCAATTCCGGGAATTGCTAAAGCACCAGCACCTACTAATAAGCCTCCTAAGCCTCCCAATACAGTCCCCGTGACTGCACCTGTTCCAGCACCTTCATCAGCTTTGCTACCAACGGTATTGCTTACGTTAGCACCAGCTATCTCATCCCGCCGCCCTGCGTCTCTAGCGATCACAGAAACTCGATCTATGGGAAAGCCGCTATTTCTTAACTCATTAAGTGCATCTTCAGCATCTTGACG
>CAZZWA010000222.1:4574-9856 GCA_964657555.1 uncultured Microcoleus sp.
AGTTGTGAGAATGGGACACCTGCGTTATGCAGTGCGAGCAGTTGGCTTCCAATTGCTAATCAATAACTGGATAAGCCATCGTGCTAAGTAGAGCATTCTCAGCTTGGCGTGAGTCGAGCCGGGTGTATTGCACAACAATCGGTACGTCTGACTCGATCACGCTGGCGTAAGGGGTAGCAAGAGGAATTGACTGTGGCTCAGTCAGCTTATCAAGATCTACATGGTTTGTGCGTCGTGCTGGAACAGTGACCTGGTAAGGGCCAACAGGTTCTCGATCGCTAAAGTAAATGGCAATCTCAACGCGAGCATCCTGATCTGAAGTATTGAGCAAACAAATGGCTTCATGGCTCCTCATTTCTGGATGTGGCCCATGACTCCAACCAGGAAGATAACCTTCTGCGATCGCCCAACATTTGTGTCCAATTGCTTTGTTCATCTGCTGTTAAGTTTAAGAAGCTGTTTTTCTATATTTGTCTGTAGCCTTCCAGATGTCAAAGGCTACGACATTTTTCCTATCTTTGCCATCAGATTTGTGTATGTCATTTGGTCTTTAGATAGAGCTTTTGAAAAACTGCATGCTTAGCTTTGCGATCCCATGCCCTGGTGCAACCCAGATATCAGTGCAGTGATACCCGAAAGCATTCTTCTCTCCCCATTCTACGCAAGCATTAAATCCGCTAAGATAGCAAGGCACACTCAAACCGTAACCAAGTAGGGAAACTCCGGTGAAAATCCGGGACTGTGCGGCAGCTGTAAACGGAGGCTAGTTCCGTAAGCCAGAATGCCTACTTGTGACTAATTTACTTTAATTTCCTGCCTTGCACGGGAAAGGAACCTGATTGATGCCTACTATTAATTCCACTGATCTGACTGCACCCTCGAACGAAACTGTCAATTCTCTCCAGTTGCTGCCCCTGCCGCTACAACGTCCTATATTGATGATTGGTCATGGTACCAGAGATGAACAGGGACGGCAGAGTTTCCTGGATTTTGCCGCCGCCTATCAAGCCTTAGATGCATCACGACCAGTCGTACCGTGTTTTCTGGAACTCACCAGCCCTACGATTCAAGAGGGAGTGGATCTATGTGTAGAACAGGGGTACACAGAAATATCGGCACTGCCGATACTTTTATTTGCGGCTCGGCACAATAAGTTTGATGTCACCAATGAGTTAGACCGCGCCAAGGCTAGGCATCCTCAAGTGAAATTTTATTACGGACGTCATTTTGGGATTACTCCTGGGATTCTGGATTTGTGGCGATCGCGTCTTGCCAAATTAGATGAGTCGGTAGGAACAGAAGGGAAATTGCCCCCGCCTCGATCAGAAACCGTCCTCCTCTTTGTCGGTCGAGGTTCTAGTGACCCCGATGCCAATAGTGATGTTTACAAACTCGCCCGAATTTTGTGGGAAGGCAGTGATTATCTCACCGTTGAACCTTGTTTTATCGGCATTACTCATCCTCGATTGGAAGAAGGTTTCCGTCGTGCTCGACTCTACCAGCCCAAACAGATTATTGTTCTGCCGTACTTTCTGTTTACCGGAATTCTTGTTAAAAAGATTTTCGACATTACAGCTCAGCAGCAGCAGCAATATGCTGAAATTGCTATGACCTGCTTGCCAGAAATGGGGCTTCACCCCCAGTTGTTCGCCATACTGCGGGAGCGGGAAATTGAGACACAACTAGGGCAAGTGCAGATGAATTGTGAAATGTGCAAATTTAGGTTAGTGGCTACTGCCAGTGATTGCGGTCACGAGCATGGCCCTCACCATAGTCACCCTCACTCTACCAATAGTGTTAGCACTCATGAGCACCAACACCATCATCACCACAGTCATAACCACTCTCATGCAGCTGTTGACCCTTATGAGGATTTAGAGCAGTATCATCAGAAGATTTGGCAAGTGCTCTAGAGCATTGGCTGAGTATTCAAATCGAGGCTAAAAAACCCGGTTTCTTTTGGTTGAGTCTGGAGCCGTTTCGGTTTTGAGCGCATCAGAGACCGGGTTTTTGAGATTAATGGACGGTTGCTCTAGAGTCTTGCCAGTCCCCAATGTCCCACATCACAGATACTATTATGGGTATTTAAGTAGATTAGATATCAGTGCTAATGCGGGTGAGGATTGAAGAGTCATGTCCATAGAATTTACTATCGGCAGCAAAGTTCGGGTAATAGCCCTGCCGCCTTACGTGAAAACCGCTGAACCAATGCCGATGTTACGCCCTCCTGATGTGATTTGCATTGGTGAAGAGGGTATCGTTATTGACAGGCGTCCAGGCGGGTATTGGGGCGTCCGCTTTGCTAGAGGCGCTTTTTTGATGGATAGCCAGTATATAGAAGCAGTTCCCTTGACAACCGAATCTACCGAGTCAGCTTCTGACCCCCCAGAGGAAAGCTCTCATACAACTTTGCCAGAATCCTAATAAATTCTTAACTTTTCACGGGTGGAACTACAACAGCTTCAAATATTTATCTGTGAATATGGACGCAGACATATGTCTATAGGCAGAATAAGAACGACATATTTTATAAATACAATTGACGTAAATTTTATGTGCAAGGCAGGAATTGTTTGATGAGCGCAGAAAAGGAAAAAGTTCGCCTAAGCCTGATTGTCTCACCTGAACTCAATGACACCCTGAATGAGCTGGCTGAAAAGCTCGGTGGCACCAAAAGTGAGGTGCTTAGGCGGTCGATTGCCTTGATGGAGGTAATGGTAGACGCTAGGGAACAGGGCAAAAAGATCGGGATTGCGGACAAAGACCAACCTCTAGCTACAGAAATCATTGGGATCTAGTTGAGTTATGAAGGTAAGTTTAGAATGGATTCTGCTGTTGGCGGAAAGAGCTTCCTTCTCGCTCAACATTTGTGATGCTGCCATGAGGAGAGGACATGGAGCCTGATGGAAAAGTTAATATTCTCCTAGTTGACGACCATCCAGAAAATCTGCTGGCACTAGAGGCTGTGCTGGATAGTCTGGATCAGACTCTTGTGAGAGCTAATTCCGGTGAAGAAGCCTTGAGACGTCTCCTTAAGCAAGATTTTGCTTTGATTCTGTTGGATGTCCAGATGCCAGGAATGGATGGATTTGAAACAGCAGCGCTCATTCGAGAACGGCGGAGGTCACAGAGCACCCCAATAATTTTCTTGACAGCGTTCAACAAAAATGACGCCCATGTGTTCAAAGGCTATTCTCTAGGAGCAGTAGACTACCTCTTAAAGCCTTTCGACCCAGAAATACTCAAATCGAAGGTAACGGTGTTTGTTGACCTGTTCAAGAAGACGGAGTTGCTTAAACGACAGGCGACACAACTCGAAGCTACTAACACAGAACTGAGGGAAAGTGAAGAACGTTTACAGGACTTTTTAGACAATGCCAACGACCTGATTCAAATAATCTCACCTGAAGGAAGTTATTTTTATGTCAATCGTACTTGGTATGAGACGCTAGGTTATGGCAAGGAAGCGATTGAGCATCTCTCATGTTTCGACATTATTCATCCCGATAGCCGCTTCGGATTAGCGGAAGCAATAAAGTCTCTGCAAACTGAGAAGGCCAGTTGTAGAGTACAGACAATATTCGTAACCAAAGACGAGAAACAGATTCCCGTCGAGGGGAATCTGAATTGTCGATTTGAAAATGGCAAGCTTAAGGCAATTCGCTGTATCTTTCGCGACATTAGCGAGCAAAAGCAAGCAGAGGAATTACGCGCTCAGTTTATCCACGAGCAAGTGGCACGCCAAGAGTATGAGGCGATGAACCGCATGAAGGATGAGTTCATAGCAACACTCTCCCACGAACTCCGCACGCCTCTTAATGTGATACTAGGGTGGACTCAGCTACTTCCTACGCGGCAACTGAGTGAAGAGCGTGTTCAAATGGCACATGAAGCAATTGATCGCAACGCCAAGGTGCTGGCACAACTTACGGAAGATCTGCTGGACACCTCCCATATAATCCGAGGTAAACTCCGCCTGAAAATTGGCTCAGTCAAACTTGTCTCAGTGATTGAGGCAGCTATCAAGGCGGCGAGTCCGGCAGCTAAGGCTAAAGGTATTAGCATTGAGTCCTCTCTTGACTCTTCGATAGAACCTATCTCAGGCGATTCCAAGCGCTTGCAGCAGGTAGTCTGGAATCTTCTTACCAACGCGCTCAAATTCACCCCTCAAGGTGGGCGGGTTATGGTGCAACTAGAGCGTGTTGACTCCTATGCTCAGATCCGGGTAAGTGATACAGGCCAAGGGATCAAACCTGAATTTCTGCCCTATATTTTTGACCGCTTCCGCCAGGGCGATGGTTCGCTCACAAGACCCCATGGAGGACTAGGACTGGGATTAGCTATCATCTACCACATATTGGCACTACACAAAGGCACTATTCGCGCAGAAAGTCCGGGAGAAGGACAAGGAGCAACTTTTACAGTGGAATTACCGTTAACAGCTCCCTGTATGAAGTCGAGTAATTCAAGGTCATCGGGGAACGTGCGTGGTGTGATCAGTGCTTGATCGACTTTCAGTAGCTTCTTACCTGGTGGAAAAATGACTAGTGCGATCGCGAGCTGTCTGAGAAGCACAATTGTATCTACTGATAGACAGATAATTTGTTTTACAAAACCCCTTGAGTTAGATAAGCTAGAGGGGTTTTGTGTGAAGCCGCTTATTTACCTGAGTTTGACGTAAGCAAACTTGGCAACCTCTAAAGATTGGCAAGGTTTACAATACTCTCTCCTTTGGGACATTACTAAGTTCTCCAAAATATTTTCAGCTTAGTAAACAAACTCACAAACCACGCTATAAACATAGTATAGCTAAGCCCTTTCAGAAATCCAATTAAGGGGATTTTACTATTTTCTATAATTATTGTTTCAATTCCTGTTAAGGTCAAAATAGGCCAAAGAAAGTTAGCGAATGCTACGTAGGCAATCATAGGATTTTGACCATTATCAATTAATAATTGCAACCATTTTCGCTGTTTTAATATATCTACAATAATAGTAAAAGCAATTAATATAAAAGTTGCCATAGCCGCAGTTAAGAAGTAGTAACTCATGGTTGGCGGATCTTTCTTGATGCCATTTTCATAAGGTTCAAAGATTAATCCAATAGCCAGCCAATAAATGCCCCACTTGTAAAACTTATTAAGCAAACTTTCAGTTTCTGTTAAAGGCTTATCAAATAAAAACCAACCAGAAAAACAAAGTATGGCACTTATCAAGGTTGTTGGCCACAGCCACCTAGATTGCAACCCACACAACAGCACAAAGTTGATAATAAACATCAA
>CAZZWA010000223.1:0-4755 GCA_964657555.1 uncultured Microcoleus sp.
CTTGGTTTAGGTCTGAATCCCCTTCCAAGTTTTCCCAGTCCCCAGTCCCTTTTTGATGCAACTGGCGTAGCACATCGGTGCGGGTGACAATTCCCACCAACTGGTCGTTCTCCAAGACTGGCAAGCGTCCGATGTCGTATGTAACCATCAACGATTCAATTTCTGGCAGCAGCGTATCTGGGGTAATTGTCTTCAGATTTGTGGTCATGTAGCCTTTCACTGGCGCGTGACTGAAGCTGTGGTGCAGCGCTAGATCGATATCCCGTCGAGAGACAACCCCTACCAGATGGTCTTGGTGGTTGACGACAAATAGACCAGAATGCCCATACCGCAGGAGAATTCTCTGAGCTTGTTCTATCGTTGTCTCAGGGCGAATTGCCCGCACTGGCGATGACATCAAATCTCGTGCTGATGGCGGATAGGGAATTTGGTCTATGAGTTGGCGAACTAACTGATCAAGAGTTTCCTGGGAGTTGACGCCTCGGAGAGTGAGCGAAGCTGCTTGAGCATGACCACCGCCACCGAGGGGTTGGAACAATTCGTTCAGATTCGTCCCATCAATGCGTGATCGCCCAATCACGGTCAACCTCTCCTCAGTGCTCTCTCCCACAGGGCAAACATTTGCCAGCAGCAAAGCGTCGCTTTCTGTGAGGGAAAGCAGTTGAGATGCAACACGAGATAATCCCGGAACAAAGCTAGATGTTTTGAGCAACATCCAGGAAACTGTGTAGCCCAGATGGGTATGGGTTTGTAACTTCTCTAAGGCGTTGGCTAATAAATCTTGCAACTGGGGAGATAAGCCTGGGTCAAGATACTCAGCAATTAAGAGCAAACTTGCCCCCTGCTGCATCAACCAAGCCAAAGCCATGGCATCTCGATGTGTGCTGCCTTCATAGGTAAGGGAGCCGGTATCCGCGTGGATGCCCAGCGCCATCACTGTTGCCTCAGATGGTGTCAGTTGGATTTTTTCCTGCTGGAGCTGTTCTACAATCAGAGTCGTCGTCGCTCCCACTAGCTCAATTTGGGTGTGCGTGGCGGGGACATCCATCTGCGCGTCCGGGTGGTGGTCGTAAACGGTAACTTCTCCCAGCTGAGGCAAATCTAGCCACTCAGCTGCCTTACCCAGGCGATCGCGCTTTTGGGTATCCACCACAGCAATCGAGCGAATTTGTTCGGGTTTAACGGCACGGCGTTCAAGTAGGGCATACTCATCTCGATGCAAGGCTAAAAAATCCTGCACTCCAGGGTGGCAACCACCAGTCAGCACAACCTTAGCTCCTGCTTGCAGATGCGTTAGCCCCACTGCTGCTCCTAAGGTATCAAAATCAGCTGTTGTATGGCACAAAATTAAATACATTTGGTAACGCCCTCCATACCTCTTATAACGGGTTTTGACACCTATTCCTCTTGCGCAGGAGTCATAGCGATCGCCCTGAGCCCTCTTTTGTTACTCTCGCTAGAGAATGATCGGGAAGTAATGTCGGCTAAGATCACTAATGGCTAATGGATCATCGCTAATGGTAGTGAAGCAATTAGCTATTAGCAATTAGCTTTAACACAGCAGATGACCCCTCCCTTAACACAAAGCAGTAAGCCTTCACCAAGACGGATGCCATGGAAGGTGTTTATGGTGTTAATGATCGCCTCGCGACTGGCGGCGCTGGCTAGTATCCCATATATCAAGACTCTGACCCGAAAACCATCAGAACCCTTGAGTGTCATTTTACTGGGTGGCTTTTTGCAGGTAGTACTTACGGCAGTGCTTGTTGGAGTTGGCTTGTGGGTTGCCCCTCAGGTGGGTCTTTTTGTGCCGCGACGGACGCTAGCCGGGAAATTCCATCGACGTTGCTTTTCTCCATGGCTGTGGCTCTCACTTGGTTCTGGAATAGCTGTAGGTGTGCTTCTATTGTTAATAGATATAACTTCTAAAAACTTAATACCAGGCCATTCACAACCACCAACTCCGCCACCCTGGCAAGGGCTCTTAGCTGCTTTTAATGGTGCTATTAATGAAGAGTTATGGATGCGTCTGGGGAGCATGACTATCCTTATCTGGGTTGGCAGTATCATTACCCAAGTGTCACCACCTCACCTCTGGGTCGTCTGGACAGCTAATATGTTGGCGGCTTTAGCCTATGGAGTGTTCCACCTGCTTTCACAAACGACCATCGGGCCACTGGATACTATTGTTGTGGTTTCTATATTGTTGGGAAATGGTATTGCTGGAGTAGTCTATGGCTGGTTCTACTGGTGGCGGGGACTTTTAGCAGCGGTACTGGCTCATTGGAGTACCGAAATCGTTCTGCACGTTGTGGCTCCCGCCTTACAGTTTTACTAAGAACTCGTCAGAAAGCCTCATCCCCTTGTAGAAAAGGGAGCTTCAAGCGCGATCGCAAAACTGTCAGTTAAGACCTCTTCCCCGCTAGGAGATTAAGCTCATTGGCACATTTACCGAAAGGGTGACTCCTCTCCCCCATAGATGTGACAATTGAGTCGCCTCATTTATTAGCTTTCCAAGTGCCACCATAGATATAGAGTGGGTTATTTTGGCTCACGCCATCCCAGCAGTGACGACAAACAAAGTTCCATTGCTCCGAGGAGTCATATTTCACTCGATAGAGCACTGATTCCGATTGATGACAAAGCGTGCAATGTTTTTGGCGCGATCGCACCATAACTTAAAATTCCTCACTCTGCTCAATATCCGCTATCACATTGTTAGCGGCAGCCTCTATTAAGAACCTTTCTGATTTTGAGATCGAAAGCGTCCAGCCAAGAAATCGCGTTGTTTGAGGTGTTTGGTTTCGCGCCCGGTGACTCGCTTGCGCCACATTTTGAAGCTAGACGCTTGCATTACTCGCCGCATTAGGGCAATGACTTGTTTTTCCTGAAGCCCATACTGGTGCTCAATCGCTTCAAAAGGGGTGCGGTCTTCCCACGCCATTTCAATAATGCGGTCAATGGTTTCAGAATCAAGATCTGGGAGATTCATCGCAGTAGGGCATTAACAAACCATTAGTTATACTCATAGCCTAACGCACCTCATTTAAAGATTTGATGGCAACCGAACCTCGTCTGGACAACCAGCTAACCCGATACTCGCGCCCCTCGGATCTTGGCTAGCTGCCCTGCGACACTGCCAGCGCCAGCAGCAGAGATGACAACTTTCCACCTGGTTGCGGCTTCCCAATCTCCACAATCCCGAAGTCATACCAAATCCAGATCTACTATCCCCTTTTTGGGCAATCTGCTCTCACTTTATAGAGACGTTCCACCAGAACGTTTCTACAACTGGAAGGGAAAAGAGGGTTTTACAAGCGGATTTGGTAGAAGCTGTTAAGCCAGACAGGCCAAAAACGTTACAGCTATTTTCAGTGGGATACACTACACCTAGCAACCCCCCATCCCTCCTGCGAGTTTGGGGGGTCAGACTGTACTGCACCAAAACGAAAATTGCTGTAAGCGAGAGCAAATTGTTGATTAAAGAATTGCACAGATCACAAAAAATAAATAAGGCATGCCTCCCTTTTACATGCATATGTTGCTCTTTCTTAACCTTTCTTTTTCAGTTTCCAGGCAGCTATAGAGACACCGAATAGGAGTACTTCAGCTATAGATGATGGCTCTGGAACAGCTTTTAATACGCCCAAATTAGCTGCCACTAGATCAATACCGCCGACAGTATTTGGAGTGTCTTGAGGAAATACGGCTGCATTTGTCCAGTCAAGCAAGTTAGCGGGATTGCCACTATCATTCACATCTGGAGAAAACAGCGAGTAGCCATAGATTGTTGTAGGTGTAGGTGAAAGTTCAGACAGGGGAATGAGCAAGCCGCCAACTTGTTGGCTTTGGTCAGTCTGAACATTGGTGAATGTCCCTGAACTGTTGGTGAGGACTGTGTAATCTAGATTATTATTAGGAGCACCACCAGGTCTGAGGTTGGTTTGTCCCCAACCAATAGGAATAGAGAGCAGATCACCATAGCTTGTCGGGTTGCCAGCACTGTCAATACTCAGAATTGGAGCAATTTGGAAAGGATCGTGCGCGGTGTTGGGGCCGCGCTCTAAGATAGCAATAGCTTGGTTAGCAGAAGTTTCCACACCGCCGCTGATCGTAAAATCAGCCCGCTCAATATCTGTTTGGATGCCGTTCACGAAACCAGTATTGACAAACAAGTTGTCGGTACCCAGAAGAATATTGTTTTGGCTAAGGGCTGCTTGAGTTGTCGTCTGTATAGGAATCCGAACAGTTGTCTCTAGATCTCCTGGGAAACGTTCAGCCCAAAGCACTTGCCTGTTATTAAAGTTGCCAAAGTTGTCAGTTGGGGCATAACCACCTCTCCTTAACGTCACTATAGGGATCGAAGCTCCACTTGGTATCCAGTTAACCGAATTGGCACTCAAGCTATTAATTGGCAATGTCTGATTTAAATAGGTAATGCCGTTGATAGTTGAGACAGAACCTTCTGCCAATGAGCCAATAGAGAGAGAAGTGACAGTAAACCCTACAGCTATAGCAGGTGTGGTAGCAATTCCCCAAGCTGATGTGCAACCTAAGGCAACTGCTGCAACTGTCCGAACGATAGTAGTGAATTTGTTGTTGAAAATATTCTGCCTGAGTGTAACTGCAAAGTTTATCAATGTTTGAACCTTGGGTAAAAAGAAGCGATCGCGCTGATCACAAGAGAATTGAAATCAACGTTATGTCTACAATACTTATAAAAAAAGACAGAATTTATGAAGTTTTGATGAATAA
>CAZZWA010000223.1:4855-9834 GCA_964657555.1 uncultured Microcoleus sp.
GTTATACAATCAACTCTCTCTGCCATAGGAGCAGTATACTCTGTGCGATCGCCGTGCTCCCCGTTCCTCAAGCTCGATGAGCCCTATGAAGAGGCATTACTAATGAGTTTATCAAGCAACTCTGACAGCCATTCCCGCTCAGTATGGGGAATTTCTGTCAGAGCTAACTCTAGATTTTGAAGCACAATAGGAGGTAATATATCTTCGAGTTCTTTTCCTACCTCTGTCAACCAAATACGCCAAACTCGGCGGTCTTGGATGTCGCGTTCTCGACGAATCAATTCCCGTGCTTCCATCCGATCCAGCACCCCTGTTAAGGTTCCTCCCACCTGTTGCAGTTTTTCCCCAATGCTGGAAGTTGCCAAGCCGTCTTCTGACCACAGACAACATAAAACTATCCAGTGAAAGGGAGTCAGGTTAAATGGCTCTAATTTCTCTTGTAACCTACGAAATAGAAGCTGAGATAGCAGCTTGATCCGGTAGGAAAGATTGTAGGGAGCTAGAACTTTCTGCCAACTCTTTGAGGACTTGTGCTCGACGGGTGAAGTTGTCATTTCAACCTTTATTCAACACTGATAACTTTATGATAGAGCTGCTCGGTAATCAGGTTATCAGCTAAAACATTTAATTATTACTTATATATGGTGGATTTGAATTGGTAAGGGAAGAGCTTTCATCAACCTGAAGAGTATAAATTCCACCTATCAAAAAGAGCGATCGCTCTTTCTCTAACAGACTACTAAAAAAGAGTACATTTCGGGTGAAAACAGGGGATTCAGATATCATCCCAATTTCCTTCAATGATGCTACACATCCACTCTTTCCTGGCAGGAGTGTTTCCTTCGAGCATCTGATATTGTAATTTTTCTATAGCATAAGCCTCTGAAGCGACTTGTGCTAGTTAAGATTGCTGTTATGGGGGTTGTTGGGAGCAAAGCGGAACTAGATTTATGCAAAGTTTGACTATCTCCTCAGATGGAGTGGAGCAATTTCAGCGTCTTCAGGCTCAGTTACGCGCTCGCTGGCAGTCTGTAGATGTTTTTGACGAGGATGACGGAGATATCCTGGTTATTCCTTCTGTGAGTCTTGACCAGAGGGAACTGCTAAAAATTCCAGGCTTCCTCAATTACGAAGAGCGGCTCTTATTTTCTTTGATTCGCTTGCGGAACCCCCGGACAAGGCTAATTTATGTGACTTCGCAGCCGTTGCCGCCAATTGTCATTGATTATTACCTGCAACTACTGCCAGGAATTCCTTTCTCTCACGCCCGCGAGCGCTTGCTACTCTTCTCAACCTATGATTCTTCTACTAAACCGCTAACGCAAAAGATTTTGGAACGCCCTCGCCTGATGGAGCGGATGTGTCAGGCGTTGCGCCCAGAAAAGTCGTACATGATCTGCTACAACTCAACGCCCCTAGAGCGAGATTTAGCGGTGCAATTGGGCATTCCTTTGCTAGCACTAGATCCAGACTTACTGTGTTGGGGTACCAAAAGCGGTAGCCGGAAAATCTTTGCTGAGTGCGGAGTTCCTCATCCCGATGGAAGCGACACTGTCTGGAATGCCAAAGACTTGGCAGTCGCAGCAGCTCAATTGTGGACTCGTCAACCAGAGTTGCAGCGAATGGTCGTTAAACTTAATGAAGGATTTTCGGGGGAAGGGAATGCACTGCTAGACTTAAGACCGCTCAAGAGTGCAGCACAGGGAAATGCTTCCCAAGCAGAACGAGTAGCAGCAATCAGCGATCGCTTCCCACATCTTAGCTTTCAAGCTAAATCTGAAACTTGGGAAAATTTTGAGAGCCGCATTCCAGAGTTAGGGGTAATTGTCGAAGCGTTTGTCGAGGGAGAGGAGAAGCGATCGCCTAGTGTGCAAGGTCGAATCACACCAGATGGTGAGGTAGAAATTCTTTCTACCCACGACCAAATTTTAGGAGGGCCAGATGGGCAAATTTATCTCGGCTGCCAGTTCCCTGCTGATGAAACTTACAGATTGCGATTGCAGGAATTAGGATGGCGAATTGGTCGAAATTTAGCCGAAAAAGGCGCTTTAGAGCGTTTTGGCGTAGATTTTCTAGCTATTCGTCAACCTGAGGACGGTGGCACAGCTCAATGGGACTTCCAAGCAATTGAGATCAATCTACGTAAAGGTGGCACCACCCATCCATTCATGACTCTCAAGTTTTTAACTAGTGGTCGCTACGATCTCTCGACTGGCTTATTCTACAGCCAGCAAGGGCGGCCAAAGTATTATGTTGCCACCGACAACCTGCAAAAAGACCGTTATCGGGGACTGCTGCCAAACGATTTAATGGATATTATTGCTTACCACCGACTGCATTTTGATACAAGTACGGAAACAGGCACTGTTTTCCATCTTATGGGTTGTCTATCAGAGTTTGGCAAGCTAGGATTAACAAGTATCGGTGATTCTCTACAGCAGGCAGAGCAAATCTATAACAAAGTTGTCAAAGTTCTAGACGAAGAAACTAAAACCAAAGCCAGTTCTGCTGATCGACAATCTTATCCTAGTCCCCCAATTGCCTGGAGAGGAAAGAGCTAAGCGATCACGCTGGTCTGGTTCTGTGATCAATCTTCCAATAATGACTTAGTATATTGGGAAGCGATGGCCTTTTTTCGCATGGCTTCCTTAATAAAACTGCTCGCCTCCTCTGTTTTGCCATTACCTTGTATTTAAGGTCATTAAAAGAATGTTTCTAGGCAGCGACTAAGCTCTAAACTTGCGTTGAACTTCCTCAAGCTGAGCTGTAATATTATCGATTCTTTGCTTCACTTTCTCAAAGTCAACGCTCAGCAAAATATCTGACTTCCCCGGATTTTGGTCATCAACCTGAGCAGCAATACTATCAAGTGCTTGTCTAATTTTCTCAATGTCGTCAATGCTCAGGAAAACAATTGGCTCTATGAGTTCTTCTTGATCTTGGGAAGACACAGCTTACCTCAGATTAAATGATCAGATTTTTAATGTTAATTTTTTTGAATATAATGTAACGTGAAAGATTAGAATAAAAATCACTCTTGGGATAGAAGTAAATTTAAATAAGGTAGCAATATCGGATATTTGCGCCGCCTGAGTTTCTTCCCTTCCCGATGTTATGGGAAATGGATAGTAGAGATCCTCTAGCGGCGTCATGCCCCGAGGCAAAGATGCCTCTTTTGTGTAGAATCTAGGGAGCCTAAGTCTTCTGTGGTTGTGTCCCAGTCTGTTGTCGGTGCCATTTCCTGCATTAATCCTGACTGCCCCAGTCCTGCGTATCAGCCTTGGGGAAACAAGTTTTGCAACAGCTGTGGAGCACCACTACAGCTGAATAATCGCTACATTCCCCTGCGACATCTAGGAACTGGGGGATTTGCTGCTATCTATACAGTCTGGGATTCGCAAAGCCAAACAGAGCGCGTATTGAAGGTATTGTTAGAACCATCACCTAAGGCGCAGGAACTTTTTGAGCAAGAGGCAACGGTTTTAGCGAGTTTACATCATCCCGGTGTTCCCAAAGTCGAGCCAGATAGCTATTTTGTGGTGAATTTAGGTCATTCTGCTCACAGGCGTCTGCCTTGTCTGGTGATGGAAAAAATTAACGGGCCGACATTGCAGGATGTCCTAGATAGCTATCCTCAGGGATGTTCCGAGGCAGCAGTGCAGGATTGGCTGAACCAAGCAGTGGAGATTTTAAGAGAATTGCACCGCCGCCAGATTATTCATCGCGACATCAAACCCTCCAACTTAATGCTGCGCCTTCCCTCACCTATGGCAACTCCCCTGAGTAACGAGGGGACAGGAGGAGTGTTGCAAGGTCAGCTAGTGACGATTGATTTTGGGGGAGCAAAACAAATTGGCTTTGTGCGGGTAGGTCAACAGGTAAGTTCGACACGGCTAATTTCCCCTGGGTACAGTCCTCCCGAACAGATTGTCGGTGGTGCTGTGGGGCCAACCGCCGATTTCTATGCTCTGGGTCAGACGATGATTCAGTTGCTCACGGGTCAGTATCCCCCAAATTTGGAAGACCCGGTGACTGGCGAGTTGCGATGGCGCGATCGCGCTAACGTCAGCCCCGCCTTTGCCGATCTCTTGGATCGAATGGTGCAGCCAGATGTCCAAAAGCGACCAGCAAGTGCGGATGAAATTCAGGTGCAGCTAGCTAGGATTTCCTCTAGGAAGACGGGGTCTATTAGCGCACAGTCATCTTCCTCCCAAATTATTACCAAAGCTGCACGAGACATAATTTTTGTGTCGTGGGTGGCAGTCGTCGGCTTGAGCAAAGCTTTGGGGACTAGTGCTCTTTTCCTGTTGCGGGCGATCACTACAGTTATCAAAGCTTGCTTGGATACAGTATGGGAAATGCTCCTAGGCGGCATTGGTGGAGTTGTGGGTGCGATCGCCGGTTATTGGTTAGCCTATTCATCCCTCCTAGGTGCCCGGATTGCTGATTTCCTCACAAATCAGCTGGCCCGTTTGATTCCAGATAGCAACATTCAAGTGGTGCCAGCGATTATTCTGTTTGTGTTAGCTGGATTGGGAACAGCCGTTGGTCTGACAGAGGCGGGTGGCTTCGGTCAGCGCCGACGTCGTTTGGTGACACCGCTGATGGGCCTCTTGGGCTATGGACTGGCATGGTTAGTTTGGCAAGCAACACCTTTTGAGTTAGAGAGGCGGTTGGTAGCATTAATTGCCGTTGCAGTTGGCCCTCTAACTCTGAGTTTAGGTCTACCCAGTCATTACCTATTGCACGCTTTCATGGCGATAGTTGGCACCAGCATGGTGTTTGACAGTCTCATCAGTTTAAACCTCTTGTCTCCTGATTTGTTGCTCAATGTCTTCTCTTTACCTCAAGCAAGCTTGCAGGCATTTGGGTTTAGCGCTGTTTTCTTCAGTCTTTTAGGCATCACTATTGCCTTCTGGCTAGGTGTAAGTTACTACTTGATTGTGCCTATCCTGCGTTGGTTGGGCTGGCGTTAAGGT
>CAZZWA010000224.1:0-9829 GCA_964657555.1 uncultured Microcoleus sp.
CGCGTCAAGCTCAGATAAGCCAGCCACGGTATTGAGATCGACGGTAGAAACCATAATCCCGCTTTTTCCTATGAAACATAAAAAATAGATCAATCCGACTTGATGTTAAGTGCCAGAACTGGAGTCAAAAAGAAATCGTTTAGCTTCCCATTTCTGGCAACAGAACCCCTCAACTTGCCTTTTTAAGCTGATAGGCTGGGAACCCCATCCCATGAACAATTTGCTTTCGCAGTTCATCAGCCATCAGGATCAATAGTGGGCAGAGGATTAGCATCGACCATTGCCAGAGAGATAGAGGTGCGCTCGCAAAGATTTTTTGTAAGGGTGGAACATAGATAATCGAGAGAATTAGCGCCCACTCAACAGCAATGCCTAACCAAATCAAAGGGTTGCCAAAAAAGCCTAAGCGAAAAATCGAGCTGTGCTCACTTCGGCAGGCGAAAACGTTACCATCCTGACAAGCAACGATCGCCGCCAGCGTCACCGTTGTTGCTTGATGATAAATTGCCATCTGGGTGGCAGTCGCCGAGTGTGCAAGAATAGCCGAATTCATCGCCTGCAACTCGGTAATTCCGTAGCCATTTGCCCACCAAACCAGCAGAAAACCTGTCATTCCTGCCAAGCCTTCCAGTAACCCTAAAAAGCAATAGGCACGCAGCAGTAAAAATTTATCTAGTAAAGGTTTCGACTTCTTACGGGGTGGTTGAAGCAAGATGCCTGCCTCCGGTTGTTCTGCACCCAGCGCTAGGGCGGGAAGCATATCTGTACCCAGATCGATCGCCAGAATTTGCAGAATGACCAAAGCTGGCGGAATCTTTAAAAACACCATCGCCAGAAAGGGGATAAACTCTGCCATGTTGGATGACAGAATGTAAGTGATAAACTTACGAATGTTCTGATAGACAGCTCGTCCCTGCTCGATTGCACTCACGATGGTGGCGAAGTTATCGTCAATCAGCACAATATCCGCTGCTTCCCGCGCCACATCCGTGCCGCTCATCCCCATCGCAATACCGATGTTGGCGGCTCTCAAAGCTGGAGCATCATTCACTCCATCACCCGTCACCGCTACGACATGACCCATCCCGATGTAAGCCTGAACCAGCCTTAACTTCTGTTCAGGCATCACACGAGCAAAGACTAACCCAGATTTTTGCTGCAAGATTTGACGCAACTGGGCTTCTGAGAGATGACCCATTTCTTCGCCCGTAACTACCCTGGCTTTACCATCTACTAAGCCAATTTGCTTTGCGATCGCTTCTGCGGTGAGTCCATAATCTCCTGTTACCATTGTTACCTGGATACCTGCTTGATGACATTTGGCGATCGCCTCTGTCACTTCTGCTCTCGGCGGGTCAATCATTGCCACCAACCCAACGAAGATCAGATTTTGCTCCAGTTCCTGGGCGTTTTGCGGCTGTTGCTCCTGTTTCTGCCGGGTGGCAACTCCTAGAACTCGATAACCTCGACTTGCAAATGCATCATTAGCGGCAGTCACCTCTGCCCGTTCTGCTGCTGATAATTCTTGTATATGCCCATCTCTGAGAATCTGTTGACAGTGTTGCAGCACGTCCAATGGCGATCCCTTTGTAAAAATTAGATAGGGAGCCGTTAGCGTTTTGACATGGGACGATTGCCCTTCTAACTCAAAGCCTAAACCAGAATCATCCGAACTTCTTTGTAGCACGACACTCATCATCCGTCGGCGCGAATCAAACGGAACTTCCTGCGTTCTCTTAAGCTGACGCTGTAGTTCTTCCAGGTTCAGTCCGCTTTTGAGAGCAGCCACCAGGAGAGCAGCTTCAGTGGGATCGCCAATCTCCTGCCACTGACTGGAACCTTTCGGATGGTTCAATCGGGCATTGGAGCAGAGAGCCGAACCCGCCAAAAGTAGCTTTACCTGTGACTCCTGTCGCTGATTAGTCACTCGCACCTCTCCAGTCGGCTCATACCCTACCCCCGTGACTTCAATCTCAGTTGTCGGAATCCAGAGTTGGCGAACCGTCATCTCATTCTTGGTCAGTGTCCCGGTTTTGTCCGTACAGATCACCGTTGTGGCACTCAATGTCTCCACTGCCGAGAGGCGACGCACCAAAGCATTACGCTTTGCCATGCGCTTGACACCAATTGCCAGAGCCAGAGAAACCGTTGGTAGCAGTCCTTCTGGGACAAACGCCACAATAATCCCGATCGCAAAAATGAAGCTTTCCTTGGCTCCCATGCCTACCAACAGGTTACTCAGCAGAAAGACCAAAACACCCATGCCGAGGGCGATCACCGTGATCACGTGCACCACCCTGTTGATTTGAACTTCCAGGGTGCTGGGTTCTCGCTTCACCGTTGCGGTTAGGTGGGCAACCTGACCAAACTCGGTCTGAGTTCCTGTAGCGTATACAACAGCTAAACCACGCCCTGCGGAAACGGTAGAACCCGCAAAGACAAGATTGCTGGCTTCAGAGGCACGCATCTTTTCAGTGACGACGGGTTCGGCATTCCTGGCAACCGGAAGCGATTCTCCAGTTAGCACTGAGACATCGACAGATAAAGACTGAGCTGAAACCAGTCTGGCATCGGCGGAAATGCGATCGCCCTCTTCCAATTGCATGACATCTCCCGGCACCACCTCCCTCACGGAAATCTCACATAGCGTCCCATCTCGATAGACTTTGGCTTGCGCGGGCAACATTTTATTGAGTGCTGCTAACGCCTGTTCAGCCTGGAATTCTTGCCAAAAACTGAACCCGGCATTAATCCAGATTACTGCCCAGATTGCCCAGCCGAGTTCAGGTGTACCGGAGATAAAAGCCAGCGTACCCGCAGCCCAGAGCAAGAGCGCCATGAAATGGGTCAACTGATCGGTGAAGCGGAGTAATAGTGATCGTCGGGCTGGTTCGGGCAGTTCATTAAACCCGTAATGCTTGATTCTGAGTGCTGATTCTGCCTCTGAAAGTCCCTGTGCCGAAGTTGACAGGGTTTCGTAGACTTGCTGGGCCGATAGTGTCCAAAGAGGTGAAGGAGATGCCATAGAGGATCAACAAGTTGCCTGATAAGGGGTTTGCAGTTGTACTGTTGACACAGCGAGCCTATCGATTCTCACTGACTGCTGACTCCATCAGTGGTTCGTCCACTCATCTCAGTAGGATGGATACGGTAGAGCGCCATGACCTCCGAACGACCCCAGGCATCAATCCAGGTTCGATTAATAGCGGGCGAAAGCGTTGGATTGTGCATTTTGACAAATTGCATCACGCGATCAATGTCTTGCTGAAGAGTAATATGTTCTGCTCGACCCGTCACAGTAACACTACGCCAATGCTTTAGATCGTGGACTTCTTCAACTTGCAAACAGACTTCTGGATTCGCGTCCATATACTTGGTCTTCATCCCAACCGTGGTGAAGATGTAGATGTTTGGCTCTTCAAAATAATAGTGCATAGGCACAACATAGGGATGTCCTTCAAGCGCACAACCAAGGTGACCATGTCCTACTTGCTGTAGAAGAGTTTTTATTTCTTGTAAGCTCATTTCATCAATATCTAACATCATCATTCTCCGTTTTATGTTCAGTTGATTTGTTCACAAGATTTAGTCTGACACACTTCTGTTATAAATCATGTTTAACCAAGCGTTTGATTAGCGTATAAGTTGTAGATTTTGTCTGAAAATATTTCAAATCGTTACACTAGATTGTCAACGGATCAGTAAGGATTCAGATCAGTGCCATTGGGATGAAGATGAGTTTTAAGTTATGAGCTTTGAATGAGAAGAGAATCCGCACGCTCTCAAATCATTGCTGTTTGCTGCCTTTGGAGTCAATCCTCATCATCGTGAAAAGAGCATCTTGAGGGCGATCGCCAGAATCGCTCCTCCAAACACCTTTTCCATAACAGTGTTAGATAAGCTTGTTGCCAGCTTTGCACCCATTAACCCACCTATAAAAAAGCCCACACAAATGAAAGTGGCGATTTTCAAATCTACATAGCCTTGTTTGTAATAGATCCAGGCAGCAAGCAACCCAATCGGTGGGACTAACAAAGCTAAGGTAGTACCTTGTGCTAAGTGCTGGGACATCCCAAACCCGAAGACTAACACTGGGACAATCAAGACTCCACCGCCAATGCCAATCATTCCACTCAGGAATCCCGCCACCAAACCCAACAGTAAATAAAGCAAAATGTTCGTCATAGTTGCTTATAAGCTGCTACGCAGCTAAATTTAATGAACAGCATTACCTTGGTTCTTAATCCTGCGTTCCTATTTAATCATAAGACCTCATTCATGATAAATCATTACTTAGGGGATGGTAGTCAGAGCAATCAAATGCTTGTTTCGTGAAGACAATAGAGGGGTGTACTGCGCACAATAAATGATAGTTGTTTGTAAAAAAGCGACAGTTACTACAGGGAAATTTACAGAAGGGGTTGAGTATGGCAATTTTCGCTATTGCAACTTTCCCAACATCTAGCAACATCAAAATGAAAATTGCCAAAGCTATCACATAGCAGAAGGAAATGAGAAACAATACTTCGTTAGGCGTAGTAATGACTCCCTCCGGTTTTGTCACAGCCGAGCTGACAATAATCAGGTTGGCTTTACTTGAAGGAGCCAGATCTAAATTTCTTTTATCCAAAATATAAAGACTGAGAAGTTTATCAGTAGACACATTGTTTACCTTTAGTCTAAGTATTTACAAGAGTAGGCTTTCTCACTAGATATCATGCTGAGCAAAATTGAGTGAAGCGTGCATGATATCTTAAACAAGACCACCACACTACAAATCTCTTCACCTCGTTGAGCTTCGATTGAATCTCAGCTTGAGTTTTTTTCATCTCAGATTGAATGCTTATCTTTAACTCCAAAAAAGAATTTGATGGCTCAAGATTCTAAAAGTTATACTAGAAATTTACGATTTGTGATAAAAGATGAATCTGATCAGCAAGCCTTGCCACAAGGGTTATTAGACAATACGTCGCCCTATGAGTAAGTTGTAGATAATGCCAATCAGCGCCAAAACAAAAAGCAGATGGATTAAGCTGCCGCCAATGTGAATTGAGAATCCTATCAACCAGAGGATGACAAGCACAACAACGGCAGTCCAGATGAGATTCAACATATTTTCCTCTTCCAATCAGATAAAAGTGATGAAAATTTAGTCGCCTTACTGATCGCTTCTTGAGCAGCTTACACTTTGAGAGCTTTTTAACACCCCAATCGACTTTTTAAACATCCTCTAAAGGATCAACCTTTGGTTTTAGAGGGTTATGTATCTCTCGCATTCTTCCGCGAGTCTGTTGCTGTAGCTCAACTAGCATGTAGCTTGATCAACGTTTTTCTCCCGGCAGCGTCAGCAATCCAAATCGCTATAATTTCACCACTTGAGTTCTGTCCTGTTAAAACTTCAGTTGGTGAATAGATTACGTGACCATATGTCCTTTCATCTTTACCCACTTCGATCACCAAATCATCCCCCTTTCCGGGGCGATCATAGATCATCGCTATCAAAGGTGCGTTCTGAATCAGTTCTTCGTGCCCGAGTTCTGAATCGATGATTTCGATCAAAATATGGCGTCCACAATTACCATCTGAAAACTGATTAAAAAATTCACCCCATCGCTCACGCGGCACGGATTTGCTTAAGTCAATTTTATTCACCATACGATTCCTTACTTACAAGAACAATGAAATAGCTACTAAGTACAACGAAGGTCATGGTGTTCATCCTCATTTACGAATCGAGGTGTAGAAAACTCACTACGAGGCGATCGCTACGCTAGATTTAGGGAACGATATTGCAGGTGCGTCAGCCTGCTGACTTCCGAAGCATGTCTCTGATTCTCTAATGTAAAGAGAGTCGCTGTCCTGAATGCAGGGTGAGCATCCAAACTCCATCGAACAAGAGATTGGTGCCAATCAAAAGGCCAATCAGCCAAGCTGCACTAAACGGAAAGTTAGACCAAATGAAAATACCGAAAATAATGCCGATGATTCCACTCACAAGCATCCATGCCCAGTTAAGTGAGATTCGGCGCATTTGAAACGACATAGACACTTGAATGATGCCTTGGACAAAAATCGTAATGCCTAACACTAACGTGAAGGCAAGTACTCCTTCGAGCGGATTTGCCATCACGAAAATTCCGGCTATGAGATACAACAGACCTAGAATCAGCTTCCAAACAACTTTACCTGCGCCTCTCGATTGAAAGGCATAAACAATTTGAGAAATTCCGGCAAAGATGAATATCCAGCCAAAGACTAAGGTTGAAGCAACGGTGGCAAAGAAAGGAAACGCGATCGCCATGATGCCCAACAAGATCATTAGAACAGCGATTGTGGTTGTCCATCCAGAGCTAACAACTTGCTCATCAGTTTCATGCTCAGTAACTCTCATGTTGATCTCCTTTTAAATGGATCATTCTAGACAAAACTCATTTAAACGCTTTGATTAAAGCCTCAAACTGCACTCGCAGTGACTTGTCATGAGGTGAGATGGGTGGGATCTGGCGATCAATACCCAGAAATTCATAGACTGCTATCTGAGCAGCTCGTACCGAATACTCGACAGTGAAGACGACATCATCAGGAATTTCGACAAACTGGCTGACGAAAGCGAGGTTCTTCGAGCTATGAGGGATCGGTAACGGTCGATCCGTGCGTAGACGAGGCATGAACATACTTGTGATGTACGGCATTCTGCAAGGAATACAGTTTGCCGATTTCACGATGTCCAGATCAAATCGCAGATGGCCGCAGAGTTCTCGAAGAATTTCTTCCCCATTGCACTCGGTCATCGGCTTGGGAACGAAATCACCCACCCGATCAGGGAAAAGAGCATATCCCCAGAAGACCTGTACATCAGCAGGCTGATCCACAAA
This sequence comes from uncultured Microcoleus sp., assembly GCA_964657555.1. GTDB lineage: Bacteria > Cyanobacteriota > Cyanobacteriia > Cyanobacteriales > FACHB-T130 > CAZZWA01. The sequence continues at coordinate 6,876 of CAZZWA010000224.1, forward strand.
GTGGGGTTGATAGGCGAGTACGATGGACATGAGCCAGTTTGAGTCTTTAAACGTGATCAGTCCGCCAGTTCCCGGCTGATTGCCGCTAAATTCGGCGATCAGATCGAAGAATGCGGGCGTTTTAAGAGTGACGGTGAAAGACTCCCAGAGAGACTCGGCAATGCTGCTGTTGAAAACAGAAGGATTCCCGAAATCTGGGCTTTCTGACGCCAGCTTTTCCCATAGCATCCAACTGTCGCCGTCCTGTTTGGTCAGCTTCTTGGGTACACTTGTCATAGAACCCAGACTTGAGGCATCGGTCATCGATCCGTTCTGCAGAAAAACCAGGTCGCCGTCTTTAACCGCAATGGTTTTGCTCTTACCCTTCTGCTGATAATGAATGCCTGTCACCACAAGCTTGCCCGCTTCGGTGTTGCGAGCCAGATCCGTCACCTTGCAATCGACGATAAAATGGACATCTTGGGCTGCGAGCCAACTCTGCAATGGACGAACCAATGAATCGTACTGATTGTAGATGGTTCGCTTAACCCCAGCGAGGGTTTCAATCCGAGAGAATTCGAGCATGAAGCGATGCAAATAACGCTTGAATTCAAAGGCACTGTGCCATGGCTGGAAGGCGAACGTAGTAGCCCACATATACCAGAATTCAGTCTCGAAGAATTCAGGGGAAAGCCAATCTGTGATACAACTGGCACCCAACTTAGCTTCATCCGCTTGGCTGAGCTTCAGCAATTCCTGGCGATTTTGCATGGAAAAGCCCATCGAACTCACAGGAACTTTCGCCCGGCGGCTGTCAACGAGACGTGCCAGAGAATTTGACTTGTGCTGCTCATTAAACTCCATCGTTTCGTCAAAGACTGTTTTACCGGGCGAACTTAGGGAGGGGATCGACTTGTAAAGATCCCAAGTGCATTCGTAATTGTCGGTTGTTAACATCCGTCCCCCCCGCATCGAATAACCGTTTACAGGGTTCCCGGCTCCATCCAAACTCCCGCCTATAATAGGCTTTGCTTCTAGGATAAAAATATTTCCACCAGAGAGTCCGCCGTCGCGAATCATGAAAGCGGCAGCGGCCAAAGAGCCGATACCACCACCCAACAAATAGGCATTAGATTCCTTACCCATGTCAACTAACTCCCTGACAAGCTTGGGCTTGGTTTAATCGTGTCTTACTTCTTTTGTAGTTCCCGCAGCGGCTTCTGCATCTAGTCTGGTGCAAATCGCTGACAAGGTTGCTTCTTCGGCTTCTTCCATCATCGCCATTGCTAAAAAGAGCGCTGTAGCAGCATAGTCTTCAGCTTTATCTGCCCGATGTTCGAGTTTCTTGACTTTGCGACTTGTTTTCCATTCCTCGACATTCAACTTAATTTCAGATTCTTTTTCCTCAAATTGAGTTTTGAGCTTGGCCCGGTACTCGTCGAATTCTTGTTTCTTAGCTTTTAGCTTTGTCTTCGCTTCATCGAGTTTCGATTGAATCTCATCTTGAGTTTTTTCCGTTGCAGATTGAACACTTTCCTTCAGCGATTTTGCTCGGTCTTCAACCGCTTCTAAATTGTCAAGAATTTGTTTGTTGAAATTGTTAATTGCAGTACTCATGATGCTTCCTCTAGTATGTTGAGTTTCTGGATATTGTCGATAGTGTTATCCAATTGCCAGTCAGCTATAAAAGTCGTTGTTGTCAATCTGCTCTGGGTTCAAAGTCTTAGACAGCGACCGACAGGCTGATTTCATGACTGATTCTGTCTAGCATCTGCTTCGCCTGGGTGACATCCTCGTCGCTGCCTGTCACCAGGATCATGAACTCGCCTGCTTGGATTTTAGTCTCGTACTTCAGTACCTCGTGCTTCGGGATTCCTAACCTTCCCAAGGCACCCCCCAGTCCTCCTACAGCAGCACCACCAGCGCCACCAACCAGCAGTCCTTCCAACCAACCCGCCAACACTCCAGTAATGGGGCCAGCAATGATGATCGGAGCCATTCCGGGAATAAACAGCACTCCCGCCCCTGCTAAAATGCCAAATATACCTCCAACGAAGCTACCCCAATAACTACCTCCTGCGGCTCCAGCTTTGGCTGTATCTTTCCATGTGAGAAATCCGCGCACCTGTTGAGTAGTCTGGTAGTCTTTGCCAATCAGCGAGAGCTTTTGCATATCGAAGCCTGATTTTTGCAGCTCCAATACAACCCTCTCTGCTTCTGCATGGGAGGGGAAATGACCAACAATCGTATGTGTATATGCCATGAGTTTGTTTCCTTTATTACAAGATGATCAGTCATTAACCTTCAATATTTGGCAATAGATCGAGAATGATGCCGAGCAATGGCAGCTCAGATTATGCCGCCGCTTCTGCATCTAGCCTTGCTATGAGCGCCGCCATCACCACGACGATTGCAGTAGCGGCATAGTCCTCAGTTTTGTCCGCACAATGGTCAATTTTCTTGATTTTTCGACTTGTTTTCTATTCCTCGACGTTCGACTTCACCTCTAGATTCTTTTTCCTCAAATTAAGTTTTGAGCTTAGACCATTACTCGTTGAATTCTTGTTTCTTAGCTTCTAGCTTTGTCTTCGCAACGCCCGAGTTTCGGTTTAATCTCAGCTTGGGTTTCTTGGGCCGTCAATGTGAATGTTTACAAAAGTTGCTCAATATAACCTCTACCTTTTGAATGTTTTAGTATAACTTATACAATTCACACATGATTCAAACGCTTGTTAAAACATAATTGCTCTTATCAACAACTTCCTCTTAAGCGTCGCAACCGGACTTTTCTAATGCTTCAACACAATCCGATATCGAGCTTTTCCTCCCGCCAAATGCGCCATTGCTTCATTCATTTGACTAAAAGCAAACGTTTCTGTGACAGGCTCAATGCCATGACGGGCAGCGAAATCGAGCATTCTAGCGGTTGTTGTCGGACTACCAAGCGGTGTGCCAGATAAGGATTTTTGCCCAAA
>CAZZWA010000225.1:0-5054 GCA_964657555.1 uncultured Microcoleus sp.
ACGCTCAGTTGCTTAATCTGAGTAGGAGTGCGCTGTTTCCCTACAGCTTGGCGGCGGGAGAAGGCACTGCGGGGTAGCACTCGCAACACTTCCTCAACTGTTGTCACGCCTGTAGTTACTTTTTCAATAGCTGCTGTCGAAAAAGAGGAAAAGTTGATTTCCCTCAGATAGCGGTGTAACTGAGTCATTGTGCCGTCGTAGATAATCTCCCGTACTGTATCATCAATATCTATCAGCTCAATTATTGCCTCCCGACCTAGGTAGCCAGAATCGAAACACCGATCGCAGCCCTTACCACGCCGCCACGCTTCGGCATTGGCTTCTCTTGGCTCTATGCCTAGTACCTCTAAATCGGCCTCTGTGGGCGTGTAAGCTTGGGCACAATGGGGACAAACCCGACGTGCCAAACGTTGTGCCACAATTCCCAGTAGAGCATCACTTACCAAACCTGGATCGGGGCCAATATCCTTTAAACGGGGAATAGCACCTGCGGCATCGTTGGTGTGCAGGGTGGTAAATACCAAGTGCCCTGTAAGTGCTGCTCTCACGGCAGTCTCAGCTGTTTCGGCATCCCTGATTTCTCCCACCATGATAATATCTGGGTCTTGGCGCAAAATTGACCGCAGTCCGGCAGCAAAGGTCATGCCTGCGGCTTCATGTACCTGAGTTTGGGTGATGCGGGGCAATACATACTCTACCGGATCTTCTACTGTCACTACATTGACGTGTTCTTTGGCCACCATTTGCAGACTGGTGTAAAGCGTACTGGTTTTACCGGAACCAGTAGGCCCTGTGAGAATAATCATTCCTTGGGGCTGTTGCAACCAAGTTCTATACAGAGGCAGTGTTTTTGGCGAGAATCCTAAATTTTCTACCTTAGTAAAGGGGTTTTTGCGAGGAAGTAAACGAATTACAGCTTTTTCTCCACCCACACAGGGGAGAGTACTCACCCGCATGTCCATTCCCATTTCTGCCTCTTGATCGCCAGCATATTTCTCCCCAATTCGCCCATCCTGAGGGCGACGGCTTTCAGCAATGTCCATGTTGGACATAACTTTGAGGGCAACAACAACCTTGCGGCTAACATCGGGGGGCAGGGTAATAATATCCCGCAAAACGCCATCAATGCGATAACGTACTCTTAAGCCCTCTTGCGTAGGCTCTAGATGAATATCGCTGGCTCGGTTACGCAATGCTCCAGAAATAAGGGTTCTAATCCGACCAATTTGGTCAACTGCTTTCGAGAGGTAGATCTCTGTGGCTTCACTGATATCTTCTTTCTCTTGCTCACCAGTCAGGGGATTAAGCAAGGGGATTGAGCTGATGCGGTTGGGGTCGAGGTTTTCAGTATGAAACCAGGTGCGGTAGCTTTTGTCGGCAACGGAGACAATTTTGATGTTGGTGAGCGTGCGATCGCTCATTTCGCGAATCACCTCTTCAGCAACGGTGACAGGGCTTCCCAAGTAGTAGCAGCCGCGCCAAAGCAGCAGAGGCATCACTGGCGGCAGACAACTTCTGTCTGGAAAGTGGCGGAAAAATCGGTGACTGACTTCCCGATCCAGCAATGCCTTGTTGACAAGTCCTTGCTCGTTTACCAACAGCGAAAGTGCTTCTTCACAGCTAATTTCATGTTTTTTGAGCCGAGCCCAAACAGATACAGTCGTAACTTCAGCCTGCATTGATTTTTCCTGCCCAATGTCAACAGCGGAGTTGGAGTTCCCATGCCCTAGCTTACGCGATCGCTTTGCTCTTTCGGGTAGGGAGTATGTGTAAATTGCGTTAAGGAGTTAGCGGTGATTATGAAGTTTTGATGAGTCCTAACTTTACCGAGAAGTCTATTGGCTGCTATTTAGTCGTTAGGAGGAGAAAGCCTTGCTAGCTAAGAATTCTAATTAACCGCTAACCACGGTAAGACGGCACACCCGGACGCAACTTAGATGCTTAACAGCTGATTACTGAAATTCCAAGGCTTATGAGTGACCAGTGTTTATTCAGACGTTATTTTTACCACCCATGTTCCATGAAAGGTATCTGACTCTATACTAGATCTCCGTACAATTAAACACATGAAGAAAAAGTCATCAGCCGATGCTAACTTTAGTACTAAGTCTCACTAGGACTTTGGTCCTAAAAGAAGCGAACTAAGGGCTTTAAACAATTAGCCATTAGCTAAATCCCCATCCCCGAGGGGATGGGGATTTTTAACCTATCTTCTCATCTGCCTTGGAACTGGCAGAAAATTTCTGTGGCCTAGAGCATCGGTCAAGTATTCACATTTCGGCGGTGCTGGGTAGGGGGAGCGTACATCCATATACTTGGAGTAGCTCCACAGAACAGTTAATTTTCCAATCTCGATTACTTGACCGACTCCCTAGCACTAAGAGACTTCTAAATAACGAAATATCCAATCGTTGGGAAAGCTGTTCTTGAGCAGAGGAATCAGAATTTGCTCTCCGTATTAGACGCAGTCATTGGATAATTTATTTCTTGTAGTTTCCTAAAGGGTCAGCGACTGAACATTTGTTTCAATCAACTTCGCCAAATCTTGCAGGAAAGCAGCAGCATGAGCACCGTAGATAATTCGGTGATCGGCTGTAAGATTTACCTGCATCTGACGCCGCACTCCCAGCAATCCGTCTTCAGTGGCGACGACTTGGGGGCGAGATGCGCCAATTGCCAGAATCCCACCTTGTCCTGACGGCAGAATAGCATCGAACTTGTCAACACCATACATCCCCAAATTTGAGAGTGTGAAGGTGCCAGAGTTGTACTCTTGAGGTTGCAACTGCTTAGCTCTGGAGCGTTCTACTAAATCTTTCCAAGCGCGAGACAGGGAGTAGATATCTACTTGGTCAGCATTTTGCAACACAGGGGTAATTAATCCCCCATCATCCATCGCCACGGCTACGGCAATGTTAATTCCAGCGCGATAATGAACGCCTTGTTCCGAGTAGCTAGCATTCACAACAGGATGCTTTTGCAACGTCACAGCCACTGCCTTAGCAAGTAGCGCCGTCATTGTAACGCCTTTAGACTTAATTTGTTTGTAGAGATTGTCTAGCTGGTCGGTGGTGATTGTATAGCCGACGCGGAAGCTGGGCACTGCCAAGCTGGCAACCATATTCCGCACCACAGCACTTTGCAGCGTGGTTAGGGGTACTACTTGACCGAGGGGGACGGCAGATGGAGCAGGTGTTGTGGGTGGCACCGCACTCTTAACTGCTGAGGCAGCTGGCACAGGTACAGGTGGTGCAGTAGGTGGTGTGATTGGGGTGGATGCTTTTCCTGCTGATTGTTTGCTCTTGTTAGTAACTGCCTCCACATCTTCTGCCACAATTCGACCGTGGGGGCCACTACCTTTAAGGGTATTCAAATCGACTTTCAGTTCCTTAGCCAACTTCCGGGCACGGGGTGAAACCACGATTCGCCCTTCCTGGTGGTTAGAGCCGTTGGATGACTCAGCTATTACAGCAGTGGTTACTGGTGGCGCTGCGGTGACGCTGGCTGGGGCGGCAACTGATGTTGCAGTTGATGGGGCAACAGTTTTAGAGCTGCCTTGTTGCTGAGCTGTCTCAAGTTCGGCTTCGGTTTCTGCTAACAGAGCGATCGCCGCACCAACGGGAGCGGCTTCGCCAGCAGGCACAATAATCGTGGCGAGAAAGCCTTCATAGAAAGACTCTACGTCCATATCAGCCTTGTCTGACTCGACAACCACCACCGTTTCACCTTTCTCCACTTTGTCCCCTGGCGATTTGACCCAGGAAACAATCTTGCCTTCGGTCATGGTGGAACTGAGGGCGGGCATGAAAACTTCGTGGATCATAAAGTGGTGTTCTGAATCGACAACTTAATTGGAGAACTCGGGACGTACCTCATCAAATTTTAGCGCGATCAGCAGTTTTGGGGAACTATCAAAAAGCACAAAATGGGGACAATGGTTAAGAGCTGACCGAGCAAAACCGGAATTCACGCTTAGCTAGAAAACCCCTCGCTTGTCCTCTATACCTCCCAACCCCAAACCAACCGTGCGCCCCACAATATGACTAAACTCGTCAAGGCTAGCCAGTCGCCCGACTTAAGACGCAACTGATGCCACTGGACGCGGTGTTGATCGGGACTGGTGAAGCCTCTCACTGTCATGGCACTGGCAATTTGCTCGGCTCGCAGGAGCAGATTTTCTAACAGTCGCTCAACGATCATCAACCAAACCTGAAGGCTTTTGCGAACGCCTAGCTTTTTCCAGTTAATTGCTCGCGTCCACACTGAACGAACCAGATTTTGCACTTCTTCCAAGACCAGAGGAATGAACCGCAGTGATAGGGTCAACGTCAAGGCAATTTCTGTCACTGGCCACTTAAAAGCTCTTAAAGGTGCCATCAAGCTCTCGATACCTGCGGTAATTTCCTCGGGAGCAGTTGTAAGTAGGTACAGATTTGTGCTGTAAATCAAAGTAAATAGCAAAGTGCTGGTGCTGATTGCTAGCTCCAGGGACTTGCGAGTGATTCTAAATGGCCCCTGCTGAAACAGCACATAATGGTATTCTGAGGTGTTGAATAAATAATTTTCAGTAGTAGGGGTTGTACTCGTGTGCCTACCCCCTGTCTTAGCAGCTGGTTGCTGGATGAAGGCTGGATCGTCATTAGTGCTTGGAAGCCTCGGTTGAATGTTAGATGGCAATCCATCAGGGGCAAGCGTAGTTAGTGCAAATACAAAAAAACTCAACATTAGCAACCAGCCCATTTGCTGACGCCACACACGCCAGGGAATAGAGGAAGTGAAAGTAATAACAACTAGCACAGCGGCTACCCCTAAGCGCCAGTAGGGATTGGCTAGGACAGGAATCACCAGAAAGCTGATTAACCAGGCTATTTTCACTCTGGGATCTAACTGATGCAGCCAGGTGATTGGTTGTTCGAGGTATAGCCCTAGAGGAACCGAGCGCAGCAGATCCATCGTTTAATTTTAGATTTTAGATTGGGCAGTTTAATTTTAGATTTTAGAGCTTGGATTGAGGGCTAAGGCTGGTGGAAGTAGTGGTCTGTCAACTTAATTTT
>CAZZWA010000225.1:5154-9819 GCA_964657555.1 uncultured Microcoleus sp.
AGGTAGAAATTCACGGATTTTCCGTAGCCACATAGAATAGTTAATTTGTCAATCTTGATTACTTGACCGACTCCCTAGTAGATGTTTAACCAAAATGCCGAGCAGACATCTCTTACAAGAGTAAACTATTGAATCTGAGATGCTTTTCATCTGAAGTCCCAAATCCAATAACACACATCCCAAATCTAAAATTCATACGCGGGTAGCTCGATTGGCAGTGCTTTGACCACCTTCCACCTCACGAGCTTTTTTACCCCTCCACAAAAATCGCAATGGCGTCCCAGTAAAGCCGAGTTGTTGTCGGAATTGCCGCTCTACATATCGGCGGTAGTTATCATTGAAACGTTTGGAATCGTTGACAAATAAGGCAATTGTAGGTGGTTCGCTTTTGACTTGAGTACCATAGTAGATTTTTCCCTGACGCCCCTGACGGCTGGCTGAGGGAGAGCGCCAAGTGACTGCTTCTTGGATAACTTCATTAATTACCGCTGTAGTCACCCGGCGTTTGTGTTCGCTAGATGCTCTGTTCACTAAATCCAGAATCTTATCTACCCGCTGACCAGTTAGGGCGCTGGCAAAAATCGTTTCTGCCCAATCGATAAAATGCAGCCGCTCTTTCAGAGTTTTTTCGTGTTCGTAAATCGTGTAAGAGTCCTTTTCAACAGCGTCCCACTTGTTGACGACGATGATACAAGCTCTACCTTCTTCCTCAATTCGTCCAGCCAATTTTTGGTCTTGCTCGGTAACACCATCAATAGCGTCTATGACAAGCAACACCACATCTGAGCGGCGAATGGCTTTGAAGGCGCGATTAATCCCAAAAAATTCGGGGCCATACTCAACATTTTTCTTTTTGCGAATACCGGCAGTATCAATTAAGCGGTAGATTTGGCCGTTTCGTTCTACGACAGTATCGATCGCATCGCGGGTAGTCCCAGAGATGGGACTGACAATTGCCCGTTTCTCACCCACAAAGGCGTTGAGCAAACTGGACTTACCTACGTTAGGGCGTCCAACGATCGCTACTTTAATTTCATTTGTTTCGGGGATTTCCCCTACACGCGGTAAGTAGGTAGTGAGATGATCTAGTAACTCACCAGTACCGCTGCCGTGAATGCTAGAGACGGGAAAGGGTTCGCCTAACCCCAGCTCCCAAAACTGGGCAGCTTGAGTTAAACCTTGTTCTGGTGACTCGCATTTATTGACGGTAAGCAGAGTTGGCACAGGTTGTTGACGCAGCCATTCGGCGATCGCTTCATCTGCTGCGGTTGGCCCTGTCTGACCATCTACCACAAACATGGCTGCACTTGCTTCGGAGAGGGCTGTCATTGCCTGTTCCCGAATCTGGGGTAAAAACTCGGTGTCATCATCAAACACCAAGCCGCCGGTATCGACGACCATAAATTCTCGGTCTCCCCAGAAGGCCGGGAGATAAGTGCGATCGCGCGTCACCCCTGGTTCATTATGCACAATAGCATCGTTGACTCCGGCGAGGCGATTGACGAGTGTGGATTTGCCCACGTTGGGGCGTCCGATGATAGCGACAATGGGTAGAGGCATAAGGAACTTCCAAATAAAAAAAATATCCAATCTTGAGGAAGCAGGGGGAGCAGGGGAGGCAGGGGAGCAGGGGAATCAGAACTTGATACCTGTGTTAGATGCAGGAATTGGATAATTTATTTCTTGTAGTTCCCTAACTATGCTTGTGAGACCCTCTTAATGTGATTTCAGCTCTTAGTCTTAATTCTGACATTCTCCTCAAGCTATCAGCACGTTAAGCTAACGAAAGTTGTTGCGGTCAAAGTCAATGCTTTACATGGTCATTGAATACTTCAACGCAGGTGCGGCTGTTGATATCTACCGCCGCGCCCGCGATCTGGGTCGTCAATTACCACCTGGTCTTGAATATGTAGACAGTTGGGTAGACCTTGACTACTTCAGGTGCTTTCAACTCATGCGTACTGATGATCCATCTTTGTTCGATATCTGGATTAAAGCTTGGAGCGATCTCGGTCATTTTGAGATCATCCCAGTGCGGACTTCGGCAGATGCCCAGCAACTCATTAAGAATCAGCTTTAGTGCAGTGAGTGCATAAATAACTGACCTACTCCGTTCAATTGACACAAAATTCTGTGATACTTTTTGTCGATTGCCCGCAGGTGAGCGACAACTTCAGCAGCGAAAACTAAAGTGAAGTTAGGTTTCTGTGTCATTAGACTATAATTATAGTCAAATTTACACTTAAAGATCAGGATATTTGGCGCTGTCAAACAACCGTGTTGCAGCATATGGGAGAGAGAGCTTGGGGTTAACACGTAGCCCCCACAGAGAGCCAGATTCTGACGGGTTTGAGGCTAGGCGTGGCGATGGCGCTCTCTACTGACTACTATGGGCAGACAAAAAGAGCAAAGCCTTGCAGTGTCTACACTTCCTGCTTATTTGGCTAGCACAACTTGGTTGCGTCCTCTTCGTTTTGCTTCATACAAAGCCCTATCTGCGGCTTCATTAAGCTGTGTTGTGTTTTGCTTGTCAGGATAGATAGCAATGCCGCAGCTAAAAGTGACAGAAAACTCCACCCCTTCAGCCTGCTGCCGAACTTGCGCAAACCCTTCGCGGATTTGGTTGAGGACTTGGACGGCAGTTGGGCCATCTGTATCTGGGAGAATAACGGCAAACTCTTCCCCACCATAACGGCCAATAATATCGGATTGCCGCAGACGCTGCTGCAAGAGACGGGATAGACTTTTCAGCACGCGATCGCCAGTCAGGTGACCATAGGTATCGTTGACTGACTTAAAATAATCGATGTCAATCATAGCAAATGCCAGACGGGTTGTTCTTCGGCTAGCCCGTTTTAGTTCAATAACGAGTTTCTCTTTAGTTGTTGTATGGTTAAGCAGGCCAGTCAGGCTATCGCGAACCATCAGGGAGCATAAAAGACGCGATCGCTGAACTCGCGGCATCACTGAGGCAATCAGATGTCGCGGTTGAATCGGCTTAGTGATAAAGTCGTCTCCCCCCCTTTGAATCGCTGCCAGTTGCTTGTTAAAATCAGTTTCCCTAGAGAGAAACACAATTGGAATGCCTACATAGGCGGATTGCTGGCGGATCACATCTGCTAGTTCCAAGCCGTCGCAACCCGGCATATACATATCCATTAAAATTAGGTCGGGTCTAAACTCAGTTAGCGGTGACATGATTTGCAGAGGATCTGTCACCACCACAGTAGTCATGCCCGCCTGCTCCAAAGTCAAAGCATAATAAGCTGCTAAGGGAGCGTCATCATCAACAATCAAAATGCGATATGGTTCTGGGACTTGCCGCGCCGTTAGTGAATCGAGGGCATCAATTAACTCTCCAACGTTAATTGGCTTGGGGAAATAAGCTTTTCCCCCTACCCGAACCGCCTGCAAGCGAGCTGTTAAATCGCTTCTTTCTGAAATAAACAGAACTGGGAGGGGTTGAGCGCGACCTCGCTGAATATTAGCAATTGCTTCTGGCTCTCTCAAGCCGTTTTCCGGAAAAACGACATCCACGATCGCTGCTGCTGGTGGCTCTTTAGCTACAGCCCTCTCAAGTTCAGAGAATTGGTTAAAGATCCGAACTTCATAGCCAAAACAATTGATTTGCAGTGCCAAATCTTTCGCCAGATACAAATCATCTTCAACCAAAAAAATCAGTCGATTATCCAATTCAGATTCTACTAAAGGGGTGTTTTTTCCATCTATAATTTCTAGGGTATCAGTGATGGGAGTGGGTGCAGCACAAGCCTGTTTCAGTGCTGTTAGGAGAACGTTAACTTGGGCTTGCTGTTCGACATTAGGATGAGCTTTGCCTTCCAAAATCGCTTTAAAAAACAGTTCTAGCGTCCGGGCAATATCCCCCAGCCCAAGAAAACCAAATGTTGCACTAGAGCCAGCTAAACGGTGTGTCAGATTGTGCAAAGTTGCTAGCAACCTTTCATCTGCTTGATTGAGAAGGAACTGATTCCAAACTGCTTCAATTTGCGTGCTGCGCTCTGGTAATTGTAGCGTATAAGCACGACGTAAGGCATTTAGCTGTTCTTGTGTATTCTGAAGCGTGTCAAGCATGGTACTGAAACCAGATGTAATTAAGGGTTGTAGACAGAGTCATTGGATCGAATGGCTTGGCAATCACGTCCAGAACGCCAAGTTCCTTATAGAAGGCGACTTCATGAGTTTGCACCTTAGCAGTCAAGAAAATTACTGGCGTGTTAGCAGTTGGTGGGAGTTCCCGCAAGGCTTTGAGAGTAGTAATCCCATCCATACCGGGCATCATCACATCTAGTAAAATCAGGTCGGGGCTGAAGGTTGGTGCTGCTTCAACTGCCTGACGTCCGGAACTGCAAATTTCTACTATGAAACCACCTACAGCGTTTAAGCCTAGGCGAGCTACAGTTTGAATATCAGGATCGTCTTCTACAAACAGAATCCGATTTAGAGGAGGGGTCATTAAAGTCGCTTTGCTCCAATTTAAAATCAAACCCTAAGCTAGTAAGCGCGGGAAAACCCGCTGATTACATCACTGCTATTAGCTATTAGCAATCTTAACAACGTTCATTTATAAGTACCTACTTATACGTAAAGATAATGACTTTTGAAATAACATTTTTGTGTCTTGTGAATTCACAATTTTACTGTAAA
>CAZZWA010000226.1:0-9815 GCA_964657555.1 uncultured Microcoleus sp.
GGCACAAATACTAATCTTGGGTCGCTGAACAGCTCAATAACCACAGCCGCCACAGCTTCTGTGACACTAAGTTACAATCTTTTTACAGGTGGTCAACGAACTGCTAGCATACGTGCAGCTGAGGAGCAAGTACGCAACAGCGAGCTGTCTGTAGAGAGCCAGCTTGAACAATTACGCTTAGATGTTGCCAATGATTACTACTCGTTGCAAGCCGCAGATGAACAAGTAAGGATCGACCAGTCTGCTGTAGCAAATGCCCAGGCGAGTTTACGGGATGCTATAGCTTTAGAACAAGCTGGTCTTGGTACCCGCTTCGATACACTACAGGCTGAGGTAACGCTAGCTAATGATCAGCAAGCCCTGACTAGGGATGTAGGCCAGCAGCTCATTGCCCGTCGTCAGTTAGCTCAAGAGTTAAATGTTGCTCAGGTGGTGGATCTTGTAGCGGCAGACCCAGTGGAAATAGCAGGTCTTTGGAAACTCTCCTTGGAAGAGAGTATTGTGCAAGCCTATCAAAATCGTGCTGAGTTGCAACAGCAATTGGCACAACGGAACTTCTATCGGCAGCAGAGAATTATCGCTCTTGCTGCCCTAAAACCTCAAGTCAATCTCTCTGCCAGATACAATTTGCAAAGTAATGACATCACCAGCTTTAGCAACATCGGCCCGTTCGGCAATGGTTACTCTTTGCAAGCCACTGCTTCATTGCTTTTGTTTGATGCGGGAGCAGCAAGATCTAGGGCAGCGCAAGCTGAAGCCAACATTGCGATCGCTGAAACTAACTTTTCTAACACCCGCGACCAGATACGCTTTGCGGTAGAACAAGCTTTTTACAACTTGCAATCTAACTCGGCAAATATTCAGACAGCTAGACTTGCTTTAGAACAGGCCAGGGAATCCCTTCGTCTAGCACGATTGCGATTCCAAGCAGGTGTAGGCACTCAAACCGATGTGATTAATGCAGAAGCCGCTCTTACCACAGCTGAAGGAAATCTGGTCAGCGCCATTTTAAACTACAATCGTTCTTTAGTGAGTTTAGAACGATATGTTAGTACTGGTCGAGTAGGAAGATAGCAAGTGAGGACTAGTGCAGTTTCAACAGAGATGTTGGGCAATGGGAAAAGGGAAAAACTTAGGGAACTCAACAGACATAGATATCCTTTGTGGGTTCGTCATTAGTTCTTGGTATTTAAGGACTAAGAGCAGCCATAACAAGAGGATGATTATTTAGTTTGGGTTCCCTTAGTGGACACTTCCCTTTGCCTCAAGATTGCATGCACTAGAGACTGGGCAGCTCAATTTATGCTGTTAGAGGAAAAGCCCCTGCGATCGCCCAGCCAAAGACTAATTCCCAATCTAAAATCTAAAAAGTCTAATGCTCCCGTCCAACTTCGGCAAAAATCTCTTCTAGGATTGCTTGTGCTCCTTGTTGTCGCAAGCGCTGTGCGAGTTCGTGCCCCAGATTTTCTGCATCACTCACTGCACCAGTGACAGTATCTTTCACTAGTCTCTGACCATCCACGCTAGCAACTATCCCGGTTAGGGTGAGAGTGTCTGCATCAATCTGTGTATTGACGCCTATGGGTACTTGACAACCACCTTCAAGTTCTCGTAAGAAAGCTCTTTCTGCATAGCAACGTTGAGCAGTTGGTTGATGCTCTAGTGCCTTGATTAACTCTAGGATTTCTGGGTCGTTAGCACGACATTCGATGCCTAAGGCTCCTTGTCCAACGGCATGGAGAGAAACTTCAGGCGGGATAACCTGATGAACGCGATCGCCCATTCCCAATCGCTGCAACCCAGCTACAGCTAAAATCAGCGCATCGTACTCACCATTATCCAGTTTTGCCAGTCGCGTGTTCAGGTTGCCCCGAACATCTTTAAAGGCTAGGTGGGGGAAGTGGTGGCGCAATTGTGCCAGCCGCCGCAGGGAGGATGTACCGATTACGGCACCTTCAGGTAGCGTGTCAAGTTGCTTATCTTTGTGCTTTTCATGCACTACCAGGGCATCAGCTGGATTTTCTCTTTCCGTGACGCATCCTAAAATCAACCCTTCTGGTAATCGAGTTGGCAGATCTTTAAGGGAATGAACGGCAAAGTCTGTCTCGTTGTTGAGCATTCCCAGTTCCAGTTCCTTGGTGAACAGTCCCTTATCGCCAATCTTGGCTAAAGCGACATCCAGAATTTTGTCTCCCTGAGTCGCCATGGTATGCACTTCAAAGGTGCAATCGGGGAAGCGCTTCTGGAGTTGCTCTTGCACCCAGTAGGTCTGAATCAGCGCAAGTTGGCTTTTACGGGAACCGATGCGAATGGGACGGGCAGGACTGGAAACAGTAGGAGACATAAAGGATGCAGTAGCAGAGCAGCATATAAAGTCACTAAATCTAGACTACCGCAGGAAGGGACTCAGGAGGAAGAAGGGGAATTTATAGGCCACATGTTAGTCAACTGCCTCACCCACTCTTGAGTTGGAGCTTGTAATTCAAGTTCCCATTACTGGCCTGACGGTTAGTGTGGGAGGATGTCACAATTAAGACATCAGTGTTTAATTTGTCCCGCGAACGACCCTGAAACTCAAATGCAAAAAGAAGTTGATCCAGAAGTCTTTTCGCTTGCAGCTCAATTGTATGCCCAGAAGGTTCACGATTCTCCAGAAGATCAGATGCAAGTAAGAGCTGAGAAACCAATTCCCCCAGAGTTTATTCAACAGGCGATCGCCCAGATTCAATCACGGCAAATCGAGGTTCAGCAGCCACAGCACCAACAGCGCCAGCGATCGCTCTTTCTCCTCGCTTTAGCGCTTACTCTGGGGGCTGTCTTGAGTGGGGCTGTGATGTTCTTGATAGTGAGAAGATTAGAACCACAGGCTGTAACAGTGAGAACTATAGAACCGCAGATTGCCACACCTAAGTCCTGCCAGATAAACCAGCTAGGAGAGAACCTGGGTGGCACCAATTTTCGTGGGTCTGACTTACGCGGAAGAAACCTGTGTAACGCTAACTTAGGTGGTGCAGATCTCAGTCATACCAACCTGAGTGGTGTTAATTTAAGCAGTGCCAACTTGAGCGGTGCCAATCTCGCTAATGCCAATCTTAGCGGTGCCAACTTGAGCGGTGCGGATTTGAGGGGTGCCAATCTTGGTCATGCTAACCTCAGCAGCGCTAATTTGAATCAAACTGTCTTGACAGGTGCCAACCTCGGTGGTGCAACTATGCCTGATGGTACTGTCAGTAAGTAGTCAAGCAGCCTAGTAGATCATCAACTGAAAATTGACTGGTTGAGATCTATTTGGGGACGAGGGGACGAGGGGAATCCCCACACCCATCACCCCATTTCGCTACTCCTCAAAGTTGCCTTGGCGGACTACTAGTACATGACGGCAAAAGTTTTCCACCACTTCAATAAAAGGAGGGGGACAAGGGGACTCTAGCATTAGCGGCGCGACAGCGCGGGAGAGGAAACTGATGGTTTATTTCTGCCAAGCTGCACTAGTAACAATCGCCTTTCTTTCAAAATCATTGCTTCAGTAACGCTTCGCAATCACACCATATATCCACGCCTACTTACTTATATAGCTAGACAGAGGTATTAAGTAGGATTGGCAATTAAAAGGTGGCTATTCACTTACCACATACCACCACCTTTATGACTACTCCTGCTAAACCGATTAATCTTTTTGAATATGAAACCCTAGCCACAGAACATCTATCTCAGATGGCGCTGGATTATTATGCCAGTGGAGCTTGGGATGAGATGACACTGCGGGACAACCGTGCTGCTTTTAAGCGGTTCAAACTCCGTCCACGGATGTTGGTAGATGTGAGTCAGCGCGACTTAAGCACGACTATCCTCGGTCAATCCCTCCAGTCACCTATTCTCATCGCTCCTATGGCTTTCCAGTGTTTGGCCGATCCAGAGGGAGAAGTTGCCACTGCCAAAGCTGCGGCTCAATCGGGAACTGTGATGGTGCTGAGTACGCTGGCAACAAAGAGTATAGAAGCAGTCGCCAGTGTTAGGAATCACACTCCCCAGTGGTTTCAACTGTATATGCATCGTGATCGCGCTCTCACCCGCGCTTTAGTAGAACGCGCCCATGCTGCGGGATTTCAAGCCCTTTGTCTCACAGTCGATGCTCCGGTGCTAGGGCGTCGGGAGAGAGATAAACGCAATCAGTTCGTTCTGCCATCAGAGATGGAACTGGCTAATTTAGTCATGTTGACAGATTTGGCAATCCCCTATAAACCAGGTGAATCGGGTTTGTTTGCTTACTTTTTGGAGCAGCTTAACCCAGCTCTAACTTGGGCAGAGTTGGAATGGTTGCAATCTCTGTCGCCTCTGCCATTGGTGGTAAAAGGGATTTTAAGGGGAGATGATGCGGTTCGGGCTGTAGAACATGGAGCCAAAGCCGTAATTATTTCTAATCATGGGGGCAGACAACTTGATGGGGCGATCGCATCTATTGATGCTCTGAGTGAAGTGGCGGCAGCGGTGGGAGATCGAGCGGAAATACTTGTGGATGGTGGCATTCGTCGCGGCACAGACATCCTTAAAGCCTTAGCACTAGGGGCAAAAGCTGTACTTGTGGGACGTCCTATATTGTGGGGATTAGCTGTAGGGGGAGAGGCTGGTGCCTGCCACGTACTCGAACTGTTGCGGGATGAGCTTGATTTAGCAATGGCTTTGAGTGGCTGTGCCAAGCTAAAAGACATTGACTCCAGTCTAGTGGTACGGTTTTGATTTTCTCCCCCTGCTTTCCTGGCTAATTTGTAGCCTAATCTAGGGGAAGTGGTATCATGCAGATTTTGAGGTACCCTCCATTGAGTCGAAATTATCGACTGGGGATTGGAGATGGGGAAAACTTGGGAGAGGACTTGAACGCGATCGCCTGATTGAGAGGTTAACAACATGAAACTCAGAATCTTGAGCCTTGCAGCCCTATTAACTACAACCTGCCTCGCTGCTCCTGCAAAAGCTGAAAACATCCAACATACCAGACAGCTGCTGTCAACAAAAGAATGCCAGAAGTGCGAACTGAGTGATGCAGGGCTAGTCTTGGCTGATCTGTCAGGTAGCAAGCTGAGTGGTGCTAACTTGAGTCGTGCTAATCTCAGTCGCGCCAACTTAATGGGAGCTAACCTTAGTGGTGCCAACCTGAGTAGTGCTTCTCTATATGGTGCTAATCTAACTGGTGCTAATCTGAGCGGGGCTGATCTGAGAGGTGCCTATTTAACTAATGCAATTTTGGTTGGTGTTAACCTAAAAAATGCTTTTGTTGAGGGGGCACTGGGAATTCCCGAAAACGCTGGTAGCCCTGAGGACTTCTACCAATGGGCAATGGTAGAAGCTGAAAACGGAAATTATAGGGGAGCAATAGATTATTTCAATCAGGCACTGGTTCTCAAACCGGAATTTGCTGGTGCTTACCTAGGTCGCGGACTGGCTCGCTATCGGCTCGGAGATGAGAGAGGAGCCACTGTGGATGCTCAGACATCAGCACAACTTTTTACAGCCCAAGGAAGTTCCAAGGGCTTTCAGACAGCACAGAACTTTATCAAAGGGATGGAAGACGCTCGGAAACCTCCGCACAAAAGTGGTGGGTCGGATTTCCTGAACTTCCTGGGTTCTGCTGCTGCGGTTCTGCTACAGCTTCTGGCTTTTTGAACAATTTTTCGTAACTTTCGGCATCGAAATGTATGCAGGAGAAGTATTGTTCTTCCTTCGCCTGCTTCCCCCTCTCATCTTCAGTGACACATATCACAAAACAGTAAAAATATTATCACTTTCTTCTAAAGCTTGCGCTCACAAAATCTTCCGGAAAACAGATGAATACTAGTGAAGAATACCACTGTAAGTGCAAGTGACTTATGTGGACGAAGGGGAGTTTAAGATGTTTGAAAAATTGCTGCTTGCTATCACTCTGACATTCTCGCTCAAACTGTTTCTAGGACTAAGCGAACCAACTACCACCACGATACCGTTAGGAGTACAGTTGCAACAAACCGCAACTCAAACTATAAGTCAGCTACCTCTGTAAAAAAGGTGCCTCATCCAAAACCTTAATATTGCTGTCAAGCGTAGTTTCCACTTCAAACTACCAAGACTGGAAGGCATAAGCTAGCGAAAATCTAGTGCTACTGCTTAGATTTTAGGGCGAGTTGATACTAAGTTGCACTTAGTGATCTGTGGCACATTGAATTTATCTTTAGCAAACAGCTAGAATGCTTAACACTATAGAATTTTCTAATTTTAAATTGCTGAGCAAGTTGTCATTGACTAAGCTAATGGATAAAGTCAAGCTTGGTGTCAAGATGCAAGTAAAACATACTCATGACAATTACCAATGACTTATGGCATACCAACAAAGACTTGGTGCAGAGTTGCCTTGAGCATCCCTTTGTTCAAGGCATTGCCACCGGCACATTGCCCCAGCAACGCTTTGCCTTTTATGTGGGGCAAGATGCTTTTTTCTTAGAAGCCTTTGCTCGCGCCTACAGTCTAGCAGCGGCTAAGGCTCCTGACTACTCAGGATTTAATGCTTTCCACACCTTGGCAAGTGGAGTTCTAGAGGAACGTCGCCTCCATGAAGGGTATGCTGCTGGTTGGGGAGTAGACTTAGCGACTATTGAACCGGCACCAGCTACACGCCGCTATACTGACTTCCTGCTAGCGACAGCTTGGGGATTTGACGTCGGTACGATCAGCGCCGCCATGTCTCCCTGTATGCGTCTGTATGTTTTCATCGCTCAGCAACTGGCCGTTCGGGGTATTGCCGATCACCAATATGCCGACTGGATTCGCACTTACAGCAGCCCAGAGTTCGAGCAGCTGGCTCAAAAGCTGGAAAGTTTAACTGAACGATACGCCAGTCCTACGCCATCAGTACAATCGACCTATCGCTACGCGATGTTATGCGAGCGGGAATTCTTTGAGGCAGCATGGGAGGCAAAGTTCTAATTTTTTGCCCGCCGCAAACTTGTTAATCAAAGTTTACTTTTGACTTTATCTACAATCCTTTGCCATAGACCTGGAGGAGCTGAATTTTGGGATGATAACTCAGATGGTTCGGTGGCATTGAGATAGCGGTAGTGTTTCCAGATATCCCAGTACGGACACCCAGGCTCGATGCGAATACCTGCCCAGTGTAAGTATTGCAAGGGTTGAGCGACCGTTGGGTCAATGAGTCGATGGCCTTGAGTCTGGAACTGCGGACTTCCTGCCCAATTTCCAGGCGCTCCCCCCGCTCGGCGGGCAATATTAAATCTTCGGGGGATGCGTTTCAAGAGCATGTAGTTGATAATTGGCTGGTCTGATGTTTTTTGGGAGAAGTCAAAGTATTCGGGATGAGAAGCACATTCTGTAAAGGTTTCATATAAAATCTCTTCAGAAACCAAATTTTTTTTAGACGCCCAAAATCCTCCATTAAAAATATCTTGTAGCTCATTTTTACTAAATATGTTATCTTCTATAACTTTGGGAGTAAAAACATTTTTTATACCTCCTTTGTACTGATAATCACAGCACAGAAAATCGTAATCAACAAAATAGTTTAGATTATCAGCAATTTTCTCAAAAACGACAATATCTGTGTCTATATAAAGAAACTCATCGAAAGGCCCAAACCAACAGGCTTGTTTGCGAAATTGATTGGGTCTTGCAAAAAATTTCTCACCAAAAGTTTGCTGCAACCGTTGAGAAAGCCGTTCTATAAACTCCAGATCTTCATAAACCTGTACGCCGTAAGACTTGCTCAGAAGCGAGGCGATATCTTGATATTGATCGTCATAGGGAATCATGACGATGGGGATTTCGGCATCGTGTAAGCGGATACTATTGAGTAAAGCGATCGCCTGCTCAATCACTTTATTATTTGCAGTTATATAAATTCCACGGCTCATAACTAGCTCCTTAACGGGTTAATCCTAATTTCCTTAAAACTCGCATTCCCAAACTAGGAGGCTGATTATATTGCTTGAGTTTGGTAGTAAACTTTGGTTTTTTCTCAGGTTCGTGAAGATAGCGGTAATGCAAAAATAGCTCGCGATAGGGAAAATCGATATTTTCTCCAGCACAGACCTGAGCAAACAATTGAGAAGAGAGTCCAATATAGTGGATGTATGTTAGTTGCTGACCTTTGTCATATAAGATATAGTCTCGTTCCTCAAAATGAGTAGAAGTTACACAACAGCCTGTTGTTTCATCTTTAGGTAAATGTAACGCCAAATTACAACTAGATATTCCTGTTCTCATTACCATGTAGTTTAAAATAGGCTGATCGGCTGACATAATATATAAGATCTCTGCCTCACCTTCTCGAAGTTTTGACAGGAGCCAATCTCTCCTATCCTGATCAAATACGCCCTTTTTCGAGGCATACAATCCAGAACAAAATATTTCTGATTCGATCCGTTCTGGGCTAAAGACCTCTGTTAGCTTCTTAGAGGAGACATCATACACATGAGTAGGATCAGTATGCTGAAAGTCATAAACCACCCAGTCGTTGTCATTGAGTTGCGCAAAAATTGGCTCCACTGGTCCTTGGACTAGAGTGTCCGCATCCATATAGAGAAAGCGATCAAATGGGCCGTCAAAGGCGCAGAAGCGGCGATGAGTACCGAATCGGTGATAGGGAGCCGTTGCCATCTCGCTCCAACGTTGATGGGCAGTGGGATGAGTATCCCAGACATCCCGAAAAAACTGATCCCAACGTTGCATCGACTCTTGATCGTCGTAAAGATGCACGTTGGGTCGTCGAGCGATTTCAGCAGCAATCAACTCTGTCCGCTCATTATAGGGATAGACACAGACAGGCATCTGGTGCCCCAGGAGCGCCTCAATACTATTGAGTAAGGCAATGAGTTGGTCGTAAACCCGGTCATTAGCGAGGGTGCAAATTCCATCCATGTAATCTGGACGCTTTTTTCAGATTTTTTGTATAACAATTCTATGTTCTGCCTAATGCAGTTCTCATAGAGAATGATAACACAGATTTTTTTCACACAATCGCTATTTAAAATCCCCAAGCTACAAGGGGATGGGGATTTTGGTAAGTAGTAATTTACCCATTACCACTTACCAAAGTGACGGGGCGGGCAATCTTGTCCTCCTCACGAATAGCACTGACGCGCGCTTCAAGAAAAGCCTAGCGGCACGAAGAGCCGGGATAGGGCTGACCGCCGCTTTCGTGAATTCTTCTGTTAAGAGTTTGTCAAAATTTGCCAGATCGCAGTCGTGTTATCAATGTTATACTTGTGCTGTTAGTTACACAAAAAGTTTCACCATTTGACTGTACTTAACTGTAAATATCAAGTTTTGCAAAAAATAAACATCAAATGTCATGAATATAGGTATATACACCTTAGCTAACGATCATGTTTACGACCTAGTTGTAGCTTTGCTAAATAGCATACATGCTAACTTTAGCAAGGAAATACCAGTTTGCATCATTCCTTACGATCACAATACGGAATTAGTGGAGAAAGAGATTGCCAAGAGAAAAAATGTTTTTTTATTTGAAGATAAAAATTCTCTAGAAAAATGGACAAATTTTATCAAAAAACTTCACAATATATATTATAATTTTCCCTTTGAAGTACCGCTGAACAAGAAAACTAACTCTTTAGGCATGCATAGGAGGTACTGTGCTTTTGACGGCAGTTTCGATAAGTTTGTATATTTTGATGCTGATACTCTAGTTTTCCAGCCTTTAGACCATGTTTACCAAAAACTTGATAATTACGATTTTGTCGTACATGATTTTCAGAGAAAAACTTCTCTAGTCAGGAAAGAAGTTAGCCATTTTTTTGAAGCTTATAGAC
>CAZZWA010000227.1:0-9766 GCA_964657555.1 uncultured Microcoleus sp.
GCAAATCCACCTGTTTGTGCCGGAATCTAAAACTCAGACACGAACTTATATACTGATGTACGGACTACTTAAAAACCCTGCATTCAAGGTTCTAGGAAAGAAGTTTCTCAACTTCGCCAAAGTTATCGTCGAACAAGATGCTGATATTCTGCGGAAGATTTACCCGAATGCGCCTCAGAAAATCAAGCTAAATAATGAAGTTGGTATGGATTGGGTGAGGCGCAATTTTGCGCATTGGCCAGAAATTGTGGAACCGAACTTCTCGAAGTAAGCTATCTATGAGTCAAACTAACTCTCACAATAACATGATTTTGAGTACATCTATAAAATAAATCTTTTCATAAGATAGTTAGAAAATATCAGCAGGGTCAGCAGATTCTAATCTCCTGATGGAGAGTGCTGCTGATATCAAGCACATCACAGTTGTTAAAATCAGCACTGATATCGCTTTTCCTAAAGTCATCACCATAGGCAAAAGTGTTGCCTGCCGAATCAGCTGATATAACCCTAGTGAGAGCAAAGTACCCGGCACAAATCCTAGAACTGCTAAAATCAAAGCTTCCTCAAGAACAATAGTAAGTAAATAACGATTTTTAAAACCTATTGCTTTTAAAGTAGCATACTCTGACAAATGTTCGGCAATATCACTATCAAGAATCTGGTAAGCACTTGCTGCTCCCACGCTAAAGCCAATGAATATACCGAAATTGAATACATATCCCATAGGCGTTCTGGTATTCCAATAGTTTTTTTCTTGTTCAATAAACTCCTGCTTTGACAATACCTTAACGTCATGAGGTAGTATTGTTCTAAGATTTATCAAGACTTGATTTTTATCGGCACCCGGATCTAGTTTAATCAGTCCAATATCAATTAATCCTTTTTGACGTTTTACCCCAAACAGTCGCAGGAAGTTAACGTCACTCATAATAATATTGCCAGTGATACCAAAAGATGTCCCTAGTTTAAACAAACCTCCTACACTAATTTTATGATTTCCTACTTCTGTTGTCACGGAGTTTCCCTCGTTGTATTGCTCAGCAATTAATCCAAACTCTTTACGGGAATCACTATCAAACAAAACAGTATCTGGAGTTTTCAAACTTTCTAAATTCTCTTGAACCCCAGCTAGATTAATCGCTTTATCCTCAGGTTTTAAGCCAATAGCAAAAATACTCCAGGTAGTTTTTTTCTGAGGATTTTTCCACTGGATGAAGTCAAGATAAATTGGGGTAACTGACTGCACACCAGTGAAGCCGAGTGCTTGATAAAGGCGTCGTTCCGAAAAGCGGTCTAATGAAGTTAAAGAGCCGTAGCGACTATTGATTAACACAATCTCTCCCTGCAAACTCTTGTGAAATTGCACAGCACCATCAAGTAGAGCAGTTCGAAACCCCATCTGTAAAGACATTAGTACATCTGCAAAACTGATGCCAGCTATAGCAGTCAACATTCGGGCTTTCTCTTGTGAGAGTTGTAACCAGGCTAGAGGAATTCTCTGTTTCATTTTTTGTAAATTTTGTAACAGACTAATTGTTCTTTTACCGCATGAGCTGAAATTCAGTTGAACACCTATGTATAAACCACAATTCTTAGCATAAGTGCATATATGTAAGCCCCATTCTAGAGGGTATTTTATAAGCGATTTCTCGGTTGCTCTTGGTAGCTTTAGAGTAATTCCCTCGGATACGGTGGTAGCGAGACGCTAGAGGGCTCTTGCTTGGGCTCTAAATTTTTTACTGCAAGCCCTGAAACCCCGCAACAGCAAGAGAGATGCTTGCCGAACAACTCCTTTGTCCTAGTCAATCGGACAGAATAAGCTCTCTAGATTTTTGTAGGTACTGTGCTAACAGCTATCATAGGCGAACACTTTCACCCTCAGGGGTGAACCATTAGAGTCCTATTAAATTCATCTATCGAAAGACTAAATGTGAGAATGTGAATCGAGTGTTTCTCACAATAAATTTTTAAATAAAGAAAGTAGATTAGAAAACTTTATTGTATTAGGTTTAAATAACAACACAGGCAAAATTAATATACTGTAAAATTGGCATTAACAGAAAACACCTTTACAAAATACTCAATAATCTTACAACAGTAATAACAACGACGAAACGTTGTGCTTGACATTAGCAATTCACTAACCTTTGTTCTGTTTCAAATTTCTTTACTTAACCTCTATGATAAAGTTGAGTTTAAATCTGACCTATTAGAGTGAACGGATGCAATTAGTCACACGATTTCTTAGTTTTGCAGGTAAATTCCCTATACTTCTCATTCCCATTCTTTGTTTAGCGGCTTTGGTCATTTTTCTTCAAATGGCATTACCTCAATTCTTCCCCACTCAGCCGCAGGTAAAAACAGCACACCTGAAGCCTTTAACTGAGATTCCTACTACAGCCCAGAAGGTAGAAACTGGCTTTTATCCAGTCAACCTCTATGAACTCGATGTAGCCAACAATACCTACTATGTTGATACTTATATTTGGTTCAAATGGAAAGGCGATCTCGACCCGATCGCCAGCCTAGAATTTCCTAATGCAGTTGAGGAATGGGGCATGAGCATGCAAAAAGCCTACGAAGAGCCTCAAAAGCAATCAGATGGCAGCTTTTACCAAGTCATGCGGGTGGAAGGTCGCTTTTTTGTGCCTTTTACTCTCACCAAATATCCTCTGGATGAGCAACATTTGGAGATAGTCATTGAAAACTCTATCTATACCTATAATGATCTTGTTTATGTAGCAGATAGAATAGATTCTGGTTTTGCTGATACCCTAGCGCTCCCTGGATGGAACATCGCCACATGGAAAATAGAAAGTTTGCTGCATGAATATTCTACTAAATTTGGTGAAAAATCTAACACCAAAGGAAATCTTCCTTACTCATCTCTACAGTATCAGCTATTAATCTCGCGACCCATAAATTATTTCATCTGGAAGTTGTTACTGCCCCTAGTCATTGTCCTAGTTTCCAGTTGGTGTGCTCTGCTGCTACATCCAAGCTATGTTGATGCCCGCACCTCCATGTCTTCGACTGCTTTGCTCACCACTGTATTCTTGCAGCAGTCTTATTCCGACACATTGCCGGAAGTAGGTTATCTGGTTTTGCTAGATAAAATCTACGCCTTGTCGTACCTTTTGATCATTGCTGCCATTATCGAAACGATCATCACTGCTGGCTGGGCGAACAGTGGCAAACAAGAAGACTATGAGCGAGTTATACGGCTAGACAGACCTTTTCTCATCGCCCAGTTCACTGTGTTAATTGTTGGCGTATTTCTGTTGATCTATTTTTAACCTCAACAAGCGCTTGCCGCAGGCTGCCATCAGCTGCTCGTAATCCTGGGGTGTATCAATGTCAATAGCACCTTGTGAGAAGGGAACACAAAAGACATCTCTGCTATGTTTTGCAATGACTTGTTTTGCTCCTTCCATACATTCTAGAGTCGCGAGTTCTGAAAAGAAAGTGTGGCTGAACAAAGCTGGCACGCCAAATGTTCCTGAATACTCTGCTGCAACAATTGGCTTGTTTGTTGAATAGTAGACATCTACGATTTTATTGATAATTTTGCAAGAGATGAAAGGCTGATCGCAAAGCATTAGCACGACTGCATCAATGCTTTCAGGCACAGCATTCAGCGTATTCATACCAGTCCGAATAGAAGAGCCCATACCCTCACTCCACTGTCGGTTTTCTATGACTTGTACTGGGAATTGGCTGATTTCCTGCATAATTTGTTGGGCGTGCGCTCCCAGAACAACGATGATAGGTCGGCATACTGAGGTAAGGGCAGCTTTCACTGTATGGGCAAGAAGGTTACTCCCCTGATAGGGCAACAGTTGTTTGGGCGTACCCATACGAGTCGATGCACCGGCGGCGAGAATTACAGTACCGACAGTTGACATATTGCCCTCTTTGAGTTTAGTGGCTGAAGCCATTTTGCCTTTTGTTCTAATCCCTTTTGCTCGTGAATCGGCCCTTTTCTGTCTCTTAAAAACCCGCCTGAACGGTTGGCAAGAACGGCCTGAATCTCAGCTAATATTGCCAGTGCAATTGCTTCGGGAGTGTCAGCTCCGATATCGATTCCCACTGGCCCATATAATCGGCTCAGATACTGGTCGGTATTGATCGCCCCTTCGTTTTGCAGCGCCTGAAGCAATCGTTCAGTTCTGCTCTTCGGGCCAAGCATACCTATGTATCGCAAAGGTAATGGTAAGAGGATTTCCAGGAGTTTGAGATCGTAGAGGTAGTTATGGGTCATGACTGTAGCTACAGTGCGATCGCTCAAAGGAACGCGCTCAGCCAAGGCTTCTGGACGGCAGAGAATGACGGCATCGGCCACAGGAAAACGGTCTAGGGTTGCATAGGCAGGTCGGCTATCAACCACCGTTACGTGCCACCCTAACTCCTTGGCAATGCGTACCAATGGCATGGCGTCGTGGCCTGCACCAAATACGACTAGCGGTACTGGCGGCTGGATTGCTTCGATGAGAACTTCGGCACTGCCATTAGCTAACTGGTATGCCTTGACTGCCGAACGACTTTCTTGCAGTACTTCCCCAGCATCCTCAAGTATGCCTACAGCAAGCTCAGGATCTTGGATATTATTAGTTACCTGACCGTCCTGTTGCAGCATGAGACGGTCTCCGATCTGGGTCGTCACTTGTCCTGCTATGGAGAACACAGTCGCGATCGCTCCGATCTGACGGCCATGCAGACACTCTGCCAAAAATGCCATGTGGCTATTTGCAGACAGTGGCTTTATGTATTCAATCAGTACGTGTACGACTCCACGACAGCCAAGACCAACGCCAAAAACTATGTCAGTCTCGTCCGTTGTATCGTATTGCACCACTATAGTTTCCTCTGTAGCGATTACCCTCTGTGCTTTTTGGGCAACATCACTCTCCAGACAGCCACCACTGATAGAACCCACCGTTTGACCATCTGAAGTTATCAGCATGCGGGCACCGGGTTGCCGATAAGTTGAACCACTCACCTTAACAACAGTGGCAAGGGCGGCTGTCTGGTCGCATTGTTCGATCTGCTCAACTGCTTCAATAATTGCCTGTAACTCTTTCATCAAAAACTCCGTTGGAAACCCCACCTGTACCATCAGGTTAGGTGGGGAGGAAAACAGAGCGTTACAGGGGGTAACGCTGACGCGGACTTCGTCGCGACGCCCCGCCCCCAGTAATACTCATGGTCTATGTTGCTCAACAAGAATCCCTGTAGAACATTTAATTAGCTGAACCTTCTTAGCTGTGAACTGAGCAATTCGCTGCCAAATGAACTGACGAGGGAGAGAGGAGTGTTGCCAAATCCCCCTTGTCTCTCTTCAGAGCACCTTATCGAGCGTGATTGGTAAATCGCGAATGCGCTTGCCTGTCGCATGATAGACGGCGTTGGCGATCGCGGCGGCAGCGCCTGTAATCCCAATCTCACCAATGCCTTTAACTCCCAGAGGGTTGACGTGCGGATCTTGCTCATCTACAAAGGACACATCAATGGCAGGAACGTCCGCGTTAACAGGTACGTGATACTCGGCCAGATCGGCGTTAACGATGCGCCCCAAGTTGTGGTCTGTTACCGTGTGTTCCATCATCGCCATGCCGATTCCGTACACGATACCGCCTAGCAACTGGCTGCGAGCCGTTTTGGCGTTGAGGAGGCGGCCTACTCCATAAGTCCCGACGAAGCGCGACAGCCGCACTTCTCCCAAGTCAGGATCGACAAGCACTTCGGCAAACTGGGCTCCGAACGCATGCATGGAAAACTTTTCTTTCTCGTCCCCCGGCTTTGCGTCTGCCCGTGCTTCAATCATCTTCATACCATGCCGCGCCAGAATCGCTCCGTAGGTCTCGCCTTTGGAGTTACCCTTGAGGAGGAAGCCTCCATCTAGGGCAGCGATATCTTGTTCATTCGCTCCATAGAGCGGCGATGCTTTATCTGCCAGCGCCAACTGTAGGACTTTGTTCTGAACCGCTACTGCCGCCAGATGCACAGCCGAACCAACACTAGCTGCTGTCTGGGAGCCACCAGAAACTGGCGTCTCTGGCATATTGGTATCACCCAGCTCGAAGCGGATCTTCTCAATCGGCAGACCGAAGATCTCGGCAGCAACCTGGGTCATAACAGTATAAGTCCCGGTGCCGATGTCCTGCGAGCCAGCTTGCACCACCGCTGTACCGTCAGCCATCAGCCGTGCCACAGCCGAGGCTGACCCACGGTTGGTTGGGTACGTGGCGGTAGCCATTCCCCAACCCACAAGGTATCTGCCATCGCGCATCGAACGAGGTTCAGCAGTGCGCTTCTGCCAGCCGAAGCGTTCTGCGCCAAGCCTGTAGCACTCTTTAAGGGACTTGCTCGACCAGGGAAGGTTTTTATCTGGATCGACATCCGCGTAATTGCGCAGGCGCAGCTCGATAGGATCTATTTTGAGAGCATAGGCCAGTTCGTCTATCGCCGATTCTAGGGCAAATGTGCCCGATGCCTCCCCTGGCGCACGCATGAATGTCGGAGTGCCAGCATCAAGGGGGACTAGGCGGTGCGCCGTTTCCACATTGGGGCAGGCGTAGAGCATCCGCGTTGCCTTACTGAAGGGTTCGACGAACTCATCGAAGGTCGAGGTCTGTGACATGCCTGTGTGCCGAATTGCTGTGAGCTTGCCGTCGCCAGTCGCACCCAAGATGACTTGCTGGATGGTCTGCGGTCGGAAACCGACGGGGCCAAACATCTGCTGGCGGGACAACGCTAGCTTGACAGGCCGACCAACTTGCCGTGCCGCCATAGCAGTCAAGACAACGTGAGACCAGACAGAACCCTTGCAGCCAAACCCACCTCCAACGAAGTAGGAGATAACCCGCACATTCGAGGGTGGAATCCCAAATGCGCCAGCAACTTTGCGCTGTGCTTGGAAAACTCCTTGGGTCGCATCGTAAAGTGTTAGGCGATCGCCATCCCATACCGCGATTGTTGCATGCGGCTCCATGGGATTGTGGTTCTCGACAGGAGTGATGTAAGTTTGCTCAATCCGCACAGCAGCTTGGTCGAGTCCCTCAGCCAGATTACCGCGAGACGAGTCAATCGGC
The DNA here is from genome assembly GCA_964657555.1 of uncultured Microcoleus sp. Taxonomy (GTDB): domain Bacteria; phylum Cyanobacteriota; class Cyanobacteriia; order Cyanobacteriales; family FACHB-T130; genus CAZZWA01. The sequence goes on from CAZZWA010000227.1 coordinate 7,092, forward strand.
TCATTTCTGGGAAGTTTGCTGGCAGGTGGGTAAGCGTTCCCTCGATTAGCCTCCAGTTCGGTAGTCGGCTGCTCCCGATCATACTGGACTTTAACGAGGGAGGCAGCATAATTTGCACTCTCCAAAGTCTCAGCAACCACAATGCCGATGTGCTGGCGACTGTAGCGCACGATGTTGTCTTGCAGCAAGAGAAGATGCCTGCCGCCGCCTGCGGTTGTCTCCCCAGAAAGCTTCGGTGCATTGAGGTGGGTGATCGCAGCGAGTACCCCTGGTACCTTCTCGGCAGCGCGGGTATCAATTTGGGCAATTTTACCTTTGGCGATCGCACTCTGAATCGTCACACCGTAGACGAGGTTTTTCACAGGAATCTCAGCCGAGTAGCGTGCGCCACCAGTCACCTTCAGGTGTCCATCTACCCGATTCAGCGGCTTGCCAACAACTTTCGTCGTAAATAATTGAGAAGAAGAGGCCGCAGGGGGGATAGGGGAAGCGTTTGCCGTCAGACTGTCTTTGTAAATATTCTCCCCTTGCTCTGTTCTCCCTCTGCTTTCCGAGCGAAGTGGTGCTCCCCCTGCTCCTTCTTGTCCCTCCGTCCCCAGCCCCATGCTGCCATTATTTTTACTCATGCCATACCTCCTACCGCTGCTAGCGCCCGGATGACAGTGCGTTTCGTCAGTTCAACTTTAAACCCATTGTATTTGTGGGGTTCAGCTCCTTGTAAGGCGGCATCTGCTGCTGCCTTGTAAGTTGCCTCGCTTGGTGATTTGCCCACCAGCACTTTTTCTGCCTCGTTTGCCCGCCACGGCTTTGTTCCCACACCGCCTAGAGCAATGCGCGCTGAGTGAATTACGCCGCTTTGAATGTCAAAGGCTGCGGCAACAGAGGTCAAGGCAAAGGCATAAGAGGCGCGATCTCGGACTTTAAGATAGTGAGAGCGCGCCGCAAACGGTGAGGCGGGCAGATCCACAGCTACGATCAGCTCCCCCTGTTCCAACACTGTTTCTCGTTCTGGATGGTCGCCAGGGAGCAAGTGAAAGTCCGTGATGGGAATGCTGCGCTCTCCTTTAGGGCCGTGTATCTGCACAATGGCATCTAGGGCTACTAGGGCCACGCACATATCGGAGGGGTGAGTCGCAATACAGTTTTTACTCCCCCCAAGGATAGCATGGATGCGATTGTAGCCATCAATTGCCGGACAGCCTGAACCTGGTTCCCGCTTGTTGCATGGTGTCGCTGGATCGCGGAAGTAATAGCAACGGGTGCGCTGCATCAGATTACCACCGACAGTTGCCATATTGCGCAACTGAGGCGAGGCACCAGAGAGCAACGCTTGGGAAAGCACAGGATAGCGATCGCGGATCATCCGATTGTGAGCAAGCTCGCTGTTGCTTACTAGTGCGCCAATCCGTACACCATCTCCTCGGGTCTCTATTTTTGCTAAGGGGAGAGAGTTGATGTCAACAAGTTGGTTTGGCTGCTGCACGCCTAGCTTGATCAAATCGATCAGGCTAGTACCGCCAGCGAGAAATACAGCTTGCGACTCAGGAGTGACTGCGACGACGGCACCCTTCTCATCCACAGCTTGGCTATAACTAAACGGATGCATCTGTTTTTCTTCCCTTTCTGACTTCCTGAACGGCGGCGACGATATTGGGATAAGCGCCACAACGGCAGATGTTGCCACTCATGCATTCCCTAACTTCTGCATCGGAAGCTCCGCATTCTTCACCCAACAAACCCACGGCAGAGACAATCTGACCAGGGGTGCAGTAGCCGCACTGAAAAGCGTCATGGGTGATGAAAGCCTCTTGCATGGGATGGAGTTGGTTGTCCTTAGCCAACCCTTCCACAGTGGTAATCGATTTGCCTGCGTGCATAATTGCCAGCGACAGGCAGGAGTTGATGCGCCTGCCGTTTACCAGTACGGTGCAAGCACCGCACTGTCCGTGATCACAACCCTTTTTCGTACCTGTCAGCCCAATCCGTTCGCGCAGTGCGTCAAGCAATGTCACGCGTGGTTCAATATTGAGAGTGTGTTTCTCACCATTGATGTTCAGTGTCACAGGGACGCTGCCAGTTTCGGGCATCTGTGCTGCCGAACTCTCAGGATTGGAACTAACTTGTGCCAACCCACTCTTAGCAAACTTTTCTAGCGCAGCCATTGCTGTGCTTACAACTACCAACTGACCGAAACGTCGGCGCTTTAGCCTCAGCCGCATATCTAGCATTCCCAGAATCTCTCAGTAAAATGGTAGACTTTTCACTGAAATTCTTTCGTGCATAATTGGCAATATCCGCCGAAAGAGATACTGTCTAGTACAAAATTACTAAGGCTCTCTGCCTGTAGTTATATAATTACAACTCGCTCTCTTTAGTTGTAGGTGTTGAGCGCAACCGCTTGGTGGCAGCATGGGTACTAGTACGCCAAAAGCTGAAAGTCTCACTTGAGCAAGCTGAAAAAAGACTTCTAGCTTGGCTCTCTCGCACCAAAACTAATGCGTCGCCATCACACTACTGGACAAATAGCCTGCTCAGTGACATTGTTGGTCTGTCAGTTGGTGTAAGCAATGTTCTGTCACCTGAGGCTTGAGCGGGGGACTCTCCACTATCCCCAAATTATATTTACAGCAGATTGCAAGTTCATGGAGTACACCCCTCCCCTTAGTAAGGGGAGG
>CAZZWA010000228.1:0-4563 GCA_964657555.1 uncultured Microcoleus sp.
AGGGCTCTCCCACTAGTAGATCACCAACCGAAAATTGACTGGTTGAGATAGATTTGGGGACAGGGGGACAAGGGGAATACCTACACCCATCACCCCCTTTTTCTACTCGTCAAAGTTGCTTTGGCGGACTACTAGTTCATACATTGCGAGAAAATCCGTCACGCCATAATCTCGTCCAAGCTGGTTAAATAGCGTCGTCACTTGGCCGCGATGGTGCGTTTGGTGGTTAAAAAGGTGAGCGATCGCAAACCACAGAGGATGTTCTCGTTCCTGTCCTTTAGAAAAGCTGCGATACCGCATCGGAGTCATTAGCATCTCTGGTTCAAGCTCTTGCATCCATGTCTCCAGAACTGTATCTGTTTCTGCGCGTTCAGCACGAAGTTCTGTAAAGTTAGAGTACAGTTCCTGACTTAATGACTCACATTTTAAAACACACTTTGCTCCCTGCAACGCTTTAAACTCGCTGCATGTGCTAGTGGCAAATCTTCCCAACCAGATTCGGTCAGTCAAAAGGAGATGATTTAGCGTACCGTGGACAGAGCGAAAAAATGCTTTGAGATCGCGTTGTCGTTCTTCTTCACAAAGAGATGCTGCAATGTTGTAAATCTGCCCGTTTACCCACGAATTATATCGGGACATCAAGCGAAACTGATTGAGCTGGACTACTTCTGACATCAGTTACCAATTCTCTATCATCCTGACTCTGATCTTAGGGTACAGAGCGGGGCTTCTCGTCGGCACTGCTAAAAGCGATCGCTTTGCCTCTAATTCAGCCTTCGGAATCCTCTCTAATAAATGCGCCTTTACATCCAGAGGTTCCAGTTGTGGTGCATTATCGGCATAGTGGCTTGCAGTTGTAATTATTCTTTGCCAATTCCTCCTTACTCACGACTGCCGAATAGCCAGAGCAAGACTCAAACCGTTCAAACACAAACCGGCTGTTTCTCCTTGAGCGTTCTTAGTATTTTACTAGCTATGTCAAAGCTTAACCCCACAGACAGGCAATAAATATTCCATCGCTAAATTTTGGCTCAGCTTACCGAGCAATCTGACCCTCAACAGCAATCGACATCGGTAAAATAAGCGACAATTGAAGAATGCTAGAACTTCACTGTCATACTACTTACTCTGACGGCACTCTCACCCCTACTGAACTTGTCAATGCTGCGGTTAGTGCGGGAGTCCGGGCTCTTGCTATCACCGATCACGATACTCTCTCCGGTTGGGATGAAGCTTTTGCTGCTGCTAAACCCCATAATTTAGAAATTGTTCCGGGCTTAGAACTCAGCACCGTTCACAATGATCGCTCCCTGCATATCTTGGGCTTTTACCCTGACCCAATCAAGCTGCGCGACCCTTTGCATGAGCGTTTGCAGGGACGCAGACGCCGCGCCCATCAGATGGTGGCAAAATTGGCAGAATTGGGCTATCCAATTCAGTTACCTGAGTTGGAGGGAGCTATGGCACCAGGACGTCCTCATATTGCTACGGCACTAGTAAGCGCTGGTTACGTCCAGTCCTCAAGCGAAGCTTTTGATCGTTTCTTAGGTGATGACCGACCTGCCTACGTGCATTACGAGAAGTTCTCTAGCATAGATGGCATTCACTTATTACGTAGCTGCGGTGCAGTACCAGTGTGGGCGCATCCCTATCTGTTCCGGGGTGGTGCTGTTGAGGATGTGCTTGAGGAATTAGTCGCGGCTGGTTTGATGGGAGTTGAGGTTTTCCATCCCAACCACACTCCAATCCAGATGCAAAAGCTCAAGAATCTGTGCGCCCAGTATGGCTTGCTCATGACTGGTGGCAGTGACTATCATGGCCCTAGTTCCAACTTTAAAGACACAGACCGCAGTACGTTGAATATGCTGCATGTGCCCTTAGATTTGCTTGAACCTATTAAACAAGCAGCTCTAAGCTTGTAGATTAAACTACAAGTTACAAAACTGTTGCAGTGCGTATCCGCTCTAGCCCAGCATAGACATTGAACCGTTCCCCGCGTAGGAATCCCACCAAGGTGATGCCAAATTCTTGAGCCAGAAATACTGCTAAACTGCTGGGAGCGGAAACAGCACACACGATCGGCACTCCAGCAGCCAGACACTTCTGCAATATTTCAAAACTAGAGCGTCCACTGACCATCACAATGCGATCGCTCAATGGCATCTGGTCATTAAGAAAAGCTGAGCCGAGCAATTTATCCAGAGCATTGTGTCGCCCGACATCCTCTCGCAGGGACAACAACTGTCCTTGAGTGTCAAAAAGCGCCGCAGCATGAAGTCCTCCCGTGGCTGTAAAGACTTTCTGCGCTGAGCGCAACTTATCAGGTAGAGTGTAAATCACCTCAGGTGCAACTTCTGGGCCATGCGGAATCACTGGGCAACCCCGCAGGCGCAGCGACTCAAGGCTAGCCTTACCACAGACTCCACAAGCACTCGTCGTGAAGAAATGGCGTTCCAGAGGCTGTAGATCGAGACTCAGCGCTGAGTCCAGTTCCACGTTCACAATGTTGTAGCGCTGCTCACCGTCTACCTCTGAGTCTACACAATAGCTCATACGGCGGATATCTGCGCGACTCTTCACAACTCCTTCGCTGTAGAGGAAGCCAGCAACAAGATCAAAGTCAGCCCCAGGCGATCGCATGGTGACAGCCAGAGTAAAAACTGCTCGTTGTCTTCCTCCCTCATGGGAGAGACTGGCAAAGGTGTGATGCGGGTGAATAATGCGAATTTCTAAGGGTTCCTCAGTCGCTATCTGATCTGAGCGAGACTGTGCCTTGCCATTCTCCACCACCCAGACTGTGGCTTTAGTTTTGCTCCCGGTCTGTGTCTTCATGTTGGCACCGAAAATAGTTTACTCTCGCGTTGGTCAGCTCTGACAATTTTGGATATGAAATTGCTTTATTATCAGGGTGCGAGCCCACACGAGCCAACACAACCTAAATTCTAGGTACTAAGCCAATCAGACTGATGCCAAATGCAAGCTCGAACACTTTTCTAGAAAAGAAGCCGCCTTGCTTTCAGCATCCTGGTTGTGAGTGTGAGCAGGAGTCGGTCGGGCGATGCCACCCCACAGATCGTCTAGACCGTAGGGTGCAAAAAATTGCCACTGCCCGTCTGTATCTAGCCGTACTCCCACAGTAGTCGCTGTGTGCAGCCAATCTGCTATTCCGTCTGTTGTGCTGATGTAAGGTCTTCGACCGGGACGCCAGTGAGCGAAACTGGCCTGATTTTTCACATCGAACTTGTGGTTAGGATACTGAGATTCTAGAGTCACTTTGGCAGCTAATTCCTGAGATCTATCTCCCACAGCATCAAAGAAGGCAATATCAAAATCTTTGATCACCAACTGGCAACTTGGCCCAAACAGCGATCGCCAAACGGTGTTTCGTACTGCACCACCAGCCAGCCACCAGTCCGGTAGGTTAATTGCCGCGATCGCAGGTAAGACTTCGCCAACAGGCGAGTCTGCCAAAATTGTCTGCAAGTGTACAAAGCCATCATCAATGGTAGTCATTAGTTTTTAAGCTCCTGGTTGTCTAACCTGAAATCGCGTTAAGCCAGAGCCGGGGTAGTAGTATCCAAGAATACGCAGATAATCGTATCCCATCTCTTTTGCCAACTTATAAGCTCCTTGTTGACTCATCCCTCGACCACCATGCGCTTTGACAACTAGCTTGTCTGAGTCAGCATACCAGGCATCAACAACGGCACCCTTGAGACTGAGAAATTGCCCTGCTGTTTGATTGACTGCTGCATGGGTGCTGCTAGCTTCGCCATCTAAGCCTTTATAGACTTGCCAAGCTTCCGTTGCACCCATTTGGTAAAAAGGGCTAACAGGTTCGATGTAACGAGCTAGCGCGTAAGATCGGGCAGCGACAGCTTGAGCTTTCAGCGCTTCCAGTGGCCAGTCTGACCACATCTCGCTGCCAACCACGCTATACAGATAATCCTCTAAGTAAACATGATTGACAGCTAAGAGGGTTCCTCCTAGATTAATCAATCGCACTTTGCCTCTGTACCAGTGTTTATTTACATAGATATAGCCGCCCTCGGTCGCCTCAATCCATATAGAGGTGGGAGACTTCCAAGAACCTATATGAATCTTGCCTCCGACTGGCTGAGTATAGAATCCCACACCAGCTGACAGCGATCTTAATGACTGCCCTGTTTCATCTTTGATGACACCTGTTGTGGAGGTGGCTAGCAGGATGGTTTTAGCGTCCTTGGCAAGGGCAATCCGCATTTCCATATCTGGAGGTGCCTGAGGAGGTGGTGTCTCTCTAGCATGGTGCGGATGAGGATTTGGGGTAGCAAGACTTGAAGTAGGACTGGGAGAAGGGCTTGTTGTCACCTGGCTTTTGCTTGTAGGCTGCTGCCATGCAGTTATTGTGCGATCGCTGGCTTGTTTAGGTGAAGGCGAAGGCATTGCTGATGGCTTTGCTAGCTGCACTGAAGACGGTGCTGATTTGGTGAATAAGACTAGCAGGATTGGCCCACAGAGCAGAGGTATTGCCCAAAATCTTTGAGGAATGAACATGTGAGTCAGAGCTGGAGGTTGAACTAG
>CAZZWA010000228.1:4663-9700 GCA_964657555.1 uncultured Microcoleus sp.
AGACAGGTCATCTTCTTACTCAAGCGATGATAACTCTCAAACCGGAAGTGCGCTCAACTAATTACTATCTCAGTCTTCTCTGCTTTCCCTGCCCTCCCCCACTTAAGGGAAGAGCAAAGCTATTCAACTATTCCTTAAGGGTTTTCAGAGTTACTTCGTGGGGGAGATGGGGTAAGCTTGTTGGTTTTGATAAATTGTAATTGTCAAAAAAACGTTTAAAAAACTAAAAAAATGAACATTATTGCTTGGGTTGTGTTGGGTTTAATTGCTGGAGCGATCGCTAAGGCTGTCGATCCTCAAGCCCGTGGTGGCGGCATTTTTTCCACAATCTTACTAGGCATCATTGGAGCTTTCGTTGGCGGTAGCTTAGGTGTTTTCTTACAGACAGGACATCTGGCTCTATCCGCAGCTACTCTGAGTATTCCTGGCATTGCTATTGCTGTAATTGGTGCAATCATTGCTGTTTTTGTTTGGAATATATTTACCCGTAGTGCTGCTCTGTAGAGGGAACTAATGTGTGCTTGATTGGCAGGATTATATAGAGCCTTAACAACTGTATCTCGCCTGATTAAGCTAATTGATGTTAAGCTCATCCTTCGTATAAAAGTCGGGGGATGAGTTTTAAATAGGATATTGACGGTTGAAAAATTTTAGGCATCTTCTCTATCTTCTTACTCCTTAGGGAAGGTGTAATTTTTCAAAAATGTGGTATGAAATGTAAAGCTTGAGTAAAAATAACAAAATATCAACTATCCAGACCGCCAAATTTCATTAGACGAGCGGTATTGTTTAGCTTAATAAAAACTAAATACTTAAAGCTTTATAAAATTAAGGCGTTTTACTCCTAAAGGCATTGTATAAGCTAACAAAGAGACATTACTTTACCTAGTGTGTTTACACTTAATTAGTGAGGTACAGTTATATGTCCAAAGAAACTCAGGACATTGTTCAGAAAGAGTTACAACAATTATGGGGAGGGGGAAAAGTTCCGCCATTGACTGCGGAACAAACAACTCTAGCGCTTAAAATGTGGCAGAAAATTAAGAATATGCAAGCTAAAGAACAAAAATTGAATTCAAAGGATAAATCAACACAATAGTTATGTGCCTTAACCCCAAATAACATACCCATAAAGAATGGTTTAATCGCTTTTAACAGACAACGTATAAACAAAATTCGCTCTTTTCCCAGATGAACACAGGAGAAGGGCGAATTTTAATTATTGATTAGAAATTAAAAAACTCTACAGGTTGCCCATCTACACCAACTTAGACTTGCACCTACATTGTCAGCCTGCCAATGGTTTAAACCTCCGGGCTAATAGCTGAAGTCTACGGAGAATAATGCAATATCTTATCTTAAGCTAACGCACATGTATAAGAGTTAGGTTCTTAGCGCGGGCAGAAATAACATTTTTGGAGAATTGGGTAGACGATCAGCGAGTTTGTTAGACAACTGAAGCTACTAAATGTACATGCTACATATTGTGTCTTGCTTGTCAACTATTATTTCTTGACCAGAGCCTTAATTATCCAATTGTCTTAAACTCATTCTCTACTTAAAGGTCTGGGGTTTTCGCGATCGCGGGTAATTTGGTAAAAAACCAATTACTTATTATCCATTACCGAAGTCGGCGGGCGGCGGCTCTTCCTCCCGATAGAAGCACGGGAACTTCCCTGCCGACTTTCCGTGATAGGATGTAGAAAATTTAGTTAAATAAAAACTAGAAATTTATCATAGATGTCGGTAGATTGATTAGAATTTTAGTACCTTTGCGGATGTCTTTACAGAATTTATAAAACTCGGCTTGACTGAGTTTTATGTTTACTGACCTAGTTATCCGTTGTCATTGACCCTGAGTTACAGGAGAAAAGAAGATGGAGGGTTCCACGCTTCGGTCTAAGGCTCAACCATCTATGCCACTACCACCCCCACCATCGCAGACACATGCAGGACAACCTACTCAGGCTACTCCTGCCAATAGTGTTAAGCAGATGGTTAAAGATGCCCATGATCGGAAAGCATCTGATATTCATATTCGAGTCGGGCAAGTTCCCAGATTTCGGATTCGAGGTCAGATGGTACTATCTGAGGGCTATACCAAAGTGGCACCAGAGGTTTTTGAACATTTTCTTCAAGAAATTCTGACCCCGTCACAGAGAAAACAGTTTGCAGAAACAAAGGAGCTAGATACAGCAATTTTCTACCCTGGCTTCTTGCGTTGCCGGGTCAATTGTTTTGAGTCCTTGACTGGAGCAGCGATGGTTTTGCGGTTGATTACCCTGCAAATTCCCTCCATTGATGAGTTAAGGTTGCCGCAAGTCCTCAAAAGCATTATCACTAAACCTCAAGGATTAGTTCTGATCACAGGCCCAACAGGCTCGGGAAAATCGACTAGTCTGGCAGCGATGATTCGCCATCTGAACGAGACGGAAGCAAAGCACGTCGTCACCATTGAAGACCCGATTGAATACGTTCACCCCTCACAAAAGTGCTTAATTAGCCAACGGGAAGTCGGTTTGCACACCCATGACTTTTACCAGGCTCTGCGGGCTGTTCTGCGGGAAGACCCTGATGTGATTCTGATTGGGGAAATGCGTGACAAAATTACGGTTAACACAGCCCTGCAAGCGGCCCAAACAGGACACTTAGTTCTAGGTACCCTCCACACCCGCAACGCGATTAATGCCCTCAATCGATTGTTAAACCTTTACAGCGCTGATGAGCAAGATACTATGCGTATCCAGATTGTCGATTCTCTGGTAGCTGTCATTGCTCAACTCCTGCTCCCGACTACAGACAATCGTCGTACGGCAGTCCACGAAATCTTGATTAACACACCTGCTATGCAGGACTTTCTACTCAAAGGTCAAGAGGATGAAGCATTGCGGTTGATAGAAGATGACCGCCTTGAGGGTATGTGTCTGATGAATCAGTCGCTCTACGACCAAGTGCTAGAGGGTCGCATTACTATAGAAGAAGCTGAGAAAGCCTCCCCAGATCCAAGCGATTTAGCTCGCCGTTTCCGAACCGGAGGATTTCAATCGTCTTCTTCTCCTCGTGAATGGAGTTGAACTGGTAATTGACATCCGTGATCTGAAAAAACGTGCCGCGCATCCTGCGCGGCACGTTTGAATTGAACAGAAGGAAAGTTTTCAGCGTCAAATGCGGCAATCCTACTTCAGTCCCAGAGCAAAGACGACGTATAAGCCCGCAGCGAAGGTGCCAGCACCAAGCAGTACGCACACTGGTAGTGTCAGCACCCAGGCTAGTAACAGATTTCTGAGAGTGTCCATCTGTAGCCCAGAGCGGTTGGCTGCCATCGTGCCTGCTACACCAGAAGACAGTACGTGTGTGGTGCTAACTGGCAAACCAGCGTGATCGGCGGCAAAAATTGTTGCCATAGCTACCAACTCTGCTGAAGCACCTTGAGCATAGGTTAGGTGATCTTTACCGATTTTTTCACCCACTGTGACTACGATCCGCTTCCAACCAATCATTGTGCCAAGACCTAGTGCCAAGGCAACGGCAAATTTCACCCAATTAGGAATGAACTTGGTCACTTTCTCCAACTGGGTTTTGTAGCCTGCAAGAGCTTCCTTTTCTTGTGGATTGGTAAACTTGTTCTGCTTGGAAAGCTTGGCAATGCTTTCACCGACGAGATACATATCACTTCGTACTGAACGGCGCTCTTCATTGGAAAGAGTGTTGAAATTCGTCTTGCCAGCAAGCTTGTCTGCGATCGCATGATTCTTGGCAGCAAGTGCTGCAAAGGTTTTGTCGCTGACTTTGCCTGTTGTTTTGAGGAACCCTGACAGCTCATCGTTTGCCTCTTGCCCTGGTAGGGAAATTCCCCGCGCTTGTTGGTCAAGCACGACCATTGCAGATTGCGACGAAGTGTACAATCCTTTAATAGCTCCGGCATCAGCACCCAGATCTAATGCATAGATACCGGGAAGGATGCCGATCAGGATGAGCATGATCAGACCCATACCTTTTTGACCGTCATTCGACCCGTGAGCGAAGCTGACACCAGTACAGGTGAGGATTAACAAAGCCCGAATCCAAGGCGGCGGTGCTTTCCCTGGCTCCGGCGCGTTGTACAACTCTGGCCGTTTGATCAGCACCTTCATGAGCAGCAGCAGCAGCGCGGCACAGCAGAATCCGACGACTGGCGAAACCAGCAAAGATGTGAAGACTTCCTGCGCCTTTGCCCAGTTCACCCCTTCCCCAAAAACATGATTTGCTGACAGCAGTGAATTCGCTAAACCAACGCCCATGATCGAGCCAATTAGGGTGTGTGAGCTTGATGCAGGCAGACCCAAGTACCAGGTTCCGAGGTTCCAAATGATCGCAGATATCAGAAGAGCGAACACCATCGCGAAGCCTGCACCTGATCCCACATTAAGTACTAGCTCAACAGGCAGTAGCGCAATGACGCCAAAAGCGACGGCCCCAGTCGAGAATAACACACCTAATAGGTTCCAACAGCCCGACCAAATGACGGCGTAGGTTGGCTTCAGCGTGTGGGTGTAGATCACCGTAGCAACTGCGTTCGCAGTATCGTGAAAACCATTAACAAATTCAAAGCTGAGTGCAAGACCCAAAGCCAATACTAGAAAAAAACCAGTGCCTGCCGTTAATGACTCCATGTAATATACTCTACGAATGAAAAGGAGATGAACCGAAATAGACGGGTTGTGTTGCAAAAACCTATTAAAGTCATCAAGACACCCAGCTAGGGGCTCGCTTAGACATTCACTCTAAAAATTTGAGCGATGAGTTCGACCAGTTCTTGAACTAGCCCTTCTTGCAACTCCTTGAAGCTGCTCTTTCCTGTTTGCGTACATTACACCTAATAAGATGCCTAGCTCTTAATGGTATAGAGATTAAAGGATATAGGTTAAGCATTTGATAAGCTTTAGTTAATACAAGGTAAAAATTAAAAATTTCGGCACTCAGCATCAGATCAAAGCTAACAAATTTTTATACTGATCCTCACCAATGAAACTTTTATACCACCGCTTCAGCTAATTT
>CAZZWA010000229.1:0-9582 GCA_964657555.1 uncultured Microcoleus sp.
CAACTCGGGCTAATATCCAGTATTTCCGTAGCGCCGCAGAAAACTCTCCAAAGATTCTAATTTTAGATTATAAAGCGACTCCAGGTTTTGAATCTCAGTTGGTGTGCAGAAAAACTCATTATCCAGTAATACCCGGAGGGTGCCTAAAGCTTTTTGAACCTGGGGATTCACAAGCCCCACCGCACTTCGCAGTCCATCAAACACAAACAACGGCGGGTTAATCACAATTGGCTCCCGGTTGTAGAGGCGGCCAAAGATGCGCGGAATATCCTGGCGCTGTAGAATATCTGGCCCGCCCACAGGAAAAACTTGATTCCTAGCACCTTCAACTGTGAGTGAATCCACGGCGATCTGCGCTAGGTCATCGGTACTGACAATAGAAGTACGGCTTTTGGGGTCACCAATCAGCAGGTAAATTCCTGTTTCTCGGAACCGTTCTGCTAGGGGTAGCAGATTCGAGGCAAAACCCGAAGGGCGTAGGATGGTGTAATTCAATCCACTGGCTTGCAGGTATTTCTCTACTTCCCGCTTCGCCTTAAAAGCTGGTGCATCCTCGTAACCCCGGTCAACTCCCAATACTGAGATGAAAACAAAATGCTGCACACCAGCTTCCTTAGCTTGGTCGATCAGTTCAACATTAGCTCGGTAACCTATTGCCTGAGCATCTCTCTCAGCTCCGTGGGTACTAATAATATACTGCACCCCCTGACAAGCTTTTTGAATATCTTTGTCTTGCCGCAAATCACCAATAAAAATTTGGGCTCCCCGGTTTTCCAGGTCTCCATAGCGAGAGGTGAGGCGGACAAACGCCCGCACTGACATCTCCCGCTCTCTGAGCAACCGCACAATCCGACGTCCCAGTCCTCCAGTTGCTCCAGTTACTAGAATTTTATTCCCTGAAAGGGATTCAGGATTATTGGTAGAATTCATTTAAACCCCTCAAGTGTATTCTTTATCTTAATAGCTCTACAATGACTGGGGCATGATCGCTGGGCTTATCTAGCTTTCGAGGGCGCACGTCGATTGTACAACTTTGAGCTTGCTCGTACAAGTTTGGCGTCAGATAGTGATGATCGATCCGCCAACCCAGGTTGCGTCTAAATGCCCCAGCGCGATAATCCCACCAGCTGAAGTGTCCTCCCTCGGTGGTGAACTTACGAAAGGCATCAGCCAGCCCTAGCTTGAGAATTTCCTGTAAGGCTTGGCGTTCTAGATCGGAGGCCATAATGCTATTTTGAAACTTCACTGGGTCGTGAATATCTTTGGCCTCTGGAGCAATGTTGAAGTCACCGCAGATGCACATAGCATCTGGCTGTTGCTTTAAAAGTGCTTGCAGGTATTCGTGCAGAACTTTCAGCCAAGAGAGTTTGTATTCATACTTATCGCTACCTACAGATGCGCCATTGGGAACGTAGAGGTTAACAATGCGGATGCCATCAACAACGCCAGCGATCGCCCGCTTTTGTTCGTCAAAATCCTCCCGTCCCAGCACAGGAGCAAACCCGATGTTGACATCTTCTAGAGGCAAACGGCTGAGTATGGCAACACCGTTGTAGGATTTCTGTCCGGCAGCGTAGATATAATAATTTAGTTGCTCAAAGGGTGAACGGGGAAAGTCTTTGTCCACCACCTTGGTTTCTTGCAAGCAGAGCACATCTATGGAATTATCCTGCAACCACTGCACCACATGCTCTAGTCTGGTGCGAATTGAGTTGACGTTCCAAGTGGCAATTTTCATGTTTTGGGCTATGGAAAGCAGATAAATAGGTAGTGCGGCCAAATATAGCAGTCCTCCATCAGTCATGAACCATTTAGGGAGCGAGCGATCGCTAAAATCTTCAAAGCGACTACCTCCTCTACGGGCATGACAGAGAGACGATTACCACGTCTGGTTACCCAAAGTTCTTGAGCGCTAAACTCTTGCTTGAGAGTTTCCAGAAAGATCGGGTTGGGAAAGGATTCCACAAACTCCACTCCAACCGTTTGCCATCGAGGAGCAAGGGCAGTTGATTTGGCATCGTAGTATGGGCTATTTGGGTCAAATTGAGTAGGGTCGGCAACGCTTGTTTTAACCACGCGCATTAACCCAACAATACCTGGAGGAGTGATGTTGGAGTGATAGAAAAAGGCCAAGTCTCCCAGATTCATTTCGCGGAGGAAATTCCGCGCTTGGTAGTTGCGCACTCCATCCCAAATTGTCTCCCCCTGCTGCTGAAGATCGGCAATGCTATAAACACCTGGTTCCGACTTCATTAACCAGTAATTCATGCTGAACGTCTTTCCGTCAATCACCTCATTCCATCCTGACAGATAAAAGCTCCCTGCTGAGGCTTGACGACAAAGCCCGTAACGAAAAGGCAATCGCTGATGCTTGTGCGCATACAGTATTGTTGGATAATTCCGTAACAATTCAGGAATCTGAACTGTTGCGTGTGATGGCGATCGCGCTAGACTGTCCTCTGCCCCCTTTCCTAAACTCACACAGCACTAGTGCCAAATTTAAGGCTAAATAAACACTTACAGTGTGGATATAAAAGATGCAAACCAGCCAAAAACTTTCCCTCCCAACTATGGGCTGCGGAACTTGGGCCTGGGGCAACCAACTGCTCTGGGGATATGACGAAAGCATGGATGACCAGTTGCAAGCTGTTTTTGACCTTTGCGTAAGCAATGGCGTCACCTTGTTTGATACGGGTGATTCTTACGGAACTGGGAGATTGAATGGGCAAAGCGAACTCCTCCTAGGACGATTCTCTAGGGAATATCTAGGTTTAGGTAAAGACGATATTTGCATTGCCACAAAGCTGGCTGCTTATCCCTGGAGATTAACCCGCCAGTCAATGGTATCGGCTGGCAAATCGTCCGCCAAGCGCTTAGGAAGAAACGTGGATCTAGTGCAGATGCATTGGTCTACAGCAAACTATGCTCCTTGGCAGGAAGGGCCGCTTTTAGACGGTCTTGCCGATCTTTACGAGCAAGGACTAGTTAAGGGAGTAGGTCTATCCAACTATGGGCCCAAACAGCTCAAACGCGTGCATCAAAAGTTTGTTGAGCGAGGAGTTCCCATCGCTACTCTGCAAGTTCAGTACTCGCTGCTGTCTACATATCCTGTCACTAAGTTAGGGCTTAAAGACGTTTGCGACGAGCTGGGAATAAAACTGATTGCCTATAGCCCTCTTACGTTAGGTCTGTTAACAGGAAAATACTCTGAGAAAGGCCCTTTTCCGAAGGGTATTCGAGGTTTGTTGTTTAGGAGACTGTTACCAGGAATCCGTCCACTTTTAGCATGTTTACGAAAAATCGCGGAATTAAGAAATAAGACTATGTCGCAAGTAGCTCTCAACTGGTGCATCAGTAAAGGAAGCATTCCCATCCCTGGAGCAAAGACAGTGCAGCAGGCGCAGGAAAATATTGGTGCCCTAGGGTGGCAACTCGACTCCAACGAGGTTGAGGATTTGGACTGCGCGGCTGCAAGTGTAGACAAAAAGATGGTGCAAAATATCTTTCAGACAAAGTAAATTCTCTGATTGATAAGTTTAATACCTGTCAAAATACCTAATAATGACTCCTACGCTGAGCGGAATATTTTTTTCTTGACCAGCTCAAGCTGAAAATGCTGTTGTTCCTGTAGTTAGTTGCGATCCGCGAGACCAAAGAGCGCGTAAAGTTATCTATCATCCCTGTTTAATTGTAGAAGTGCTATCGCCTGGTACAGAGGCGTTTGATCGCGGCAAGAAATTTAGGCATTATCGTCGGATTGATACCTTAAAAGAATATGTTCTCATTGAGGCAGACAAAATGAATGTAGAATGCTACCGACTCAATGAGAAAAGAAAATGGGAACTCACTTCTTATTCACTTGAAGAAACAACGGCTAACGGAACAGAACTAGAGGTTCACTTGAGCAGTGTGGATTTCCGTTGCCCTATTTCTTTGCTGTATGAAGATGTTGTTTTTCTTGAAGATAATCCAGAAGAGATTCCTGATAACTAGGTCAGGCAGAGTGCCTCATTAACTGAGATCAGATGTGAGTCGCATTAATAGGTAATTTTCTGGAACATCCAACCTACCTTCGTTTTGCTTTCACTGCCCTAGACTCGATTGTGAACGCGGGAATGTCTCGCAGTTCAGCTTCGCTCAGACTGTATTGTTCGCAGACCAAGCTTAGACGAGTCCCAGTAGTCTCAACAGCATTGACGGAATGGGTCAGGTCGCCTTGAAAATACAGTAGTGTGTTAACCTGTGGTTTGATCTGCCCAACTCGCTGTTTGTGAGAGCGCAGCACTAGCTCTCCGCCTTGGAGATCGGGTGGCACCTGCACATAAAGCACACTTACCGCCATGGGAGGCTCAACGGTTTTGCAGTAAGACCGCAGGGAGCGATCAATATGTGGATCGACGCGGGAGCCTTCTTGGAGCAGTAGGGGATTGAGGTAGAAAGCGTTGCAGGTGGGCTGTAGTGCTTTTTCTAGATAGGGCTTGAAGAAAGGAAATTGCCGTTCCACTTCCCCAAGTTCTGAACGTTGAAACACCACAGAAAACCCCCTAGTACGAATGAAGTCGCGGTTGAGGTTGTTGATTGCCAGATAAGAGCACGCCAGAATTTCTCC
Source organism: uncultured Microcoleus sp. (assembly GCA_964657555.1). Classification (GTDB taxonomy): domain Bacteria; phylum Cyanobacteriota; class Cyanobacteriia; order Cyanobacteriales; family FACHB-T130; genus CAZZWA01. The sequence continues at coordinate 4,610 of CAZZWA010000229.1, forward strand.
TCGCAGGTCGTTGAGGTAAGCCATTGGGAAGGCATTGGGGTGTTGAGAATAGTAGCTCAAGGCGCTCAAAAGGTTTAGAGGTTTCAATCCATTCGCTATCTTTCCAGTATCTCAAATCTAGATAGCGACTAGCACATAACCAGTAGAACAACAGCGACTACACGAGCTTGTTCTATTGATAAATCGCTTGTTTGTGGGCGATCGCAACAGTAATTAAACCTAAAACAAGCCAAGCAATATTATTCATAGTAATAAGGAATGATTATATTATGAGACAAATTTTATTTGTGTAGACCACTGCTCAGCTTGTTTCTTTACTCTCCGCTCTCCGCTGATTTGTAGTCTAGCAAACAGAGAATGGTATATATGCACCTAACCCAGTTAAGCTGTCATTGTAAAATCACCTCTTGAGAGAGCACGATGTTCATTAGCCTGATTGCAGACTACGGTAATGGTGACCCGGCTTTTACTGAAGTGACACAACGTCTTTTGTTGGCGCTACCTTCCTCACAGATCAACCAACTCTCCGTACCTTCGTTTAGTACCCTAGCGACTGGGTTCTGGGTAGCCCAACTCGGTCTTAACCCTGGTCCCGAAGAGCGATTGGTTTATCACAACTGCGCTCCCCGCCAGGATGATAAAGAAGCGCGACGAGACAACGAAGGTGAGGGATTGACTTATGCCTTGCTGACTAATGGGGTAAAAGTGGTGGGCGTTAATGCAGGTTACACACTCTCGTTCATCAAAGATTATGCTGAGGTTCTACATGTAGTGAAAGTTTCGCGGGGAGGATCGCAGTTTCGCTCTCGTGATGTCTTTCCTGTGGCTGCTGCCGCCATTGCTAAGGGAGACTTTAGCCTGTTGGGAGATACCTTAAAACCGGAGCAAATCCCCGATCCACCTTTGGATCGAGTCGCTTGGATTGATGGCTACGGCAACATCAAAACTACTATTCCCGCCCATACTGTCAACCTGAAACCTGAAGAAAAGATAGTAATTCGTGTGGGAGATGCGGTGAGCGATGCCGTATATTCAGACGGTAGTTTTAAAGTGCAAGAGGGAACTCTGGCATTTGCACCAGGGAGTTCTGGTTGGCCTGCTGCCAAGAGTAGAGAACCCGTGCGTTGGATGGAGTTATTTCTGCGAGGTGGCAATGCTTGGGAACGCTTCGGCAGACCCAGAGTGAATCAGTTAGTCACGCGAATTGGATAAACTCAGCTACCATTTCACTTTGATCTGCAAGCCGCCCTTTGCATTGGAGTAGGGGCGGTTTTAGCAATTTTATTGGCTTCAGTTATTTTGTATCGATAAAACCAGCTCTGCCGCCTTATGGCAATAACTAAAACTGATAGGTTGTTGCTGGCTTAAAGATCAGCAGATTATTTCATCCCTAACAAAAAACGTGTCACCTTGGTCTGTTTCACTACTAAAGCGTATAAAGCGATCGTTATACATAGTGAGGCAGTCGATATGACAAGGTATTTTTCTGTTATACCTGCATTCCATTTCACCACATAGAAGCCAATAATTATGATAACTGTCTGATGTAGTATGTAGAATGGCAGAACAGCTTCATTAGCGTATTTAAGCACTTGATTGTTGAAATTCAAGTATTTCTTTCCAAAGCTTAGAATAGCAACGATCCAGAACCAGCCAGTAAAACTGTGAAGAATTTGATAAAAAAAGTATCCCAGTGAATAGTCATAGGCTGGGGCATAGCCACTTGAGTTCCAGATAAAGATAGCTGATGTCGAGAAAATTGCCATGATTAGGGCAATTTTACCATGTTTATCTATAGTCTGTCTGAATCGCTCATCGGCAACTAAAAAGTAGCCGTAGATGAAGAAGATCATGAAGAAGAAGAAGTTTGCCCAGTCATGAAGCGGATTGTGCGAACCGGGCCACTTCGCCCTAAGAGTCGCCTCGACAATGGCCAGTGGAACAGCTAACAGGAATATCATCCCGCTTCTTTGGCAAAAGTAAGCAAGTCTTGAAATTAGGTGCTGACCTGCGTCTTTCTTAAGATAAATAAAAAATGGCAATGTAATCAAAGAAAAGATAAAAAGATAACCAAGGAACCATAAATGATGCCAAGGAAAATGCTTCTCAGAGCGACAAAGCTCAAAGAAATGTAGATAGAACTGTAGATAGGAGCCTTGATATTCTAAACGGCTTACACGCTCATAGTAAACTTGGAGCGGAATGAGCACTAACATGCCGAATATCAACGGCGTTATCAGCCGCTTGAACCGCTCTCTTACATACTGTTCTTTTTTCCGAAAGCCCAGAGCAAACCATGTCCCCATTCCCGATAATAGAAACAAAAGTGGCATGTGCCACAAACTGGTAAAAAACATGAATTGGCCCATTCCGTAATTCCGCTGGTCGTTGTTGATCTGCCAATTGGAATAAGCAAAGATACAAGCGGTATGTCCGTAAACAAGCAGTAGAACTGCCAGCACTCTTAGCCAATCTAAATCGTAACGTCTTTCAGGTCTACTTTTGGCCTGGATTGGTTCTAGGGTTTCTACTATTTTTATATCAGTCATAAGCTTTCTCCTCCCAAATATCCTAAGATAGCAAAACTGACCTATACGAACCAAAAAATTTTAGGCTGTGTGGACAGGCTTAAGTGATTTATCTATGATAGATAAATCGACTTGTTTCGGAGAACCTCTGATTGATTCCGGTTCAATGTCTGTTGAAAGCGGTTCAATAGTTATATAAATACTGATGGTAGCTTTTCAAAAAAACTAAATATTGTTAAATAATTTTGTTTCAACAGTAAGAAATGTAAAGCTAAATACTTGAATTAGCAAGAGTTTTTCTTTGTCTTTACTAAAAATTCATAAATCAGACATTATTTTTGAAGAAGAAAGCCAATAGTGTAAAGTTAGTGTAAAGACCGACTATCCAGAGCAATGCGGTTGACAGAAGGCTTAATCAGGTATTAAAGTCCGAGGTTCTTGTTTGAATCCAGCTCCCAGTAGGGCATCCCCAGGGATCTGCCCTTAGAGACTTGGGAGACAAGGAAGAGGGGGGAAGGGCTTATGGAAGCCGCCGATCTTTGCTTAAGTGAGCAGAAGCTTACCAAAATCGAGACGTTCGGGCGCTAAACTCCTTAGAGCGTTTGGAGAAATTCAGTGGCTGGCTGCGATCGCACACTATGCTGCGAGACTTTACGGGAGGCGAGGGCGGAACTCTACAACATCCCGTCTCACAGTGAGATCGTAATTCCCAAAGAAGTCATGCCCTAAAAGTCCAATGTCTTGCTCAGGCCCAGCGATGGCTACCGGCACTTTGTTGACGACAGCACCATCTACAGCGATTGATTGGACATAGCCCACAGGAAATGCCAGTCCCACCCCACTGGCAGTATCTACCCTGACCATTTTTACGGGCACCACTCCCAATGCCTCCGCCATAGGACGAGTAATCACGGTACCGCTAGCGCCTGTATCTACAATCATCTCAAAAATTTTCCCACCATTAAAGGTGACCTCAATAACAGGTATGCCATGTTCTCGGCGTTTGATTTTGGCTATAAAAACATCTTTGTTGGTTTGCTGTGCAGGACTTCCACCGCAGAGGCTATTCAAGTTTATGGTTCTGCCTGAGGAGTTAACCATAAAGCATGTTCCATCCTGGGCGATCGCTGATGTAGGTACTGAAGCAACAACTGCTACAGAAGCAAGCCCAGTCAGAGACACTATGGCTGCTAACAATCCTTTCATCTGACTTTTCTCTCTCATTAGATTATCTTAATTATGTATGTCTTTTACGGCTGAAGCAGGTATATTCAAAAATTTGCAGCTTCTTTAGTGAATCAGTAACTGGTATTAAGTGAAAAGCTTATTAATAACAAAGCTTAATTCAGATCCTAGAACATGCAGATTGTCTGCCAAAAGAAGTTCGTGCTGTATCAAGGGTAATGGATAAGGACTTTTTCTCATTACCTCCCGATTACCAATTACCGGACTGTAAACATTCATAATGCTGCATGCTGACGGCGGGGTTTCTGGCACTCTTAACGAAGCCCCGCCTTTCCTGCTACTGCAAAAGCTTAATTGTAATTAGTTTTAATTTTTATCAAGATTTCCTGACTTTCGGGAACAGAATATCTATCATCAAAAGTAAATAGTTCAATTACTAAGTTGCGTCAAATGTAATGCGGACATGGAAGCCTATTTCCATGTGTGGTGGGCGCTAGTGTAGCATCTGGGCTAGTATGGTGACGTATCAGCGTCAGCAGCTAGCCGTACTAAAGACTACGGAGCGTCAGATGAGTGAAATATCTGGAGCGTCAGCTAGGATTCTAGCTGTTAAGGCATCCGCTACAGGCACTTTTTATGTCTGCAACAGTCCAAAAGCCTAAAAAACAAAACATCTGGGTGCAACTTGGTATTAGCAGACATCACATCCGGGTGCAAGTTCACCTCTAGTTTGGCAACGAAGTTTTCCTCCAATGCACCACTCGACTAGAGTTACTGCATCCGAATGACACATTCAAAGGAGATGCATTGTCATGACACAAGAAAATGCTGCCCGATTTTTTAAAGCCGTAAGAAAAGATCGCGCATTAAATGAAAAACTCAAAGCCACAACAGAGCCAGAAACTTTCGTGAAGATTGCTAAAGAACAGGGCTATAACTTGACGATCGCCGAACTGGATACTGCGATTAACAAATTGTCTGAGGAAGAATTCGCCTCGGTCATCAATCCAGGTATAGGCCCTCGGCTGCACCTTATTCCTAGGTAAACTGAAGTCTATTTATTGACTCTCTATCAAGCCCGCGCCAGCGGGTTTGTTTGCATGGTGCATCTCACTTTTGGAGCAACCCCTTCAAACCTCTCCCTTAGAATTTGTGATGAAAATAGGGGTTATTGCACCCCCTATTTTCATCGGCTTTCATCTCCCAATCACCCTGAGGGGTACACTCAAGGTCTTCTTACCGCTTAGGATAAAGGCACTG
>CAZZWA010000230.1:0-9580 GCA_964657555.1 uncultured Microcoleus sp.
CGTAGGAGGCGTTTAACACCAGAACCTTGCCCATTGGTGATCGAGGTGAGAGAATGTTTTCACAAATGGTAACACAGTTGCACCATACAAAGAATAGGGCAACAGGCAAAAGGTATTTCTGTGCCCCAGCAGACAAGGACACTCTCCGAAGAGTTTAGTGCGGATTTTGGCTTTAAAGGTGTCAACCGCCAGGCAGTCCGGATGAAGGCGAAGCAGTCAGATAAAGAAGATGGAGACATAGTAGATCTGTGCACAAAGGTTCAGCCTTCTTTGCTAATCCAGCTAAAATCTTTCAAATTTCTTAACTAAAAGCGGACTTTTTACAACAATCACTCGTGACCCTTTCTGCCAACGAGTAGATAGTCATCATCTCTCCTTTGCCTTTCACATCGACAATACCCCGCTTCTCAAATCAGATACTGATATTTTAACAGCTCGTAGGTCGCTGATGTAACCTGAATGCGACTGGGAAGCCCTGTGATTTCACACAACTGGCTACATTGACAGTATCGCCCCGCAAACCATAAATAAACTTTTTAATGCCAATTACCCCAGCAACAACTAACCCAGTATTAATACTGATACCCACTACCACGACAAGTGCAATGAGATAGCGCATTTCAAGTCAGCTAGAGCTTCTGGAACTAGATTTGCCGGGATGAAGTGTTCGTTACCGTTAAAAAGTTTTAAATTGCTCCTTATGGTAGATAACAAGATAAATAAGATGATTTTTGGGAGATATTTCAATAGTAGAATCTAAAAAAAAGAGTGGTCTTTAGTTTTATAAAAAGATCACGACAACAGATGCTTACATCTTTAAGATTATCGCTTTTGGATGGATAGTGATAGGAAATTACTTGCTAGTGTCAAGTAAAAAACCAAAGCACTACTTGACCGAAGACCCGGATTGAGTTAAGAATTTCGTGATAATAGTTACATCTTAAGAGGATAGAGTTTTTGACTTATTCAGTGGTGTGAGTAAAGGAGAAAGTAGAAATGCTAAGTAAAGAGAAAACGACAGGCGTGACACCTAGCAAGTGCGATCGCGCTTGGGTGGAAATTGATACAGCAGCTTTGACCCATAACGTGCAGCAACTGAAGCGTCTTCTATCGCCGCAGACGGAACTGATGGCGGTGGTGAAAGCTGATGCCTACGGGCATGGCGCTTGTACTGTAGCCCAGACAGCCTGCCAAGCTGGTGCTAGCTGGCTGGGAGTAGCAACAATTCCTGAGGGAATTCAACTACGGGAAGCAGGGATTAAAGCACCAATTCTGATTTTAAGTGCAACTAATACCCCAGAGCAGATTCTGAGTGTTGCCCAATGGAAATTGCAGCCGACCCTTTGTACACCTCAACAAGCCCTGATATTTTCAGAGACGCTCTCTTCGACAGGTCAGTCATGCCGCGTCCATGTTAAGCTAGACACAGGAATGTCGCGACTAGGAACCAACTGGCAACAGGCGGCTGAGTTCGTCCAGATGGTGCAGCGATTGCCTCATCTCCAGATTGCCAGTATCTATTCTCACCTGGCAACGGCTGACAGTCTTAATCCTACCAATATGAAACAGCAGCAGCAGAGGTTTGAGGAAGCGCTCGCAGCCATTAAACCATTGAAGTTGCGATCGCACAAGTTGCACTTAGCCAACTCTGCCGCTACTCTAACAAATCCAAGCTTGCACTACGACATGGTAAGAGTGGGCTTAGCTATCTACGGTCTCTACCCAGCCGACCATCTGAAGCAGGTGATTGACCTTCAGCCAGTTATGCAAGTAAAAGCACGGGTGACACAAGTAAAAACTATACAACCTGGAACTGGTGTCAGCTACGGTCATCAATTTATCACCAGTCGAGAAATGCGCCTTGCTGTTGTCGGTATTGGTTACGCCGATGGCGTTCCCCGTAACCTCTCCAACAAAATGCAGGTCTTAATCCGAGGTCAGGCTGTACCACAAGTGGGGGCCATTACTATGGATCAGCTGATGCTGGATGTCAGTGCTATTCCCGACTTGCAAGTTGGTGAAGTAGTAACACTGCTAGGGCAACAAGGAGGCATAGAAATTCGCGCTGATGATTGGGCGGCAATTTTAGGGACAATTTCTTGGGAAATTCTCTGTAGCTTCAAGCACCGGCTACCTCGCGTCGCTGTCAGTTAGCCATTAGCACAACCACATCTAGCGACATCGTCTTGAACTTGGTTGGTATCCGGTTGACACGCAGAGAATCACGATCTAGAAGCCCGTTTTCTTTGAGAAAATAGGTTTCTAGATTGAGTACAGCGAAAAAGATACTTAGCCTATGACCATTTTGGCTGTTGAGGTACTATCGCCAGTCTGGGAAAAGACGGTTGCCCTTGCTTCTCAGGCGATTGTACTGCAAATTGTTGAGGCAGTTGGCATTTTACTGCTGACTCGATTTGCGGTTAGTTTTATCGGTCGCCTGACTCGTAGAACCTTAAATCCCCTAGAGCCAACCATACGCAAGTTTCTCATTCAGGTAGCTGAACTCTTGACTGTACTCGTTGGGGTAATAGCTTTCCTGAATATTTGGGGAATTCAGACAACGAGTGTGGTTGCAGTGTTGGGAGCTGCCGGGTTAGCGGTTGGCTTGGCTTTGCAGAATACTCTATCTCACTTTGCTGCCGGTATCATGCTAGTCAACTTCCGCCCGTTTCAAGTCGGAGATTTCATCGAAGGTGCTGGTGTCGCTGGCGTGGTGGATAGTATTGGCCTTTTTTCTACTACACTGGTGACACCAGACCACGTAAAAATTACAGTGCCGAACGGTAATCTCTTTAGCGGTACTCTGAGAAATACCACTGCTTTAGGGACGCGACGAGTTGATTTGGAGATAGATATTGGCGAGCGCCCAATTGAGTCAACTATTACCCTGCTACTATCTGTGGTGCAACCCCATCCCCTAGTTTTGGATCACCCAAAGACAACCTGTCACGTTTCCTCCATCACTCCCACCAGTACAATTTTGTATGTTCGTCCTTGGTGTAATACCGAAGCTTACAACCATGTGCGATCAGAAGTGCAACAGGTTATCAAAGAAACATTGAACGAACCAGTTGCGTATCCTCCTCAATCTTTGTCTGATGCGGTTGACTAATTATTCACTTCAATCCCATTGCGTAAAATTCCTAGAATCTTGCCAACATTATTTAGGAAATACTCATTTAAGTCGATTTCAATAACTTGCCCGCTCAGTCTCATGAATTTCCAGATACTTCCAGTAGTCACCACTCCATAAATTGTGTCAACTTTATTATTTTTTCGTTGATTAAACAACTGAGCAGCTACCATTTCTGCCATACATTGCCCCAAACCAGATTCAATGTTATCATTTTTAGCTTCTACAAGAGTAATTACTGGAGCCTCTATCAATAGCTGTTCAGATGATTTACTAATGAGAAAGTCACAAAACCCACTTAATCCCTTTTCTAAGTCCACATTAAATTCTTTACCAGAAAATAAACTTATCCGATTTGATAACTGTTTTCTAAGTTCAACTAAAATCGGAGTAACAATCATTTCAGAGCGAGCTTTTTCTGAAGTAATTGCCAATGCTAATGGTATATTATATTCTAATGTTTCTGCTAGCAAACTGCTGTAGCTGATCTCTGGAATATTAGCAAAAATTCCGACTTCTTCAGCAATGGAGATCCCAAATATAGTTTTGATGCTCTCTATACTAAATTGACTGTATGGCATTTTATTGGCTTTTATCCTGTTGTTAGGAGCTTTAGCCCTTTCGATAAGCTTATGCCGTGACTCAATCAAGTCACAACATCGTAAGTAGGGTGGGCACTGCCCACCCTACTTTCTGATCATGTTAAGCGCTGACCCGATCCAGCTCTTTTGCTGGCGCTTCCAGAAGTTGGGTGTAGAGTTGACTCAGTTGAGATGCTACACCATCCCAGCTAAACATTTTCTCAACCCGCTTTTTAGCATTTCCACCTAGTTGGTTGCGCCATTCAGGGTTGCTGAGAATGCGGTCAATGGCGATCGCAAAAGCCGCTTCATCTTTTGGTGGGCACAATAAACCAGTCTCTTCCGGTACAATAGTGAACTGAATACCGCCTACATCGCTGCCAACTACGGGTGTACCAGAAGCCATAGCTTCAATGGTGACCAAGCCGAATGGCTCGTAGTGGCTGGGTACTACACAAATATCAGCAGCAGCATAGTAAAGGTGTAAGTTGGTATTGCCCAACCGTCCAGGGAAGGTTGTGAAATCGCTCATTCCCAGTTCGTTCACAATCTTTTCAATGCGATCGCGTTCGATACCATCACTCTCACCAGGACGACTGCCGCCACCGATGATGAGTTGCAAATTATCTTCCCGGAACTGAGATTTATCGACCGCACGCACTAGGGTTTCAATACCCTTGCGCTGGTCGAATCTTCCTACGTAGAGCACCACTTTAGTTTCGGGGTTGATTCCTAGTTGCTGCCGTGCAGCTAGTTTATTGATGCGGCCAAATCTGTGAATATCAGTGCCGCAGGGGATGATGTCAATGTTGCCTTTCTGGGAAACAAGCGATCGCATGTGTTCTTTTTCTTGCGGACTAGTAGCCACAATTCTATCTGATGTCTCCAGTACGGCTTTCTCAACATCCAATCGCATAGTTGCAATCATCGGAATAGTCGAAACCGAGTTGTACTTTACTGCTCCTAAGGAGTGGTAAGTATGAACCTGCTTACTACCCTGGATTTTTTTTAGTTGCATCCCCACCCAAGAGGAGAGCCAGTAATTTGTGTGTATTAGTGGATATGTAACGCCGGATGAAGACTGAAATTTTAGAAACTCTTGGACAAACGTTGGCAGATACTCAAACAGATTATCTCTAGGTACAAACTCTTCAGGCCCAGCCGTTAAGCGAATCGTTCGGCAATTGGGGATGTGTTCAACAATACTAAGTTGTTCAGAACTGGATTTGCGGGTAAACATATCTACCTGCCAACCAGATCTTGCTAGTGCTTCACCTACATGACGCACGTAAACGTTTTGTCCGCCAGCCTCTTCTTTCCCAATTTCAATTGCTGGGTCGCCGTGAACTGAGATGAGAGCGATATGCTTTTTGGTTGTAGAAGCCATAGTTATATCTAGTGTGGTACATGGTGTTGTCCAACGATAGGTCTGATTACAAGTTCTTACTCGGCGGCCTCATCAGCTTGAGGCTCTTTTACATTTTGTAATAACGAATAATAGCACATGAACTTGTTCGCAACATCTACTTATTAAAAGAATCTGAAAATTCACGACTTCTATACTTTGAGAGAAATATAGTTGCCTGCAATTTTTTGTCGCACTTCCCACCAAATAGTCACCAGAGAACCGAAATCAAAGGCAAAATATATGCCTATGGTGGGTTGGCAGAAATTACTGAGCAGTGCTAGCAGAGAGATTGCGCGTTGAATTCTGTGGGTAAGGATCATCTCTTCCCCTAGACACCAAGTGTTTGGCAGGGTTACATTCATCGGCATGACCAAACCTGAGACGAAAAGAAAGAAAAAAATTAAAATTAAACTTTGCTTGTGTCAATCGAGATCTGCTACGATAAGATATGGTCGCCTTGGAGAGGTGGCTGAGTGGTCGAAAGCGGCAGATTGCTAATCTGTTGTACGGCAGGTAACTCCGTACCGAGGGTTCGAATCCCTCCCTCTCCGTTTTAGACTTGCTAGGACTTTTAGAAACTGTCTCATATTGTAAATGTGGCCGTTTTTTCATCTGAACTCTGAAAACTGACTTTTAGAGGCTATCGGTCAAGTCAAAATCACTAGCCTTGATTGTATGGAGATGACTTTTGTAAATCTGTTAGTATTGCACCAAAAATTCATCTCATACAAATCCGGGTTAGCTACCCCCATTTGGGCAATCCGCTCTCACCTTGTAGAGACGTTTCGCCAGAACGTCTCTACAACTGGAAGGGGAAAGGGGGGATATTAGAGTAGATTTGGGATCACACCTCTTAGCCGACTTCCTGGGAAGGCAGAGGGCTCTTATGAGTCTGTGTCTCTTCTACCTTTCGACACGCAACTAGAGGAAGCCACAGGTTTACACCCCCCCTGTTCAAATCCGTTGAGCTTGAGCACACACAAATCAGGAGTCAGCTGAATCTCCTCTTGATTTGTCCCTTTTGCCCTCTTCAACAGCTTTCTTAACTGTCTGGAGTATTAGCTTTCCTGTGTGGAAAACCGAGTCTGTTGGCTACTGAGTTTGTAAACTACACTGGAATAGTGCATTTCACATTACTAATGTCAATTTGTGGCGCTTTAGCAGATGGCAGAAAAAAATTTTATTGCGGTCAGTGTTTATGTGCGTCCTGAGATCAAGCAAAAACTGGAGGAATGGGCACAAGAGGAAGATAGATCAATTTCCAAGCAAGCAGCAAGGATTATCGAGCAAGCCATAGCAGAACGTGATAGACAGCAGTCTCCAAACTAAGCACACATCATTATTGTAGAGACGTTCCGCCAAAACGTCTCTAAGACTAGGTTTCACCCAAATAAGCCTTACGAACGGTTTCATCTGACTGCAAATCCTTAGCTGTGCCTGCAAGCACAATCTCCCCTGTTTGCATGACATAGCCGCGATGGGCAACTGTTAGTGCCATACGAGCATTCTGTTCCACCAACAGAATTGTTGTCCCTTGAGCGTTAATGTCTTGAATAATTGAGAATATCTGAGTTACGAGCATCGGGGCTAAACCCATACTAGGCTCATCTAACAACAGTAAGCGGGGCCGCGCCATCAAAGCACGAGCGATCGCCAGCATTTGTTGTTCGCCGCCACTAAGAGTTCCTGCTTTTTGCTTGATTCTTTCTCTCAATCGAGGAAAAAGATGCAAGACTCGCTCTGTATCTGACTTGATGCCTAGAGAGTCGCAACGGGAAAAAGCACCCATATCCAAGTTTTCTTGTACCGTCATGCGGGGAAATATCAGACGACCTTCAGGACTTTGGGAAATGCCTAAGCGGACAATTGCTTGTGTAGATAGTGTCTCTAGGGAATTTCCTTCAAATAGGATACTGCCTTCACGAGGGCGTAACAATCCCTGAATAGTGCGGAGGGTTGTCGTTTTGCCTGCACCATTACTACCAATTAAGGTAACAATTTCTCCCTGTGTGACTTGGAGAGAAACTCCTTTGAGGGCATGAATATTACTATAGTATGTATGAAGCTCTTTGATTTCTAGCATAGTAATTGGTTTTCTGCTTCCCTATGAGCTGCGACTTATGTAAGACTGGCACTAATTTAAGATTATTCTTGTCGGCTATTCATTAAGGGAAAATTTCAATTTTTTATTGAAACTCGTAGGGCTGATAAGTGCTTCCGTAACTTCCAGAATATACAAGCAACAATTAAAGATGTTATCACTAAAGCGATGCCAAACTCACCTGTAATAATTCCCCGAGACCAAACGACAGCAATATCATAGTATTATTTGGCTGAAAATATTGGATTTAACAAAAATATCATCATTTCAAAGATGGAACTAATGATAAATGTATTTACCAGAAAAGTAACAATTTTTATAGCTGAATGACGGCTTTGACTATTGTGATAAAATTGCATTCTTTATATACTCAAATTATTGCTCAATCAACCATCACCTTCTTCCTTGCCCAAATATGCTTCAATTACGCGGGGGTCAGCGCGAACTTCAGCAGGAGTCCCCTCGGCAATTTTAGAGCCATACTCCATCACACTGACGCGATCGCTAATCCCCATCACAACTTTCATATCGTGTTCAATTAGCAAGATACTTAAATCGAGTTCATCACGGATGCGGTAAATAAATCGAGTTAAATCAGCCGTTTCGTTAGGGTTCATGCCAGCCGTTGGTTCATCCAACAGCAGTAACTTCGGGTCAGATGCCAATGCTCGGGCAATCTCTAGCCGTCGCTGATCTCCATAGGAGAGGTTTTTTGCCAACTCTTGGGCTTTTGTGGCACCCAAGCCCACGAATTCAAGGAGACTCAGCGCTTTTTGTCTGGCTTTGCGTTCTTCTTGCTGTACTGCTGGGGGACGAAATAAGGCACCCAATAAACCAGTCTGTAGTCGGCTATGCTCTCCTACTAGCACATTTTCCAGCACAGTCATGTTGTTAAATAGGCGGATATTCTGGAAAGTCCTTGCAATTCCCAAGCTGGTTAGCCGATCAGGGCTGGCTCCAGTGATATCTTTATTTTCCAAGCGCAACTGACCAGAAGTGGGGATATAGATGCCCGTAAGCATGTTAAAGAATGTGGTTTTACCAGCCCCGTTAGGACCAATCAGGCTGGCAATTATCCCTTTTTCCATTGTAAAATCAACTTGTTTTACCGCTGTCAAACCCCCAAAGCGCATCGTCAGTTGGCGTGCTTCCAACAGTGGCATTTTACTGACTCCTTGCGTCTGATAAAGATTCATTACTCACCCCATCACCTTTGAGTTCAGCTTGATGCATGGCATCAGGCACCAGTCCTTCTGGGCGCACAATCATCATAATGACTAGGGTTAATCCAAACAGAAATAGCCGCATTTGGATTGGATCGATACTGGTAGCCACAAAGTCTCTCAGTTGCGGGCTTGCAATATTGGGCAATACTGATGCATTCAGAAAACTCTTAAGAACTTGCGCTAGCTGAGGAAGATACAAGCGGTCTGCTGACATAATAATTATCCCGCCCAAGATCACCCCATTCATGTTACCCAATCCACCCAAAATTACCATGCATAGAATGATCACAGAATCCGAGAAATCAAATTTGCTGGGAAAAATGGCGCTGATGTAAGAGGCGTAAAAGGAACCGGCAAACCCAGAGAAAGTTGCCCCCATTGCAAAGGCTAATAACTTAGTTTTGACCAAGTTAATTCCCATAGCGCTAGCAGCTAATTCATCTTCTCGAATAGCAGTCCAAGCTCGTCCCAAGCGCGAATCGCGCAGGCGACCGATTGCGAAGTAAGAGAACACAACTAGAAACAGAATCAAGTAGTACCAAGGGTAGTCGCTGGATTCAAAGGTGCCGATCAAGGGTAAGGAGGGACGACTGATGGGGTTAATTCCCGCTTCACCACCAGTGAGGTTAATCGGGCGATCGCAGCCTAGTAAACAAATTGTTATCTCCGGACGGTGCAAGAGCGTAGCGAAAATGCTGGAAATCGGTTCGTTAATCCGCAAACTCGTTAAATTGCGAAACACGACGGGAACAATTTCCCCAAAACCGAGGGTGACAATTGCCAGGTAATCACCCCGTAATCGCAACGTAGGTGCCCCTAACATCACGCCAGCGATCGCCGCTACAGCTGGTGCAATTGGGAGTACCAGCCAAAAGTTCCAATTAATATTAATCTGTGGGGACGACAGTAGGCCAGTGGTGTAAGCCCCAATAGCAAAAAAGGCGGCATAGCCCAAGTCTAGTAATCCGGCATAGCCGACAACAATATTCAGCCCCAAAGCTAACATGACATATATTTGAATTTGGATCGTAGTGGCGATCCAGTTAGTCTGAGCCAATTGATCAACTAGGGGAAAGGCAATCAGGATAAAAGCTAGCGTCACCAAAGTTGCCAATCGCCTCCTTTCACCAG
>CAZZWA010000231.1:0-1989 GCA_964657555.1 uncultured Microcoleus sp.
CCACTCAATCTTTTAACAGCGGCATATATACTGACAGGGTTAACAGCAGGATTAGGAGCCATTTCTCCTCAGTTAGCTCAAGCCACTGTCTTGTATAACGGTGTGGCTGCTGGTGATGCTACGGATAACAGCGCCATCCTCTGGACACGTACTACTAATGATGTAACTACCCAACAGGGAATTGCCACTAATCTGACTGCTCAAATTTCCGCAGATCCGAACTTCAGCTCGATTCTTTCTTCCTTCAAGGGTGCCACTAATGCTAGCCGGGACTACACCGTAAAGATAGATGCAACAGGTCTACAAAGTGGCGATCGCTACTACTATCGCTTCTTAGCAGCAGACGGTTCAGTGAGTCCAGTCGGCACTTTCAAAACTGCGCCTAAGAGTGACGCCCAAGCGCCAGTCCGTTTTGGCTTTAGTGGGGATGCTGATGGTCAATGGCGACCCTATGCCTCGACGAAAGACTTCAACAGCCTGAATCTAGATTACTTTGTCTTCTTGGGAGATACGATTTATGAAACAGCAACGAGTGGCAACAAAACTACGGGCGTTGGCATATCTCCCGCAACGTCTGACCCCCTGACTAACCCCACCCAAGCTTTAGCAGACTACGATCGCAAGTACTTAGAGCAGTTACAACCTGTAAATCCTGGTGGCTTCTCGGATCTCCAGACCTTCTTCAAATCTCAAGGAAACTATACTCTACTCGATAACCACGAACTGGGTAACAAACAATTCATCAATGGAGGTGCGCCAACTGGAACCCCTGCTGGTGCAGGGGTTGATGCCACGAATTCAGCCAACGATGTCAATACCACTGGCTCGTTTATCAATAAAACGCCTGGATTCAAAACGCTACTGCAAGCTTACGACAACTACCAGCCGATTCGAGAAAAAACCATCTCAGCTCCCAGTGACCCCCGCACTGATGGAACTCAGCAGTTATACTTCGCTCAGCAGTGGGGTAAAAATGACATCTTTATCAACGTGGATGATCGCTCCTACCGAGATATTCGTCTGAAGACAGCAGCAGGTGCAGACGATACTGGCCCTCGTGCAGACAATCCCAACCGCACCATGCTGGGTAAAACTCAACTGAAATGGCTGGAACAAACACTTTTGCAAGCCCAGGCAGACGGAACAGTTTGGAAAACCATTGCTCTTTCTTCACCAATTGATCAACTTGGGAATGATGGTGGTAAATCCTGGTATGGTGGCTATCGATCTGAACGTAACCAACTGCTGAAGTTTATTGCAGACAATCACATCGACAACGTCTTGTTTCTCAGCACCGACGACCACCAGAATCGGATTAACGAACTTACCTACCTGGCCGATCCAAACAACCCAAACAGCGTGACTCGCGTCCCCAATGCATTCACAATTGTTGCTGGCCCCATCGGTGCCGGTGGCCCTGATGCTATTACTGACCATAGCTTCAGCAACATAAAATCCCTGGCAGACACCCTGGCAGCTACTCAGAAAACACAAGGGATTAACCCTATTGGTCTAGACTCAAACTTCCTCAATGTTAAGAATGTTTTCCGTGAGGGCGATCCTAACGCCAACACCCTACGTCAGCCTGTAGATTTCTACTCGCCTGACACGTTCAACTACGTCACCCTCGATATTAGCACCGATGGCACTCTGTCGGTAAATACTTACGGCATCAATTCCTACGCTGCCAATACCTTTCCGGAACCAGATCAGGTCGGCCCTGTACGACGCATTCTCGGTTTTGATGTTATTGCTGCTCCTGCTAAGGCTGTGCCTGAACCTAGTTCAACAGCAGGTCTTTTAGGGCTGGGAGCCTTCAGTATAATGCTGCTCAAGAAGCGCAGACCTATCAAGAAAGCTGCGGAGTACTGTAACCTTGGCAAAGCCAGGTTGTAGGTAAATGCGGGGCAACCCTTGAATCCTATTTTGCATACTACGACAAGACTTCGGCGTGAGCTCAGTCGAACGCTCAGGACAAGCTTGTCGTAG
>CAZZWA010000231.1:2089-6113 GCA_964657555.1 uncultured Microcoleus sp.
ATGAAACCTATAGGATAGTTTTGCAGCAGAAAGAGCATCCATTGAGCTGCTTTGGCCAATCGCCCCGCCTTGAGATGGATGATCATCTCGCCAACCACATCAGGACTAAGCATGTTTCGCAAGTGCTGTTTCCCAAACTTATAAGCTGCTTCGTAATCTTTATTGCCTTTGATATAAGGAAGCTGCTCATCAAGCCTCTGTAAAGCTGTTTCTAGCGTCACTTTAGGACCATTAACACCCCCTGAGGCATTTTGAGGATGGCGACGATACTCAAAAATTATTTGATTATCGCAATGGATGGGAAAATTTCTGGCTACCCGCAGGTAGAGGTCATAATCTTCCGAAGGCCACAAAGTAGGATTGTAACCTCCTACTGTTTCCAGCACAGTCCGCCGAAACATCAGTCCACCTGATGAGATTAAGGCTTTGCCTTCCAGCAAGCTCTTATAGTTAGCCACCTCAAGTGAATCTTCAGGTTGTTGTGCCAGTGGCAGGCCATCGGGCCCAATGGTTCTAGCCCAACCAAAAACATAACCACAATCAGAATGGGTATCCAGATAGTTCACACCCAGCTCCAGTCTATTTGGCAGTAGTCGGTCATCACTATCCAAAAAAATCAGGTAATTCCCGTGGCTTTCAGTCATTCCTCTATTACGCGCCGTAGAGACACCCTGGTTATCCTGATAGATGTAACGCACTTCTGGGTAACTAGTCGCTACCCCTTTAGTGTTGTCAGTTGAACCATCGTCTACCACAATAATTTCAAAATTCTGATAAGTTTGTGAAAGAACGCTCTCTATTGTCTCTCCCAAGTAGCGCTCTCCGTTATAGCAGGGGATAACGACTGAAACAATACTCTTACTCATTAGTACTAACCTTGGTTTCTTTTCAAGACTGATCGTTGAAATCCCAAACCCAAAGGCATGGGATTTGGCACTCTATGACTTGCTACACTCACAAGCAAGTTTTTATGGACTTCAGGGCTGTGCCAAACTACCCACGCCCCAGAGCAGACGCACCCTTTACCAGAGAATCTTCCTACAGACCTAACAGAACATAAAAGATGGCTTTTATTGTTCTACTTTTTCAAAATTTGGTACATTATGGCCTCGTCAAGGCTTTTACAACGCTTCTGGAAGTAGCGGTAGTGCATATTAGGTAGAGCATATCATATTTCTAAATACATTTTTTAAAATGAGCAAATGACTTAGTTACCATGTATCGTAATCGACCAAAGGGGTTGGAGCTGTCTAGCGCAAAAAATCGTCCACAGTCCTACTGGCAGTATTGGTTAGAGAAAAAGGGTGAAGCATTGCGGTATCTACACTTTCGGCTTTGACGATAGATTGATCGCCGCGATGCTAATTGCTTCGCAATCGCTCCGCTAACACCTATACAAAATTAACACTTGTGAAGAAACTGGGGACTGGTGGAAGAGAAAAATGTAGCTCCTTATTCCCGATCCCAAAAGCGAAAAAGCTCAGTCTGTGCTCGTCAGCAGTATATTAATTATTTTGCCATTTCTGCTGAAACTTAATCCTTAATGCTGGCATGAGATAAGCCCAAAAAGCGGCTGACGGTAAAAACCAGGGCAATAACACTGCCGCAGAGATATAAACTTGTAATCCCACCAATCCATATACTGCTGTGGCACTCACAAGTGCCACAAGCTGCCATCGCCGGATTGAGTGCTGATATTCTAGGAGCACAAGCTGCATGCCTTTCCCTACAAGCAAAGCTATAGCAACCAGCCAAAAATCCGGTATCGGCACAACTAATCGTCGCGTTAGCAGATGGTGGATTGTGTAAGCATGGGCTTCTGCGCCTGTAAATGCTGGCGGATACGTAGCGTGTGCTTGGCGCATTCGCCAGTAGTCAACAGCCATAGGGATAGAGAAATTATCGCTACCAGGCTGGGTCACTCCAGCTTGATCGTATCCTCCAGCAGCAATGATCACAACTTGCTGCTTGAGTCTGTTAGGTGTTAGCTTGTCAGCACTATTAGACAGTAACTGCCAAGCAGGAACGTGATCGTAAGCTTGCTCAGGGGGAACAGAAAAGTCAAGAATTGGCTGCAACCACATTTGCTGGAAGTGCCGGGAAAAGCTAGCGATCGGGGAAAGGCGCAACTGATGCAAAAATGCAGTCATCCCGCTGAGTTTTCCTTGATTGAGATAGTCAATCAGCTGGGCACGAAAATTAGTTCGGCTCTGTAATTGTTGCGGTTGAGGTAAAGTGGGTGCTAGTGGGTCTCGGTTTAGGGCATAAGCTAACGCTAGCAGGTAAGCGAAGGGACAGTGAATGGCGCAATTACCTCCAGCGGGTAAGATTGGCACGTACCACTCCGGTGCATTAATGTAACCTTGCAGATTCTGATCAAGACGGGCTACGCTATTTGTTACCCCTAGTTCTGGTTGACCACCTCTTTTGAGGACGGCAGCAAACACAAACCAAGTGCTTTTCTGGTTAATCGCTTTGCCGACAGATGCTGCTAATTCTGGATCTTCATCTTGATTTGGGCTATCCAAGAGATAATCTAAGCCCACAATCTTGGCATTCAAAGCCGAGAGCCGATCTACCAGGCTGGCTAGATATTTTCGATCAATGGGATTGATCTTGCGGTCGTTGATCTTGGCTCTGTTAAGTGACTCTTGATCGATCTGAACTAACAAAACTGGTGGTGGCGAATTTTGAGAGGAGATTTGGTTTGTGACTTGGCGATAAACTGCCTGCATCCAAATGCGCCGCTCAATCAGAAAATCTTGTACCGAGGGTAGTAAGCTAACAATTAAAAAAGCTCCCAGAGCGATCGCCTCTTTGGTTGTAGGCAGCCAGCGCTTGAGCTGTTGCTTAATTCCTGGCGGTTCTAAGCGAAACAACTGAGCATCAGGATGGCGAAACAGAGAAGGAATTAGGTGAGCACTGGGATAGGTGAAATGCTTTTCCAGTTTGAGATACTGACAGGCTGCCAGTAATGCCTCATGAACATCTTTGTACTCAGCCAGTTGCTGGAGAAATCGCACCAGAAATTCTTGGGCAACGTGATTGTGTATTGGTTCCCGCATCACTGCCACTTGACTCAAACCCAAATCAATCAGCGCATTGGCTATACTCAAACCATTGCAAGAGTTGAATAAGGCAAACTGCAATCCCCGTTCCTTAGCGATAGTTAGAGACGGTATTATCTCAGCCAGATGCAAAGTCTCACCCGGAGCGATCGCCAGTTCTCCCCCCGTAAGAGCTGTTTCATTACTATGCCCTGCAAAGAACAAGATATCCCAGCCTGGTTCCGCAGCAATTGCTTGCACAATCTCAGTCTTCAGTTGAGCCGCACTCTGTCCTCGTTTCTTGCGAACAAATCTAGTCTGGACAACTGGTTCTAGGGATTCAATCGCTGCCTCGTCTGCTTTAAAATCTAAGCCAGTTTCATCTCCTAAAATTGCCAAAACCCTGGCACGTCTGCGAGGACGACAACTCTGTCTGCTCGCTGTCATGCCTCGGATGTTCAAGGGTGTGCGGACAATCTGAACCCTCTTTGCTGCAAATTCCGTGCCTATCTCCCAAGCTTCCCAAGGTAATCGCGCCAAATCCAGAGGATTGCAAGTGAGAAAAACCTCGATAGTTTGTTGTCTGTTGTTTTCTGCAAATAACGAATGACCGCGAGCGATTGTGGCGCGAATTTCGTACAATTCAGCCCGACGCAGCCAGTTATGAAACTCATACAAGAATTGAGCTTCTGCCTGCACTAGTTTGGCTTGCCAATCCACCGGGGGTGCAGCAAGACGGCCCATTGCTGCCACCCGTCCCCTAAGCTCCGTTCTGTAAAAACTCAGATAAACCGCTTGCCACTTCTGGTAGAGTGCACTGAGATCTTCAGGATAAGGGAGTGTAACGCCAAGTTTTTGCCCTCTACCCCAAGATAGCTCAAACAGGCAAACTTGCTCAACTTGCTGAACTGTGAGGTTAAACATAGAAGCCCTTAGGATGAAAAGTTATGTGTTTTGAATTTAAAGACTTTTCATGA
>CAZZWA010000231.1:6213-9549 GCA_964657555.1 uncultured Microcoleus sp.
CTAAACCACATCTAGTTTGCTAGAGCGCTCTAAGCCAGTAAAAGATTCCAGCCTACAAATTAGGCAACTTAAATGTGGAACAGCTGATCAGCGAGTGTCAAACCGAGCCTATGTAGCAGGCCGTTCTTCATAAATATCGTGTTCTCTGTTAATGAAGATTTCAGACAATGCCTGATAAGCCTCTGTCCAAGCTGCCATCACTTCTTCTGTAACTGCTTCTGCCAGTACATCCTTCATAGCTTGCAGTAAGCACTCTCCGACAAGAGGATATTCTTGTGGTAAGACATGAGTCTGCACATGGCGTTCAGCAATCTTTTCAACCATTGATTTTAAGGCAGATGTCTTTTCAATCTGGTCAGCATAACTATAGACTGCTGTTGCCAACTTTACAGGCTGAGAACCATTGGCTTGAGCTGACATATCAAACTTGTGTTTTACATCTGGATACTTCTGAAATAGGATTTCATACATGCGAGTCGTGATTTGCTGACCGTGCTTCTTTAATAGAGGCGCTGTAGACTTGACTATCTCGATTGTTTTTTTGCTAACCATATTCAGAGATGCTCCTTGTTTATCAAAGTGTTTTGGGTTGGCGGTGGTTTCTTTAACCGCTTTGTTTCTTTCTAAACACCAATATAGGAAACATCTCCAATGAGTTCTATGAGCTAGCTCATAATAGCAACCCAGATAATACAGAATTAATAGAGTACTATTGGTCAGGGATAAGCTTGGGAAGCCAAGCTTTAGGGTAGATGGAACGCAATCTGGCGATGCAGTTTGTCCAGATAAATTTTTAAGACTTAGCTGATAGTTCTAATAAGTAATCGCTGCCAATGCCTTCAGGATGTCGTCATAGTGTCATCAAAATAGCAACCGTATTTCTCACCAAATTTTACGTAATATCTGCCAACAATATGCGTATAAACATCATTTTATAAATTTCAGCTTATGCTTAAAATAACTTTATAAACATAGACTATAAAGGAAAAAAGCCAATGCTAGCTCGGAGCAAGTTTGTCAAAGCTCAAATCTATCAAAATTTATTTATGATGGCCGCGATCAGTAGCACAGTAATGATAGGCTCTGTTGCTATGGCACAAAATTTAAACCCCTATCTTAAGTCTTTTCCTAACAACTCTCAACACAATACATTTCCAATCCACCCCCAAACTAATCCTCAGCAGCAATACTATTGCAGTACTCTCGGTAGATATTGTTCTGTATTGGAATTTAATCAGGAGCAGGTGCAATCGCAGATCAAGAGGACTCTGCCTAGTTCTACTCAACCATTTCCACCTACATTTAGTCCTCGACAGCAATACTATTGCAGCAATCTCGGAAGACACTGTGCTGAGTGGGAATTTTCTAATGAGCAGTCTGGCTTCCGCAACAGGAGATAACCTGATATTACTCAGCGCTTCAGGCTGATTTACCCAGGAGGAGTCTTCTGAACAGATATTGGTTTTACCAATTCTCCTTGTTTGATAGAAGCGGCTTAGAGGTGTTCATCTAGTGCTTCACCAGAGGCGATCGCCTCCAGTCCCTTAGCATCCAGCACGGTAATTTTACCACCCCTGCTGTAGGCAACGACAGACTTGATACTTTTAATGAGCCGCACGCACTCTTCGTAAGTAATGCCAATACTGCGGGCTATGCGATAATAAGGCAGCTTAATTTTCAAATACTGTCCTTGCGGAGTTGCTTCGGTTCCATATCGGGTGGCAAAATATTCAATGAATTTAGCTAGGCGAACAATGGCTCGTTCAGAAACTAACCCGTGTACTGTGTCATGAAGTTGCTGAAGTCTAGAGTTAAAAACCATCAGCATCCGCATGGCAATCTCAGGTTGCTGTCTAATCGCATTCATTAGTGCAGATCGCTCTACTGTAAGAATCTCACAATCAGAGTTAGCAGTCACAGTTGCTGGAGAAATGCCATCACCTAATAGTGCAGGGGCGGCAAAAATTTCTCCAGCTAACAGGGTGCGTAGAATCGTTTCTTTTCCTGTTGCTGCTGTTTTGGTAACTTCTAAGCAGCCAGAAAGGATAGCATATAGCAATGGTGGCAAGGGAGTGCCCTCATGCAAAATAATTTCTCCTTTGCTATAGCCTTGCACCTTGGTGTAAGGTTGCAGACTAATCTTATCTGCGGGTTCTAGACCTACAAAAATCATAATCTGCGAGAGTTGTTGACTTGTTGCCTGCATAGTTTTATCTGCAAGCCATTAAAAGTCCGGAGTTTTTCACTCTAACCCTCATCCTCCATAATAGGTGCCATACTCAGAGATTGACGCCCTGTCTCGACTGGTGTTGTTGTAGAAACCATCGCCGCCATGATTTGCTCTGGCACAACTTTGAACGGCAGACGGTGGATGTCAGAATTTGGACTACAGGTAATTTCCGCAGCTTGCCGCAACTCACCTAGGGTGATGTTTCCTAAACCTAAATCGCCCAAGGTTTGAGGTAAGCCAATCTGGGCGTAGAATTTCAGCAGCTGTTGCCGCGCACTTGCTGCCAGTTGGTTACCTTGCTGCATTTCTTCTAAACGCAGCTGCACAAGGATACCGTATGCCACTTTCTCACCATGCAGGGCTTTAGTCCCCTGATGGATATGAGTTAGTCCATTGTGAACTGCATGGGCAGCAACGGTGCGGCATTGAGCACCTCCTAGTCCGCCAATCACGCCAGCAAGTAGAATTGTGGCATCTACCACTTCCCGCCAAGCGTCATTTGTTGGTTCTTTGAGTGCCACTGCTGACTTTTGAAACAGGATATCCCGCAGGACTCTCGCCTGTTGCACTGCGGCAATAATCAGGGTTTGCTCCGAGTGCCCACTACTTACAGATGCTTCATACCACTTTGCCAGGGCATCCCCAATACCAGCAACTAAAGTGCGTTGTGGGGCAGTTTGAATTAAGCTGTAATCCAGCACTAGCAAATCGGGACATTTGTTAAGACTGACATCATACAAAAAAGCTCCCTCATTAGAATAGATATTGGAGAGAGCTGTCCAGGCAGCACACGTGGCAGCTGAGGTGGGCACTGTAACCACTGGTAACTGACACTGGTAAGCAAGCAATTTAGCGGTATCTAGAGCTTTACCACCGCCGATGCCAATAATAAGATCAGCCTGATGGGTATTTACTGCCTGTCGCAGAGATTCCAGGCTGGTTTCACTACAATCGGGGCTGTAGAAAGCCATTCCCACTTGCAGTTGCTGCTGTTCTAAAACTGGTCTCCATTGGAGTTGAGTCATTGCTAGGGTGCGATCGCCCCCTACAACAAGAGGACGAGCCCCTAAACGTGCGATCGCTTCTCCCGCTTGCATCAATGCCTC
>CAZZWA010000232.1:0-9410 GCA_964657555.1 uncultured Microcoleus sp.
AGATTTGGTATGATTTATGACAGGGAGATTGAGTAAAAACTCTAATTCCAATATCAAGCATCTTATGAGTAATCAACTGGGATATTGGGGTAAACGGGCGCTGAATCTATCTCAGTCAAAAGCAGCAGATCTATAGCTTTCCAAGCATCGAGTATATGGCATAGATAGCTGATTCCCCAGTAGGTATTTAAACAATTTATCTGATATTTTTAACCCACATTCCGCAAGTTAGTGCTCGCTTCAATGAATTTTTTTTCTTTTCAAGCAACGCTCTTGGTAAAATAAAAATGTATCGACTCTACGATTTTTTAGCATCTGGGAATGGCTACAAGGTGCGCCTGCTGTTGACACAATTGGATATCCCCTTTGAAAGAGTAGAGATGAATATTCTTAAAGGAGAAACTCGGAATTCAGAATTCTTGGCCAAAAATCCCAATGGTCGGATTCCATTTTTAGAGATTCAACCAGGTCAGTTTCTTCCAGAATCAAACGCAATTCTTTTTTACCTAGCTGAAGGTACTCAATATTTACCAGACGGACGTCTTAAACGCGCACAAGTACTGCAATGGCTATTTTTTGAGCAGTATAGTCATGAGCCGAATCTTGCGACTTCTCGGTTTTGGATTTCTATCCTTGGTAAGGGAGATGAATATCAAGATGCTCTCAAGAAGAAACGCGAACTCGGTTATGCTGCATTGGGAGTTATGGAAAAGCATTTAGGCGATCGCACTTTTTTTGTGGAAGAGAAATATAGCATTGCTGATATTGCGTTGTTCGCCTATACCCATGTAGCACATGAAGGAGGGTTTGACTTATCGGGATTTCCAGCAATTCAAGCGTGGTTGGAGAGAGTCAAAGCTCAATCTAAACATATTACTATTACTCAATCTTGATTTTGGCAAGTTTCAAAGTCCGCACGCAAACTGTGCCAAGCTAGCAATTCTCTGACCATGCATATATTAAGCAATAGATTTTTATGGCTTTAGCTCACGCGATTTTATCTGCTCTAACCGAGCGCTACTGTAGTGGGTACGATCTAGCTAAGCAGTTCGATGGTTCGGTGGGTTTTTTCTGGAAGGCGACGCACCAGCAGATTTATCGGGAACTGACTAAGCTAGAAGACCAAGGCTTAATTAGTGCAGAAACAGTCCATCAAGAGGGTCGTCCCGATAAAAAGCTCTACCGTGTCACAGAGTTAGGTAGGAAACACCTGATGGAATGGATTGCTCAACCCTGTGAAGTCAGTCCTACCAAAGATGAGTTATTGGTCAAACTCTTTGCCGGATATCTGGTTCCCCAAGAGACAATAATAGTAGAACTAGAGCGGCACCGCACTGAACACCAGGAAACTTTGTCAGTTTTCCGAGATATAGAGCAGCGACATTTTCCAAATCCGCAGGAGCTTTCCCTAGAAGACAAGTTCCGCTATCTAACGCTACGCCGTGGTATTCACTTTGAAATAGACTGGCTGGCTTGGTGTGAGGAAGCGCTTGAAATTTTGGCAGATGCTGATTGAATCTATAAGTAGGTAGACATACAGCGCTTTTCATCTAAGTGAATGACACTACCCCACCCGCCCTATCGGGCACCCTCCCCTTGGTAAGGGGAGGGATGTACTCCATGAACTTGCGATCTGCTGTAATTACACATAACTGTGTCATTGCGATTGGAACCAAGTAATCCCAGCCCCTGGCGATTGGTTCGGCAATGCTTTGTAATGACACCATATATTTATATCCACCGACTTAACTGGATTGCCTCAAAAACAACCCCTTCTTCTGTCCATAAACGCTAATCGTAGAATGTGGAAGAGATTACCACCTAGTCAAATAACTAGGTTGCAAAAACTTGTCATAGTTATATAAAGTCATATCCAGGCAACTCAAAAAGGGCACTCGCAACACTCATGGCTAAACCTGTAATCCTGACAGTTGACGACGATCCTGAAGTTCTGCAAGCGGTTGCACGGGATCTGCGACACGAATATGGCGATCGCTTTCGAGTGATCCGTGCTGATTCTGGTGCAGCTGCTCTGGAAGCAGTCCAACAACTGAAACTGCGCAACGAGTCGGTCACGTTGTTCCTGGCAGATCAGCGGATGCCGCAAATGAACGGCGTGGAATTCCTAGAACAGGCGATGGAAATATTCCCAGAAGCTAAGCGCGTCTTACTCACCGCTTATGCGGATACTGATGCCGCTATTCGTGCCATAAACTCAGCTAAGCTTGATTACTACCTCCTGAAGCCGTGGGACCCACCAGAAGAGCGCCTGTATCCAGTGCTGGACGATCTGCTTGATGACTGGCTGGCATCGTTCCGTCCTCCTTTTGAAGGCATTCGCGTAATTGGGAACCGCTGGTCGCCTCATTCCCATCAAACGAAAGACTTCTTAGCACGCAATCAAATCCCTTATCAATGGTTAGATATCGAGTTAGAGGAAGAGGCAAACCGCCTTGTTTCCTACGCCACAGAGAATGAGAGGGCACGCCTGCCACTTGTACTCTTTCCTGACGGTACACGTCTGGTCCAACCGTCAAACCTGGAAATTGCCGGGAAAATCGGGTTAAAAACTCATGCCGAACGTCCCTTCTACGATCTGGCAATTGTGGGTGGTGGCCCATCTGGCTTGGCAGCAGCAGTCTATGGAGCATCGGAAGGACTCACCACGGTGATGATTGAACGAGAAGCTCCAGGAGGGCAAGCAGGTTCGAGTTCTCGGATTGAGAATTACTTGGGTTTCCCTGTTGGGCTGAGTGGGGGAGACTTGGCAAGGCGAGCAGTGACTCAAGCTAGACGGTTCGGAGTAGAGATTCTCACGCCGCAAGAGGCGGTTAGTGTTCGTGTGGAAGACCCGTATCGGATTATCAAACTAGCTGATGGAAGCGAAATTAGCTGCCATGCGCTGTTAATAGCGACGGGAGTTTCATATCGCATGCTTGATGTTCCTGGTATGGCTAGGCTGACTGGCGCAGGCGTGTACTATGGTGCGGCAATGACTGAAGCAATGACCTGTAGCGGTGAAGAGGTCTTTGTCGTCGGTGGGGCCAACTCGGCAGGACAAGCTGCCATGTATTTTTCTAAGTATGCCCGTCAGGTGACAATGCTGGTACGCGGCAACTCCCTGACTAAGAGTATGTCTCAGTACCTGATCGACCAAATTGAGGCAACCGAGAACATCAGGGTATTAACTCACTCCAGCGTTATCGAGGTCAAAGGGGAGAGTAGTCTAGAGGCAATTGCGATCGCCAATGAGCAAACAGGCGAAAAGCAAATTATTCCCGCCACTTCGTTGTTCATCTTTATCGGTGCGAAACCCCAGACTGACTGGTTGGATGGACTCGTAGAGCGAGACTCCCAAGGGTTTATCCTGTCAGGGCCAGCACTGCTCCGCGATCGAGAACGTCCGCGAGGTTGGTCGCTGGAGCGCAACCCCTTTTTACTTGAGACGAGTGTCCCCGGCATCTTTGTGGCAGGAGACGTGCGGTATGGATCGGTCAAGCGAGTTGCTTCCGGGGTAGGCGAGGGCTCGATCGCCGTTCAGTTCATCCATCAATATCTCAGTAAGGTGTAGTCATGCTCCACAACCCTAATGAGGAGTTACTGTTTCCGACGTTGTCTGAAGAGGAACTCCAGCGACTATCCGAACACGGTCATGAGCTACAGATGAATGCAGGCGATATCCTGTTCTCGGAAGGCGATCCAACTTACCATTTCTACGTGGTGCTTGAAGGAGAAGTTCGGGTCACGAAACGGGTTGGCGGGGAGGAGCAAGTGCTAACTGTTCACCAGCGCGGTCAATTCACTGGTGAAATTTCCATGCTGACCGGTGACCCCGCCCTCGCTACCGGACGCTCTATAGGCTCCAGCCGGGTATTGGCGATCGAGCCTGATGCCTTCAAGCGCGTTCTGTCAGAATGTTCCCAAGGAGCGTCAGTCATCATCACTGCTATGGTTGGGCGGGCGCGAGAGGTGGAAGTGCAACTGCGGCAGCAGGAGAAACTGGCTGCGCTGGGCAAGTTGTCAGCTGGCCTTTCCCACGAACTGAATAATCCGGCGGCGGCGGGACGACGCGCTGCTCAACAGTTACGCGACGCGCTGCAAAACGTGCAACAGCGGACGCTGAATCTGTGCGATCAGCAGTTCTCTAAAACCCAACGACAGCTGCTCGCTCAGTTGCAGCTCTCTGCTATAGCCCACAGTGTTAACACACCCCCACTCGACCCCCTCACTCAGAGCGATCGCGAAGATGCTCTCACAGACTGGTTGGAGCAGCAAGGATTTGCCAATGCCTGGAAACTGGCTCCAACATTGGTGTCAGCAGGCGTAGATGAGCAGCGCTTGAGTGAAATCGCACCCACGATGAGTGCCCAAGCATTGGAAGAGGCTCTCTGCTGGCTGGAAGCGACACTAAACGTAGCTGGACTTGTGAATGCGATCGAGCAGAGCACCGCACGAATTTCGGAGCTAGTGAAGGCGGTCAAAGCCTACTCTTACATGGATCAAGCCCCACTCCAAGAAATAGATTTGCATGAGGGGCTGGAAAATACGCTTGCCATCCTCAACCACAAGCTCAAGCATGGCATTAAAGTTACGCGGGAGTATGACCGCAGCCTGCCGCGCATCTGCGCCTACGCCAGCGAACTCAACCAAGTGTGGACAAACCTGATCGATAATGCCATCTACGCCATGAACGGGAAGGGAGAACTGACAATCCGCACTGCACGGAAGTATGACACTGTACTAGTCGAAATTGTCGATAATGGAGCAGGAATTCCGCCAGCGATTCAAACCCGCATTTTTGAGCCTTTTTTCACTACTAAGGGGGTGGGAGAGGGAACTGGTTTGGGATTGGATACGACCCGTCGAATTGTTTTGCAAAAGCATCACGGTGACATTCGCTTTAATTCTCAGCCAGGAAATACGTGCTTCCAAGTGTGTTTACCTATTAAGCCACCTAAACAAGGACAAGGGGACAAGGAGACTGGAGACCAGGGGAATCCCCTCTCTGAAGGAATGTAGGACTATAGTAGAGACGTTCCGCCGGAACGTCTCTACTATGTTTTTCTGCTAATCAAAAACTTGGGATGTTTCCGTAAACGCCCCTAATTTTTTTGAAGGAGATCAGGAACCATTAGCAATGTAACGCTCTGCTAAGTAGACGGGCGGAAATAAATGTAACTGGTGGGGGCTGAAGGATAGCTAGTACAGGGGGGGAAACCCTGCCCCAATTGTCTGACTACCACCCTTCGATTAGCCATCATTCGCTCTTAACCGAGATTTATTTATTCCCATATACCGATCTAAGAGCAGATCTACGAGCTGTTGGTTTAGAGCTGAAACCCTCTAGCTAAAAAGTTCAACAATGTCAAACTTATTTTTTCAACCCAGTACAGATAGTTTTCATTCCAAGGAAGTAGAAAAAGCTTTCATATTCCACCCCCTTTCATTCAGTTGGGTGGCTCTCCATCCCCAGCCTAAGGGTGTGATCCAGTTCATCGGTGGAGCTTTCTTTGGTAGTTTTCCCACCTTCTTCTATGAGTATCTGCTCAAACAGCTATTTCTAGAAGGTTATAGCATTATTGCTCTGCCTTTCCGATTTACATTTAACCACTGGCCTGTTGCTATCAGTCTACTTCGGGAGCAGCAGGAATTACAGCCACTGCTTAAAGAACTCGCTCAGGATTTAGGCTACGACTTCGAGATTTATGACCAAAACGAGAACTACTCCTGGGTCGGGCATAGCCTCGGCTGTAAGTATATTGCCCTCCTAGAACTATTGACGGAGCGCGACAGGCTCGATAGTTTGATTCAGCAATATGGCAAGCAGCCAGGACGTCAAATCAAAGCAATTGAGCAGAATCTTCAGGACATCAAGATCTCGATCAAGGATCAAGCCTCACTTCTGCTAGCTCCAGACATCGGCGATACGAAGGACGCAATTAAACTCCCCTTATTACCAGAACTCCTAGACTATTTTGGACTAGGAGTTCTGCCAACTAAGAAAGGAACTTTCAAGTTTATCCAAAACAGCTCTTTGTTTAACTTGGCGGCAATGATCTCTTTTAATCGAGACAACATTGCTGGAAATGAGGGTAGTGCTCCCGGATTAGACAATACAGTACTTACGCTGATCAAGATTTTGGAGCCGAAGTTGCTGCACCAGGAGATCAAAGGGAAGCACCTGCGACCCTTAGGAATAGAGTCAGCAGGTAGTGTTATAGGGCCAATCTCTAATCATCCTAGAGAACTCGTACCCCTTGCTCTTGAGTTCCTACAGCAACTTAAAGCAAGACTCAATGGGACAACAGAGACGGGTGTCCCTGTGAAGCAAGAAGCCAAAGTCTAGAAGAATGATGCCCGATAGCGATTGGTATGGCTGAGAAGTTAAGCTTGTAGAGCAGTTTTCCCGAGGCTTTGAGAAGACGATTGCCAGAAAAACTGATTGGAGCCTCGCTGCCTTTCAGGAAAGATAGTAACGATACAACGCCTCTAAAGTTGAGCTATTTACTAGAGCGCGTCCAGTAAAGAAATATTGATTAATTGTAGGGGTAAGCTCCCGTGCCTGCCCTGAAACCCTTGCGGGGCAACCACGGGGGAGCCCCTATGATTAATGGACTGATGCTCTAGCCAAATTCTGGAAAATTTGCTCATGCTTTCCCACGTCATCTCCAGTCATGAGCGCACTAATACTATCCTATTCTTGCAGCAGTATCTTATGTAGAATCTGTTAGGATAGCTGCAAGAAACCGTAAAGTAAAGCAGAAAGATCTTCTGGCCAACTCCAGCAAGTGAAAGAGGGCGATTGAGCGTGGGAGCTTACGGAGGGAGGGCGAAGTCGATATGACCCAACAACGCTTAGACAAGCTAGAAGATGAATTTGAAACCGTAAAGCAGCTGCTAGCCTCAGCAGCCAGATATGCAGAATCGGCTAACAGTGGTCTTGATGAGTTGCGGACAGCTCAGGACAGGACTCAGGCACAACTTGATCAAACACAAATCCAGCTAGAGCAGACATCTAGCCGATTAAATGAGTTTATTTTCCATACTCAACGACTATTCAACCAGCAGGCTGAGTGGTTAGAGCAGATAGAGGGACGTACTGAACGACTTGAAAATATTGTGGAACTCCTAAACCGCAACTACCAAGCACAGCAATCTCAGCTACAAGCACAGCAATCCCAGTTTCTAGAGTTGCAGCGAACTACAGGAGCAGCTTTGGCTCGAATCGACAGAGTTCTGGACTATCTGCTAAGACAACAACAGGGTGGCTCATGACCGAGGGCGATCGCGAAATGACTCAACGAGGCTTGGACAGACTTTTGACGCTGAGTAATCTCAGTTCCAATAATTCCCACGCAGCATTAGGAAATAACAAGCTGATAATTTTTGATACCACCATGCGTGATGGAGAACTTACGCCCGGTGTCAAAATGAATCTTCAGGAAAAAATCAGCATTGCCAAAGTCCTAGAGGCAATGGGTGTAGATGTTATTGAAGTTGGTTATCCAGGACATAATGAAAAAGATTTTGATGAAATCTTTCAGATATCTAAAGTTATTCAAACTACTATTTGTGGACTAGCAAGTTCGAGTAAGGATGAAATATTAAGTGTTGCTCAAGCAATTAAACACGCTAAAAAAGGCAGGATTCATATTTATACTTCCGTAAACATAAAAAATCAATATCAACTTAGGGAGGAGCAAGTCTTAGCAGAATTCAAAGAAAGTGTGGCTTTCTCGCGAAATCATTGTGAAGATATAGAGTGGAGCGCTTTTGATGCTACTAGAAGTGAACCGGATTTTTTGTGTAAATCAATTGAGGTTGCTATAAAAAATGGTGCTAATACTATTAATATTCACAGATAGTTTAGGCTGGTTATTACCTGAAGAATTTGCCCAAATTATTAAAATGATTTTCAACCGAGTTCCAAATATTGATAAAGCTATTCTTTCAGTTCATTGCCATGACGATTTGGGTAAAGCAGTAGATAATTCGCTTGCTGCTTTAGATTGTGGAGTGAGGCAAATTGAATGCTCGATTAATGGTTTGGGAGCTAGAAAAGGCAATGCGGATTTAGAGAGAATTGTGACAGAAGCTTTACAACAAGAAAAATATCAAGTTGAGATTGATACCTCTTTAATGAATGCAGCTTCAGAATTAGTTTATCAAATAACTGGAGTTGGCAAGAAAAGCGAAAACGATGGTTTAATGGTTTAACTAAGTAGATGGGGATAAATAAACGCCTGTTTAAGCTCGAAGGATGGCTAGTCAGGGAATTAGTAGGGGGTAGTAACCTTGCCCCTAGTAGTATTCGGCGTAAGTTTTGATACCCTTCGTATGCCCGCACTACGGTAGCCAAACTTGCGCCGTGTTGTACTAGCTATTAGCTGCCTCCACCAGTTACGTTTATTTCTGCCAATCTACTTATTAAGAGTGTCCCCAGACCCCTTTGATTATGAAACAAATAGAAATGCAGGTGATCGATAGACAGACCAGAATTGACACTCTACGCCAAGTACCACTTTTCACTAAATTACCAGAAGAGCGGTTGCAGTGGCTATGCGAACAGGGTACAGACGTATGGCTACAGCCCGGTGACATTCATCGTGCAGAAGGAGAGCCTGCTGACTATGTATTTGTGTTGCTTGAAGGTGAAATGCGGATAACACAGAAGGTTGACAATCAGGAAATCCTGTTGGCAATCTACAAACCGAAAACGCTTTACGGTGAGTTGCCAGTTTTGATGGGAACTCCGCTTTACTGGGCTAGTGGGCGCGCTGTGAGAGCATCTTATATCTTTGAGTTGCCTAAAGAGGCGTTTTGGCAACTCCTCTCGACTTGTTCTTGCGTAACAACCGCCATTCTGCAAACGATGGCAGAACGGATGCACTCGGTGGAGTCGCTGTCACAGCATCGCGAAAAGTTGGTTGCCCTTGGCACCCTAGCAGCTGGCCTTGCTCACGAACTGAATAACCCCGCCTCAGCATGTCGTCAGGCAGCTAGACAATTACGAGAAACATTTCAGGTGCTGCAACCACTCACTCTCAAGCTGAATCAGCACCCACAAATAACTAGCGCCCAACAGTCGTTTTTAGCTGACTTGCAGCGTGACGTGATCTCTCGTGCCACAACCTCATCCCATCTCGATCCACTTACTCAGAGTGATCGCGAGGAAGAGGTTACAGACTGGCTGGAGGCGCATGGCGTCGCTGATGGCTGGGAACTCGCTCCCACCTTAGTTGGTGCAGGACTGGATACAGTTTGGCTAGACACTGTTGGGTCGCACGTCCCCTCTAGTTCCCTTAGCGATCTGCTGACTTGGCTAGAGGCAAGTTTGTCAGGAGTAGGACTGTTAGACCAGATCGAACACAGTAACGAGCGCATCTGCAATTTGGTTCAGGCGGTTAAAG
>CAZZWA010000233.1:0-3258 GCA_964657555.1 uncultured Microcoleus sp.
AGTACTACTTGGCTAATTTTTACTAGAATACTAGGCGATCGCTCTATTCTTTATTGTTGTGAGTCTTTTCCCGTGAAAGCGATCACCCGATTGAGCCGATATGACTGTAAAATCTCATAAAGCTCAATTTTGATCAGGAGTATTAACTTATTATGTTAAGGGAAGAGGCAAAATGGCTAGCAAATGTTATTTATTCGCTAGCTCCAGATCATGTATTCCCTATGCTTAATATTGGTAGTTCTACACAATATTTTAGAGAAAAAGAACAGCCTTGGATAGATGAAAAACTGTTCGCTCCTGCTAGAAATATGGGTTACTCTGTAATTCATATGGATGTCAAAAAGGACATAGGTGTTGATCTAGTTGGAGATCTCTATGATTCTAGCTTGTTGCAGAAAATTTCCCAAATGAATATTAAGTCTGTGTTGTGTTCTAATCTCCTCGAACATGTATTACATAGAGAGGAAATATGCAAAACTATTATTTCTATGATTCCTGTTGGCGGATATATCTTCCTGACGGTACCCTACAATTATCCATATCACTGCGACCCAATAGATACAATGTTTCGACCTAATGTAGATGAGGCGAGTAAACTTTTTGCACAACATAAAATTTTTCATAGTAAAATTGTCGAGTGCGGCTTTTTGGTCAAATCAACTTCTGTCAAACCAATGCTATATGCGATCGCCATGCTTGTTCGAGTCATGGTACCTATTTATAAACCTCTAAGATGGTTAGATTCTGTTCGATATATGTTTTGGCTTTTTAGGAATATTTCAGTCACCTGTATTGTCTTAGAAAAAATGGATACAAAAGTTGGATTTTATGATTAAAAACTCCTGTAAATAAGGCTTGTTTAGAAAACTGATGCTAATTGTCTGGAATGAGTGAGGAGTTGGCGTTGGCATAGTTATGACAACTGTGCTCACCAAGTAGCAGTAAAATGGCAAAGCGTATAGACAACCAGCTCAACTGTTTATGAGCCAGAATCTTGCCGACAACTCCCCCACGGCTGAAGAAAAACTCAATATTTCTAAAGAAGCAGAGGTTTTTGTCTTTCCAGCATCTTTTGCCCAGCAGAGGCTGTGGTTCCTCGACCAACTGTTCCCAGGTAATCGCTTCTACAATGTGTCCGCAGCACTTCGCCTGACGGGTTCGCTCAACTTGGCAGCGCTTGAGGCAACGTTCAACGAAATTGTGCTTCGCCATGAAGCCTTGCGTACCACCTTTAAGATCCTGGAGGGGCAACCCGTCCAAGTCATTGCTCCCACCTTGGGGATACCCCTGCCTGTAGTAGATTTGCGGCATCTACCCACAGCTGCACAGGAAACAGAAATAAGAGCGACTGGCCTTGAGGAACAAGCACGTCCTTTCGATTTATCTCAGGGGCCATTACTGCGAGTGATGCTGCTACAGCTAGACTCCTTAGAACACGTACTCTTGCTGAATCTGCACCACATTATCGCTGATGGTTGGTCTATTGGGGTGCTGATTCGAGAGCTAGGAGCACTTTACACAGCCTTTGCCAGCAACAAGCCATCACCCTTGCCTCCACTACCTATACAGTATGCTGATTTTACTCACTGGCAGCGCGAGTGGCTGATGGGTGAAGTATTAGAGACTCAGTTAGCCTACTGGAAGCAACAGCTAGATCATATCTCTCCACTGGATTTGCCAACTGATCGACCTCGCCCAGCGACTCCGACTTACCAAGGGGCAAGGCAATTTTTGAAGCTACCGAAAAGCTTGAGTGAGCAACTCGAAGCACTCTCACAGCGCCAAGGAGTCACTCTATTCATGACCCTCTTGGCGGCGTTCCAGACTTTGCTATATCGCTACACACAGCAAGAGGATATTGTCATAGGAACGCCGATCGCCAACCGCAACCGCCGCGAAATAGAAGGATTAATTGGTTTTTTTGTCAATAGCCTAGTGCTGCGTACCAACTTATCCGGCAACCCAACATTTCTGGAACTGCTAGGCAGAGTAAGAGAGGTAGCGCTCGGAGCCTATGGTCATCAGGACTTACCTTTTGAGAAACTGGTAGATTCACTACATCCAGAGCGCAATCTGAGTCACCATCCCTTGTTTCAGGTGGTGTTTAGCTTGCAAAACACTCCCATTGAGGTGCTGGAGTTACCTGGGCTAACACTCTCGCAGCTAGATAACGACTGCTCAAGTGCCAAGTTTGACCTAGAATTCCACATGTGGGAATCGCTGGAGAGTCTGAGAGGGCAGGTCGTTTACAGCAGCGATTTATTTGATGACGCTACCATTACCCGGATGCTGGGACATTTCCAAACGCTGCTGGCAAGCATTGTCGCCCATCCTCAGCAGCACCTTTGGGAGTTACCCCTTTTAACAGAAATCGAACGGTATCAGCTATTGGTAGAGTGGAATAACACTAGATGGAAAACCAGAGTTGTAGGGGCGGGTTTAGAAAAGCGCCTTCCTAGAACACAGAGAACTTCTCAGCAAAACCCGCCCTTCTTAGGAAAGCAAGGAAGCGGAGGAAATTGCTTTCATCAATTCTTTGAAGCTCAGGTGGAGCAGACACCCGATGCGATCGCTGTAGTTTTTGAAGACCAGAAGCTAACCTACCGACAGCTGAATAACCGCAGCAACCAACTTGCAGACTATCTACAAAAACTGGGGGTAGAGCCAGAAGTGCTCGTTGGTCTGTGCGTGGAACCTTCGTTAGAAATGGTAATTGGACTGCTGGGCATTCTCAAGGCAGGTGGGGCTTATGTACCCCTAGATCCAACTTATCCTCAAAAGCGCGTTGATTTCATACTAGAGGATACTCAGGTATCAATCTTGCTAACTCATTCCCTTCTTGCCCCGCTTTTTAAGGCACAGTTGGCAAATTCTAGAAACCTAACCCCCCAGCCACCTTTCCTCACCCAGAAGCGGGAGTTAGACCCTCCTTTGTTGTCGATAATTTGCCTGGACAAAGACACGGAGGCGATCGCTTCCCAAAAAGAAGAGAATCCCAGCAGCAGCGTCACACCTGACAACCTAGCTTATGTGATTTACACCTCTGGTTCAACGGGAAAGCCCAAAGGCGTCCTATTACAGCACCGGGGCTTAAGCAACTTATCTGAGGCTCAGATTCAGGTTTTTAATCTACAACCGAGTAGCCGCATCTTGCAATTTGCCTCTCTAAGTTTCGATGCCTCAATCTTTGAAATTGTCATGGCGCTGAGAACTGGAGCGACACTTTACCTGGCTAAAAGGGAATCCCTCCTACCGGGG
>CAZZWA010000233.1:3358-5239 GCA_964657555.1 uncultured Microcoleus sp.
GCGTCAGAGGCGAGCTTTACATCGGTGGTTATGGACGCATGCGGGGGTACCTCAACCATCCTGAATTGACTGCTCTTACTTTGATTCCTCATCCTTTTAGTGATCACTCAGGAGAGCGCCTTTACAAAACCGGCGATTTAGCTCGTTATCGACCTGATGGCAACATCGAATTTCTAGGTCGGATGGATACGCAGGTGAAGATTCGCGGCTTCCGCATTGAGTTAGGAGAAATTGAGGCGGTGCTGAGTCAGCATCCCTGCGTGCGCGAGGTTGTGGTGATTGCCTCCAGAGGCGCATCTGGCGACAAACGTTTGGTCGCTTATATCGTCCTCAACGTAGAAACTTCGCAGGCAACGTCTCTACAAAATCTAAAATCGATGGAGTTGCGACAATTCCTCAGAGAAAAGCTGCCTGAGTATACGATCCCCTCAGCTTTTGTTGTGTTAGAGGCTCTACCGCTAATGCCCAATGGCAAAGTAGATCGCCATACCCTTCCTGCACCCGAATTGAGTCAAGACTGCAACGTCTCTACATTTATCGCGCCTCGGACTCCTATAGAGTTAACCTTGGTCAAAATCTGGGCTCAAGTCCTTAACGTTGAGCGTGTGGGTATTCGCGATAATTTTTTCGACTTGGGAGGGGACTCACTGCTAGCTGTACGCTTGATGGATGAGATCCACAAGCAGTTCGACCGCCCACTACCACTGTCTCTCATCTTCTCGACGCCAACTATTGAGGGTCTGGCAAGTACTCTACACCCAGATACAGACTCTCTACCTTGGTCTCCCTTGGTGGTCATGCAGCCTGCTGGTGCAAATCCACCTTTTTTCTGCATCCATCCGATCTTTGGTGTCGTCTTTCCTTATTACGAGTTGGCATGTCACTTGGGGTCAGACCAACCATTTTACGGTTTACAACCGTTCGGTATTGACGGAGAATGTTCCCCATTAACCCGCATTGAAGACATGGCTGCTGGCTACATTGAGGCGTTGCGTAAAGTGCAGCCGGAAGGGCCTTACTTTCTAGGAGGCTGGTCTTTCGGAGGTTTGGTGGCTTTCGAGATGGCTCAACAACTCCTTGCTTGTGGTGAGCGAGTCGCATTACTGGCTATACTTGACACCCTAGCACCAGTCTCTGGAAATAAACCTGCATTCTGGGATAGTTGCAAGTTTCTCTTCACCACTGTAGGACGATATATCTGGCCTTTTCTCCGCGATTATTTTTATCTATTGACTGCTCCAGAAAAGCACCAAAGCGATGCTGATCAGAATATAGAGAAATCTTTACATTCACTCGATCACTCATCACCCCGTGGCGATCGCTTTGCCTCTCGTTTTCCTAAATTAAACTGGCTGCGGCAACAACTTGGAACCACTTTTTCCCGGCACTCCATCCTGGAAAAAATGGCTATAGCTAACTTCTTACCTCAAGAGTCAAAACAACAAATATTACGCGAACTCAGACTTCGCCCAATGTTCCCTGTCTTTCAGGCTAATAGTCAGGCAACTCTCAACTATGTGCCTCAAACTTACCCAAACAAAGTTACTCTCTTGAGAGCAAGCGATCAGGCGAGTCTGGCTGATCGCGAGCCAACTTTGGGATGGAGTGAGCTAACTAAGTCGGGAGTAGAAGTTCATATAGTTCCTGGCAATCACCTGACTATGCTCAGAAAACCCCATATTCAGGTACTTAGCAAACAGCTAAGGCAGTGTTTGGAAAAGGCAAGGGAATAGAACCCACATTCCGCATACTTCGATTAGCTCTTGTCCGAATAGTCTGTTAAAAATTTGGGTAAACACAAAATGGCAAATTTGGCAACCCTGGCGCTCGTTCTAATTGTCATTATCTTCATGTTCAAGCGGGTTGATGTGCGGCTGAGTT
>CAZZWA010000233.1:5339-7268 GCA_964657555.1 uncultured Microcoleus sp.
GTTAACACATCCCCACTCCATTCCAGAGTGTCTCCTAGTTGTACACCATTGTGGTAAGCAGCAAGGAGGACTTCGCTAGTTTTGCCCCAGGCAATTGAGCCAGTGGCATCAATTCCAATCGCTCCCAAATCCCGCCTGTGCTCGAGAGCTTCTGTAAATGAGCGCTCAAACGCCTTTACGAGGGGCAAACCATCCGTCACTCTTATCACAATCCGTGCTGCCAGACATTCATCAATGATGTCTTCTCCGATCCCAGTACAGCTAATAGCTGCCAACTCTGTGGCGTAATTCCCTGCTGGCATAGCAGAGTCACTGACGCGACCAATGCGTTCAAACCCCTTGCCTCCAGTTGAAGTACCTGCGGCTAAGTGTCCCTGGCTGTCCAGTGCCACTACCCCAATCGTGCCACGTCGGGCACTAGTTTCCTTTACCAGTTCTTGTTCAGCCATCACCCCAGCAGCTTCTCTGGTAAAGTTGCCCTGACGCTCTTGTATCCACTCCTGTAATCGGATCTCAGTCAGGGGATTGTAGAGAGGAATCTGTAGTTCTCGGAGAAGTTCTGCTGCCCCCATATCTGATAGCACCCGATCTGGAGAGTGCTGTAAAGCTTGGGCAAGCTCAATAGGATGCTGCACCCGAGAAACATTGATGACTCCACTGAATCGCTGAGTGGCACCATCCATTAAGGCAGCACTCATCCGGATCTGACCATCTGATTGCAGTACCGAACCTGTGCCAGCATTAAAGCGGGGATCGTCTTCTAGCAAATGGCAGCCACGAACAACTGCTGCCTGGGCGCTTGCTCCCGCTAACAGCAGTGCATAAACCTCTTCTACGACTTTGTAGAGCGATCGCCTCGCGGCTTCAACTCCTTCTTTTCCCTTGAGACAACTACCTGCCCCCCCATGGATAATCAGCTTGGGCTGCACCCCGGCATCTGCCATGAATTAAACCTCTATAATTTGTCTCACCTGTTTCTTTTCTAGTGCCAGCATTGCGAGAATTATCCGTCAGTTGCCCCAAGCTAGAATCAGCGAATCAGCCAACTTTTATCAGCATTTAGGCGGATATTTAGCTGATGGTTTATTCTGCTAAGCTGCACTAGCCCTCTGCGGTTATCATCTTCAATCTAAGAGCAAATATCCACAAAAAGTAATGATAAGCTTTTTCGCTGACTGTTCCAACTCCGTTTCTCCCTCAATCTTTAGTCTGAGAGCGGCGACGGCGACACCGTTCTGAGCAGTATTTGACATCATCCCAACAATCAGACCATTTTTTGCGCCAGGTGAAGGGGAGTCCACAGACAAGACAAACTTTCGTAGGAAGATCGGACTTAGATCGCTGGCGTGCCATGTTAGCTTAACTATACATTACTAATTTAAGTGTAAGGAACCGTTGATGAGCCCACTCAGCCCTGAACTAGCTGGGGTGCGGATTGTGTTAGTAGAGCCAGCTGGCCCCTTGAATGTGGGTGCGATCGCACGGGTGATGAAAAACATGGGGCTGTACCATCTGGTGCTGGTGAATCCACAGTGCGATCCCCTATCGACAGAAGCACACCAGATGGCTGTTCATGCAGTAGATGTTTTGGAGGCTGCTAGAACTGTGGCAACGTTACCAGAGGCATTGCAAGGGTGCTCTCGGGCGATTGCCACTACGGCTCGTTCCCGTGCTATACCCACTGCCCTGGAATCTCCGAGAGTTGCATTGCCCTGGTTACTTGAAGAACAGGTGCCATCAGCTTTAATTTTTGGCCCGGAATATCGGGGACTGAGCAATGTAGAACTAAACTATGCCCAGAGATTTGTTCACATTCGTACCAATCCAGAGTATCCTTCTTTAAATCTAGCTCAAGCAGTTGCTATCTGCTGTTACGAGCTTGATCAGAGTGCAATTAAGGATGGGGAATGGGAAATTGAGAATGGGGAA
>CAZZWA010000233.1:7368-9368 GCA_964657555.1 uncultured Microcoleus sp.
AGTCCCCAGTCTTCAGCCTCAATAGAAGTTCTAGAGGGTTATTATCAGCAAATGGAAGCTGTGTTGTTAAAGATGGGTTACCTCTACCCCCACACTGCTGCTAGCCGTATGGAAAAATTCCGGCGCTTGTTCAATAGAGCCCGTCCAACCACAGCGGAAGTAGCAATGCTAAGAGGCATTCTCAGCCAAATGCAGTGGGCGCTACAGTTTATCCCTCCGTCTGCTGCTGAGAAAAAATAATAAAGCTAGACCAGTGGCACAACTTGAGAATAGGCTAAGTAAAATTAGCCTTGATGCTCAGCAAAAGTAATCGCTAATTTGAAAAGCGTTGAGGAGTTAGGAGTGAGTCAGATGTCTGAAACCCAGTCGATTGTGCCTGAGGTGTCACTGGTAGAAGCGCCTTTAAATAATGGGCAAAAGTCTAGGAATGAGCCGCTACAGAATAGCGATCGCGGTACAGCCCGCCCTCAACGACGACAGCGACAAGCAAAAAGGCAGCAGGGGGAAGGTAATCGTCATAGCCTCAGCGCCCTTTTTGGTCGTTTATCCGGCACTAAGAATCGAGCAGTTGTGCCCCCCCAAGCTACCACGAAAAAAAAACTTTCCCTTTCTTCCCCTCCTCGTTATGGCTCACGTTATCCTGACCCGAAAGGGGGGGGAAGTGCAGGCGGGAAAAATCCTTCCCGATCTTCATCTGGAGGGGAAGCAAAAGACCCTCGGCTTGGGTTCAAAATTCCTCACTTAAGGACAGTAGATGCATTTGCTGCTAAATTTGTCAACAAACCCCGGAATGCTACAGCATCTGCGCCGAGATTGTCAGATAAACCTCAATCTTTCTCTGGCAGCTCATCACCTCCACCAACTCAAAACTTCCCACACCAACCTCTTCGCCTGGGGCAGCAATTGCCCAATCCAACAACCAGAGGAGTCCGCCGTCCTCATTCAGGAATCAAGAATGCCAAAGTTAAACCTTACAAAGAGGTAAAACTTAAAACTCAAATAAATCCAAAAACACAAAATCATCGCTCTGTCTCCCCCCTTTTATACGGCACTCGTCTGCTCATTCTGGGAGTGGGCATCGGCGCTCTTGCTGGTACTTTGCTATCAGCTATAGACCCTGCTAGCCGCCTACCAGATGGCTCCCTAGGGGTGAAGGTGGAAGCTGCAAAAATTGAAGCTCACTCCAGACCATCTCAACCTGCTAACATTGCCTCTGAGAAAGGCTCCGCTCTAGGAAACAGTCTGAAGCTGAGTCAGGAAATTTCCTCACTGAAAGTGCAATTGCAGACTCTGTTCAAGCAAAATCCTAATTTGCAACCAGGGGTATTTTTAGTAGACCTCGATACTGGCGCTTACCTAGACATGGAGGGGGGCTCCACGTTTCCTGCTGCCAGCACGATTAAGTTGCCGATTCTGGTCGCCTTGTTCCAAGACGTTGACACTGGTAAAATCAGTTTGCACGAACAGTTAACGCTACAGCCCAGCATGATTGGTTCTGGTTCCGGCGATCTGCAATACAAAAAGCCAGGGACGAAGTTCAAGGTGCTGGAGGTAGTTACTAAGATGATCGCAATTAGTGACAATACAGCTACCAATATGCTGATTGCTCGGATGGGAGGCGCTGATGCTCTTAATCAGCGCTTTGCCTCTTGGGGTTTGACAAGCACAGTTATCAACAATGCCCTTCCCGATCTAGAAGGAACCAATACCACCAGTCCTAAAGAATTAGCGACTTTAATGGCAATGATTAATCAAGGGGATTTTGTGTCGATGCAGTCGCGATCGCTCATGCTAGAGATCATGCAAAGAACAGTAACGAATTCACTGTTGCCCAAGGGGCTGGGTAAGGGAGCCACTATCGCGCACAAGACTGGCGATATCGGCTCTCTCGTGGGGGATGTTGGTTTGATTAATGCGCCCACTGGTAAACGTTACATTGCTGCTGTGATGGTCAAACGCCCATACAATGATGCTCGCGCCCAAGAGCTGATTCGTCAGAT
>CAZZWA010000234.1:0-5934 GCA_964657555.1 uncultured Microcoleus sp.
ATCTTCTCCCTTTGACTGTGTAGAGAAGGGGTATTGATAAAGATTTAGTTTTTGTTGAAGAATCAACCAGAAGAAAGGAAGACTATGTACTAAATATCTTTTCCATAGCCGCCTCGGTTCGCTGATCAGCCTGTGTAGCCATTCAATACCTATCTGACTCATCCACTTAGGGCTTCTTTTTTTACGATCAGCTTCGAAGTCAATACTTGCACCTATTGCTAAAATAACCTTGATATTTTTCAGGTGATTTTTATATTTTAAAATCCATTTCTCTTGCTTAGGAGCACCGACCCCTATTGCCAATACTGTAGCTTCAGAGTTATTAATTAAATCTATAATTTTCTGGCACTCTTGTTCATTATTTTCAAATCCAAAAGAAGGAGAATGAGAAGCAACTACAATATTTCTACCAACCTTGCCATTAATCTTCTGTTGGGCTAATTTGGCTACTCCGTCAGCAGCCCCTAACAGGAATATTTTAACTGAATCATTATTTTTGTGATAGTTATAGAAAGCTGGTAATAAATCAGAGCCAGAAATTTTCTCTTTGATAGGAGTACCTATTAACTTGGAAGTATAAATTAAGATTTGGCTGTCACATACTCGGTAGGTAGCTGCACTATAAGCTTCCCAAAAACCTTGGTCTTTTTGTAATTTAATCAGGTGGTCTACATTAGGCGTAAATACAACACCACCAGTTTGCTCAAGACCCCTCAACAACTCTGCCATTGACAGGTTATCAATGGATACATTAAGTAAGGAAACTGACTTCATGTTTTTTTCATAAAAAATCTTTTCTACGTATAATTATCTCAGAAGATAAGTGAAGTAATATGAAGCCCTGATAAAGTACGCATGAAAGCTTATAAACTTTTGGTAAATTTTGTAAATAAGGCTGATCGCTTAACCATGAGCGCTCTGATAGAGCAGACAGTGCAAAGGGTTACAAGTGGGGCTTTCTGCCGAATAATTGATAAAGTCATTAATGACCACGGTGTATGACTGACTTTCCATGAACGGCCCTTCCTCTGCATCTACGCCTCAAGAACCCAATCGCTCTTCCATCTGTAACGCTGACTACCGGGAACTGGATAAAGATAAGCTCTCCCCAATGTACAAAGAGTACGTTAAGACGAAGGAGCAGTATCCTCAGGCGCTGCTGTTATATCGGGTAGGAGATTTCTTTGAAACGTTTTTTCAGGATGCCGTTATCGTTTCTAGAGAACTAGAACTCGTCCTCACCAGCAAGCAGGGTGGGGAAATTGGACGAGTACCAATGACTGGTGTGCCGCACCATGCTCTGGATCGATACGCGGCTCAGCTAGTAGAGAAGGGATATGCACTGGCTATCTGCGACCAAGTTGAAGATGCAGCCGAAGCTGAGGGAAAGCTGGTGCGGCGGGAAGTGACGCGAGTGCTGACTCCTGGAACATTGCTGGATGAGGGGATGCTGAGTGCGCGTCGCAATAACTTCCTCGCCGCAGTTGTCATTGCTGGAAACCATTGGGGTTTGGCTTATGCGGATATTTCCACTGGTGAGTTCCTCACGACGCAATTCAGTGAATTGGAGCTGCTGACTCAAGAGTTAATGCGCTTGCAGCCTTCGGAAGTGCTAGTACCAACCAATGCTCCAGATTTAGGTGTCCTGCTGCGACCGGGAGAGGCTTCTGAACATCTGCCTAGCTGTTTGCCAACATCATTCTGCTATGCCCTGCGATCGCAAACTCCCTTCTCGCAAGCTGAAGCAAGACAGCGACTGTTGCAGAAGTTTAAAGTGCGCTCACTCGAAGGTTTGGGCTGCGAACATCTTCCCCTAGCTGTCCGTGCTGCTGGGGGATTGCTAGAATATCTGGAAGAAAACTTTAAACAGGGAACAGAAGACTCTTCAACTCAAAACCCTCTAGCGCAACGGCGCGTTAACGGCGCGGCTCCTCTAGAGCTAGGGCTCCTGAAAGCTCAAAACTATAATCCTGTTCCTCTCCAGTTCCTGCGGACATACACCATTGCTGACTATCTCATTCTTGACCATCAATCCCGCCGCAATCTAGAAATTACCCAAACCGTCCGAGATGGCACTTTTCATGGTTCCCTCCTTTGGGCACTAGATAAAACCAACACCGCCATGGGTGGACGTGCTCTACGCCGATGGCTGCTGCAACCCCTGCTGGATGTCAAAGGCATTATGGCACGCCAAGAAACCATCCAGGAATTAGTGGAAAATACTGGGCTGCGCCAAGACTTGCAGCAGATGTTGCGTCAAATTTATGATCTAGAGCGACTCACCGGACGAGCCGGTTCTGGCACTGCCAATGCCAGGGATTTGGTAGCTTTGGCTGATTCTCTGGAAAAATTACCAAAGCTGTCTGCATTAGCAGCGCAGGGTAGCTCCCCCTTTCTCAGAGCTTTACACAAAGTGCCGCAGGTGTTGGAGCATTTAGGACATCGGCTGCATGCCCATCTGGTAGACTCGCCTCCCTTGCATCTGATGGA
Source organism: uncultured Microcoleus sp. (assembly GCA_964657555.1). GTDB lineage: Bacteria > Cyanobacteriota > Cyanobacteriia > Cyanobacteriales > FACHB-T130 > CAZZWA01. The sequence goes on from CAZZWA010000234.1 coordinate 2,491, forward strand.
GGGTGGCTTGGTTCGAGTTGGAGTCAGCGCCCAACTAGATGAAATGCGCGCTGCGGCCCAAGCAGATCAGCAATGGATTGCCAATTTGGAGGTAACTGAGAAAGCGCGGACGGGTATTTCGACTCTAAAGGTGGGCTTTAATAAGACTTTTGGCTACTACATCAGCATCTCTCGCACGAAAGCCGACCAGGTGCCAGATAACTATATTCGTAAGCAAACTCTAACGAATGAGGAACGCTACATTACGCCGGAGTTAAAAGAACGAGAGGCCCGGATTCTCACTGCGCGAGAGGACTTGAATCGGCTAGAATATGAAATCTTTGCCAGTCTGAGGGCAGAGGTGGCAGAACACACCGAAATGATTCGCAACATTTCCCGTGCCATTGCTGCTACTGACGTGTTGTGTGGTTTAGCAGAGGTAGCAGTTTATCAGGGTTACTGTTGCCCACAGATAGTAGCGGGTAGGGAAATTACTATTGTTGACGGGCGCCATCCCGTTGTAGAACAATCCCTACCTGCTGGTTTCTTTGTGCCGAATTCGACTCATCTAGGTCAAGGGTCTTTAATCAGCAGTCATCTATCATTGGCAACTGATACAGAACAAAAGACTAATAGCAAACCTGATTTAATTATCTTGACTGGGCCAAATGCAAGTGGGAAGAGTTGCTATTTGCGGCAAGTGGGGTTAGTTCAGCTAATGGCTCAAGTGGGAAGTTTTGTCCCTGCTAGGTCAGCTACTTTGGGAATTTGCGATCGCATTTTTACTCGTGTCGGTGCTGTTGACGATTTGGCTACGGGTCAATCTACTTTCATGGTGGAGATGAATGAGACAGCGAATATCCTCAATCATGCGACGGCCAAGTCTCTTGTTCTTCTGGATGAGATTGGTCGGGGTACAGCCACATTTGATGGTCTTTCAATTGCTTGGGCAGTGGCAGAGTATCTAGCAAATGAGATTCAATCGCGGACAATTTTTGCCACTCACTACCACGAACTAAACGAACTTGCCTCAATTTTGCCTAATGTTGCTAACTACCAGGTGACGGTGAAAGAGCTACCCGACCAAATTATCTTTTTACATCAAGTTCAGCCAGGAGGGGCTGATAAATCCTACGGAATTGAAGCAGGACGTCTAGCGGGTTTACCAGCGTCTGTTATTCAAAGGGCGAAGCAAGTGATGAGCCAGATTGAGAAGCACAGTAAAATTGCCGTAGGCTTACGCAAAGGTGGTCAGAGAGTGGCTAAGAGTAAAAACAAAGCTAGTAACCCTCTGGCAGAGGAACCACCAGTTTAATGATAGGATTTCCCAAAAAACAATCCAGCCCTAGGGCTGTTATTAGTCCTCGCTCGTTTACAACCCGTCAAAAACAAGTTGACAGACCACTACTGTTCATGTAATCAATAAGTAATAAGTAGGTGGGGACAAATAAACGTTGGTTAAGATTGAAGGATGGCTAACGGCTAATAGTAGTCAGGCAATTGGCAATCTTTCAACCCTCGCCAGTTACCTTTATTTCCGTCCATTTACCTTTCAAACAAAATTCTCCCTAGCCCAGATCTAACGGCTCTTCCATAAGAACTTTGGCTTTCCCGTACTTAGTGTGGAAAACTCCGTTTTTTGAGCATGGAGAGCCAATTATACAGCAAGAATTTTAGCAAATTAATTAGTTTTTCTTATCATATAAAATGCGGGAGAGACAAAAATCTTATTTATCTAACGCTAAATAGCTAAAAATCATCCGCTGGAATGATAGCTATTTTTTTAATTTAATAATAAACAATAAATATGTCTTAATATTCTGATACCCAGGGTGGCAATTCGTAAGGAATATTACAACCTCTTGATAATTCATAAACTGTCTCTTTTTACACAGTTGTTGGATAGGTTCACGAACTAGTTGATAGCGTTTGTTTCTTAACGCTGACTTGAAAGAACTTACTACTGAAGAATCTAAGGGAATTTTCTTAGGAATACACTCAGATGGCAACAGAAATCAAGCTCCTGTGATTTGTTTATTGGCTATCCCGAATGCTCAGTCAAGTCAAAGATGACAACTTAGTAGAAACGCCACCTCTCCTCTTTCAAGAAATTCAAGACAATAAAGCATGTAAAGAGGTGGTACTTCTGCCAAACCTACCACAAAAAATTTCCAAAGCGGAAATTCGCTCAAGCCTAAGAGCATCAACTATTGATGGGATCTTGGCAACGCTTTTTCATGGTATTACTGGCGGGGTGTTGCTCAGTAATTTCTTGCTAGATTTGGGTGCCACTCCAGTGGAGCTTGGTATGCTCTCCTCTATTCCTCTGTTAGTAAATCTGCTCCAACCAATAGGAGCTTATCTAGCAGATAGAACGAATAGCCGCCATTGGTATTCTCTGTGGGCTTTCGTCCCAGCACGGCTGTTATGGCTGATTTTAGTACTGGGAATTGGGTGGATCGACTGGGATCATACGGCGGAGCACCAGTTGGTCAGTTTAACGTTACTCATAGTTTTGGTGACTCATCTTGTGGGAGCACTAGGTAGCGCTTCTTGGCTTAGTTGGATGACCGTATTAGTCCCTAAGCAGTTGCGAGGTCGGTATTTTGGCTTTCGCAATAGTGCTGCTAGCTTGACAAATCTCATCGGTGTACCACTGCTGGGTTTAGCTGTGTCGGCGTGGCCTAGTGGAAAGCTTACTGGTTACGAGGCTGTCTTGGTTTTAGGCGTGGTGCTTGGGCTCGTCAGTCTGGGGTGCCAGTTTTTTATGAGCGATGTGAATCCGCAGATGGTACAAGTCACAAGCTCAGCTCAAGCTCAACCAGAACTCCCTTTAACAGCTTTTCGTTTCCTCAGGGATGCCAATTTTTTGAAATTTCTGCTTTATTTTGGCCTATGGAGCTTTGCTGTTAACGTCAGCGCTCCCTTTTTTAATTTCTACATGCTACATGACCTGGCTATCGATGTTAGCGTTGTCACGATTTATACCGGCTTAACGGCTGGTGCTAACATGCTGATGCTAATTCTCTGGGGTAAACTAGCTGACCGAATTGGGAATCGCCCTCTTCTAATGACTGTAGGAGTCTTAGTGGCACTGACACCCCTACTTTGGTTAGGAACTGGAACCGACTCAATCTCCCTGTGGATCTGGTTACCTATGTTGCACTTGCTGGGCGGTGGGACATGGGCAGCCATTGAACTATGCAGTAACAATCTTCAGATGGAAGTGGCACCGCCTTTGCATCAGTCTACTTACTTCGCGATCGCCGCAGCGGTTGCTGGTTTAACTGGAGCCATGGGAATTACTGCTGGTGGCTTTCTGGCAACGCTAACTGGTGCTGGCGGCTTACCGGGATTGTTTGTTCTCTCAAGCGTCCTGCGACTAGCTGCCTTGTTGCCCCTAGTTTTTGTCCAAGAGCAGCGCTCTGTGCCGCTAGCTAGGCTAATGCATACCTTGTTTCCAAT
>CAZZWA010000234.1:6034-9327 GCA_964657555.1 uncultured Microcoleus sp.
GTTAGGTAGAAATGATTGTTGACGGATTGAATCATGGCGATCGCTGTTTGCACTAACCTTCTACTTCATAAAGTGCAAAACTTTGGGGCTTAATTGTCAATTCCTCTCCTGGCGAGATATTTTCAGGCAATGTAGAACCAGAGCCCATCCACTTGGTATCAGAAGAATCCAAAATCTTTTTCCATCTGCCACTTGGAACACCAGCCAGGAAAATCGCCTCTTTTTGATTGAAGTTCATCATGCAGAATATCTGGCTGTTCCCGCTCCATCTGCGGAGGAACAAGAGTTTGTCTGCTTCGATACTAGAGACCTCCAGACTTTTTTTGTCAAGCTTTTTTAGAGCAGTAATTGACTGACGTAGCTGGATTAGTCGCTGATAAAATTCCCAAATAACCTTGTGCTTACCAGATTTCCGCTCTTCCCAATTTAATTTGCATTTTTGAAACGTCTCAATACTCTGGGGATCTTGCATCTCACCTCGTCCAGCAAATGCTTGAAATTCTTCTTGTTTACTGTTGCGTATAGTTTCAATTAAATTTGGTTCTGAGTGACTGACAAAATAAAAGAAAGGTGCTTCTTCACCGTATTCTTCACCCATAAACAGGAAAGGAATAAAGGGAGAAAGGATAACTGCACCAGATGCCAGTTTTAGCCCTTCCAAGGAGACAAGCTTAGATAATCTTTCTGCCAAGACGCGATTACCTATTTGGTCGTGAGTCTGGGAAAATACAATGAATCGATATCCAGGTTCCTCTGTGGAATCACTCCCATGACGGCGCTTTCTGTGAGGAGCATACTGCCCAGAGTAAATAAAGCCTTCTCTAAAAGATTTTTCTAGTTGTTCTATTCTACCGAAATCTTGGTAATATCTGTCCTGCTCGCCAGTAAGCAACGAGTGAAGCGCGTGATGGAAATCATCAGTCCACTGAGCATCTATACCTATGCCACCCACTTCTCTGGGTCGAATTACCCGCACATCATTCAAATCGCTTTCTGCGATTAGATAATGTTTACGACCTTGCTCTTGGGAAAGGTGATGCACTGTTTCTGCAAGTTCTTGCAAAAAGTGTTTCACACCTAGATCGTAAATGCCTTGGATAGCATCTAATCTCAGAGCATCTATGTGATATTCTTTTAACCAGTAAAGGGCATTTTCTAGGCAAAAGTTACGGACGCCACCGCTGTATTGGTCGTCAAAGTTCAGAGCTTCCCCCCAGTCACTGCGATATTTAGTTGTGAAGTAGGGGCCAAACTCTGGAAAGTAATTTCCTTCAGGGCCAAGGTGGTTGTAGACTACATCCAGAATGATGGATATGCCATGCTGATGACAAGCATCAACAAGTTTTTTCAGCCCTTCAGGGCCACCATAGGAATCCTGTACGGCAAAGGGGAAAACACCATCATATCCCCAATTACGCTCTCCCGGAAATTGAGCAACTGGCATAATTTCAATAGCATTCACTCCCAATTCGCGTAACTCACTCAGTCGAGGAATGATTGCCGCCAATGTTCCTTCCGTTGTGAAAGTGCCGACGTGCAATTCATAAATAATCATTTCCTCTAAAGGAACACCAGACCACTCTAAGTCATTCCAGGAAAATGTATTCAGGTCAATGACCTGAGAAGGCCCATGCACGCCTTGGGGTTGAAATTTTGAGGCTGGATCTGGTCTATCAATGGTTCCGTCGAGTTTGTAAAAGTAAAGCGTTCCTGGTGCAATATCTGAAACAGTAACTTTCCAGTACCCCTCCTCATCTTGTTTATGCATGGGGAGAAGACGCTGTTGGGGAGAAACAATCTGTACAGCTACATCTTTAAGAAAGGGTGCCCAAACAGTAAATTCACAATCACCTGAACCTTGATAATTAGCGCCAATCTTCATTTACAACCTCTATTTCAGATGATGTTGGAACTTTTTGCTCTTGCTAGTATGGCCTCAAAGAAGCTGGCCTTGTGCTGTGCGCGATCGCCGTCCGAACAAAGCAAGCATCGCCCTCTTTAGTAGTCTGTTGGAGAAAAAGTTATGTATACCCATCTAGAAAATAATCACACTCACAGACTGCTAAGCAACTAACTTTAGACTGAGTCAGGAGACTATAATAATAAATACTCATGCAAAATCAGGTTTTGAACCAGATGTTATGCGCAAAGTTCAAAACTAACGAGGGATAGAGGCGTTGAAAAATAGATGGGGATGTGGGATGGTGGGGAGGGCGCTAGTCTTAGATGGGTTCAGCTAATAGCTAATGGCTTTGAACAATTGGCCATTAGCCAAATTCCGAGAATGTTTCAGCTAAACACACTCAGGTTTAGGGATTGGGTGAGTTGCTCTAAGAAAAATAAGCCAGCTAGAGAGTTACCCACCCTATCTAAACTGGGACTGTAGCAGGCGATCGCACCCTGACCTGGTACTATAGATAAAATTGCCCCACTTACCCCTGACTTAGTAGGCAGTCCTACCCGCACTGCGAAACGTCCCGATGCCTGATACAAGCCACAGGTCGTCATTAAGGCATTGACCGTGCGACGATGTTCTGATGAGATTGACTTTCTCTGCTGGGCCAGCAGCATCCCCAAACTGGCTAAATCTACAACAGTTCCAGATAAACAGCAAACGCGATTGTAGGTGTCTAAAGCAGTTTCTGGGGCACCCAGATAACCCGATTTCACCATTTCTTGAGCAAGCGCCCGATTGCGTTCGCCACCCGCTGCTCCCACCGAAATCAGCATCTGTTCATCTAAGATCAGACTACTGCTAGAGTATTGGTTCAGCCACTGGCGCAAGTTCTCGCAGCGCTCAGCACCATCTCGACCAGGTAGCATTGATGCTAGGACAATGGCACCACTGTTGATCATGGGGTTACGCGGCCAACCCCCATCTGCCTCCAGTTGTGTCAGTGAATTGAAAGGCAGGTCAGCAGGTTCCATCCCGACACGCTCAAAAACTGCTTCTATTCCCAGATGCTCTAACAAAAATAGCAGCACAAACGGCTTGACTACGCTCATTAGCACAAACGGTTCTCTAACATCGCCGGACGTATAAATCTGTCCCTTAACACACTGGAGCTGCACGGTGAAACAACTAGGATTAGCTATAGTCAGTAGAGGAATGTAGTCTGGTAGCTGCCCACCTTGAGTATGAGTTTGCGCCTGAGCTGCCAAGACATTAAGCTGAGCCTGAGTAAGGGCAGTTAGTCCATCTAAGGTTTCCATGTTAGACGAAACAAATATTAGAGCTGATATAAAGTAAATCTTAAAATTGTAGGGTGCATTAACTCACATTTTGCACCGAG
>CAZZWA010000235.1:0-9288 GCA_964657555.1 uncultured Microcoleus sp.
TTGTAGTACTAGGTTGTTCCTTGGCAGAATTGCTCAACTCATCTCAGCCAAATAGCTGGTTAAGGACTATCCCATAACTGAAGAGGGGCATAGAAATAAGAGGAAAAGGAGAATTTTGCTTGGCTTCCTGCTTTTCCTTGTCTTCTCAATTCCCAGTATTCAGTCCCCAATCCCTCCCTTGACGCTGGGCAATGCTACGATTGAGCTTGGGTTTTTAGAGCGTATTCGCGAAAACGCTCTAGATCGGCTTGGATCGTAGATTCGACAGCGCGCCCCAAGAACAGGTTATCCATCAGCCTGCCAAGTATGCCAGGAATGGCATAAGCCACAGTTAGCTTGACAATACTACTGTTATCCTTGCGCTCGTAAAAGCGAACTGCCCCCTGGTTAGGCAGTCCATCAACAGATTCCCATTGGATAATCTGGTGCGGCACTATTTTCAGGATGCGAGAAAGCCAGCTGAATTCCAAGCCACCAGTGTTCAGTGTCCAGCGAGATAAGTCCGGATCGTCTTCCAGAACTTTCACCGATTCAATCCACTTCATCCAGCGAGGCATCTGTTCCAAATCAGACCAGAGATTCCACACCAAGTCTATGGGAACCGCTACCTCTACCTGCACGCTATGTTCTAGCCAATCCGCCATTGCCTCTTCTTTTTTCCTTTGCACCCTTGTCGTGCATAGTACAGGCATTCTGCCTGTGATTTTCCCCTGCGGTTTTGCAGTTTTCCTATACTATAGACAACTGACCGATCGCCGCTATTTTCTGAGCATTCTCCAGAATTGCCTTTGCCGCTTGATGACCTGAGAGAGTTGCCCCTTCCATACTATCGATATAGTCCTGCTGAGTATAGCTACCAGCGAGAAAGAAGTTAGCAACTGGCGTCTTTTGAGGAGGACGATAGGAGTCCATACCAGGCGCTTCGCGATAGAGAGACTGAGCCAGCTTAACAACACTGTACCAAGTCATGTTCAGGTTGCGGGAGGAGGGGAACAACTCGTGGACTTGTTTGAGAACGTGCTGAGCGATCGCTTCATTACTTTCTCTAATAAACGGATCGCCTGGTGTCAGTACCAGTTGCAACAGCGAACCTTGCCCCTCGTGGTAATAATCAGCTGGGCTAGTAAGAGCTAAGTCTGCAAAGCAGGAAAAGTCAGCATCTGCGGTATAGAGCAGATTATCAATCCCAGTTGCTTTGTCTCCATTGATGGTAGCAGGGCTAGAACGGGTAGATTTATTGTTGTGCAGCTCAGTCACCCAGCCATCAAACCGCAATTGAACCGTAGCGACTGGCACGGTGTCCAATTTATATATGTTGTCAAAATCTGACCACTGACGCCAAGCTTGAGGCAAAATACGCTGAATCCCTGGCACATCGCAGGCACAGACATAGGCATCGGCAGTAATGGTTTCTTCCGTCTCGCCTTTGGCAACGACTATGCCAGTAACTCGCGTCTCACCTTGGGTGCCAGTGAAGAGGATTTCTCTGACCCGACGCCTCGTGTAGATTTTTGCCCCTCGTGCTTCCAAATATTCAATAATCGGCTTATGCAGGTATTGCTCGGGAGAACCTTCCAACATCCGCAGCACCGATGCCTCAGTTCTGGCGGCAAACAGCTGGAAGATGGTCAGCATGCAACGAGCAGAAATATTCTCACAATCAATAAAGCCTAGGGCGTAAGCGATGGGATTCCACATCCGCTTGATACTGCCATTGCTGCCACCATGACTGCGGAACCAGTCGGCAAAGCTGACTTTATCCAAGTTGCGGATAGTTTTCATCGCTCCCTCAAAGTCTACCAAGCCGCGAACTATGGGGCTGGTACCGAGCGCGATCGCATTCTGCGCCTTATCTAGTAATGATAGCTGCGATGTTGTGAAAAATGCTTTCAAGCCGTTGAAAGGCGCACCAGTCAGAAAGCGAAAGTCTAGAGACCCCTCTATGCCTCCTTTGTTGATGAAAGTATGAGTATGCTCTTTCAGACGCAGATTATTCAGTGCCCCCACTTTCTTCATCAAATCGAACAGGTGGTAGTAGCAACCAAAAAAGACGTGCAAGCCCATTTCGATGTGGTTGCCATCGGCCTCCACCCAGCTACCGACTTTACCACCCACAAACGGGCGAGACTCAAAGATTTCTACTGATGCACCGGCATCGACTAAATCGACTGCTGTTGCCATCCCAGCAAGTCCCGCACCGACAATTGCAACGCGCATGCTGTCTATACCTTATCAATTTCTTCACACATTGTAATCTTAAAAGGTTTTTTAATGCTCTTGCAGGCAGAATTTTAGGTAGCCTCTCACTTTCGTAAAAAGCCTTCAAGACTTCACCCCAACTATCTCCTTAGTAAGGAGGGGGACAAAGAAAAGGAAACTGATGGTATATGCACTTAGAATGGTCTATTGCTAGAGCAAGCAATGCTTGACTGCCAACATCAAGGAATTCCATATTTGAAGATGTTTGGCACGATTTTTGCATACATGTACGCTGAGGCTGTTGATGTTACAAACTAACAACCTCAACAAACTTATCCATAATGTATTGAATTTAGTTCAACCCGTGGCATGAACAACTCAAACCGTCCAATTCCCAAAGAAATCGCTCCGGACATCTTTGCCCTTGCTGCTCATTTGGATGACAAAAAAAATCAGGAGTTTTCCCTTGAGGAATTAATGCAGGCAGGGGCAGAGGCACAGATTCCACCAGAGTTAATTCAACAAGCTTTACAGGAAATCAGAGCAGAGCAAAACCGAACTCGCGAACAACAACGAAATCGGAAGTTAATCTTAATTAGTGGCAGTGTCGGAGCCGCGATCGCTTTTTTCGGTTTATGGGCTTACAACACTGTTGCTAGTAACTTTACACAAGCTAGGCAATCGCCAGAAAGTAGCCGACAAAGTCTCCCTATCGCACCTCAGCCTCAAACCCTGCCCCCCACAGCCGATGGGACTACTTTTACAGGAGAGGTACAGCAGTATCTTCTCAACCCTGAAGGTAGGGTAGATGGGCTGTTGCTAAATAACGGGACACAAGTGAGTTTTCCTCCCCATATGTCAGATAGCTTGGTGACGCTGGTGACTCCGGGGGCTAAAGTCAATGTTATTGGAATTCCTGGCATTCCCACCAGCTTTGGTCAAGAGGTAAAAGCCCGCATGATCACCAATTCTCAAACCGGACGTACCTTGGTGGATCAACCTCCCATCTTTCCCCCCAAACCCCCAGTTTCAGGCATCTATAGTAACCTATCTGTTGAGGGAACCGCCCAGCACTGGTTGGTGGGACATCGAGGGGAGATTAATGGCGTTATCCTATCTGGTGGTGATCGTGTTAAGTTCCCGCCTCATGTAGGAAACCAGCTTATCGGTATCGCTAAGTTGGGAGACAAAGTTCAAGCTCAAGGCTTTGGCACCCGTAATCTCTATGGACAGGTTCTAGAGGCCACAAGCCTGACAGTTAATGGGCAGCCTGTGTCTTTTCAACCCAGAGAACCTAACAGTTCCCAATTCTAGAGCATTGGTTTAGTTGACATAACAAGATATCAGTCTTTCTGTCAACTGAATTAGTACTCTAGCTACCCTCAAGCTAAAGCATATACCACTACTCAGGAAAGTCAGGAATCACCCATTGAGGTGGCTGCGTGAGTTTTTTTCTTCGTGCTTCCTCAGCAATCTCGTGCATTTTATCCAGTGAAGTCTCGTTGATGAACTTTGAGGCCATTGATGCATATTCCCGATTCGGACATTTGTCTCCTAAAATGCAGCCGTTGACGCAGGCTTCAGCGCAGTTCACCGTAACTTCCATTGTGATCTCCTTTTCTCTCATTTCTCAGGACGACAAGTATGACAAATTGCTTAGGTTGTTGATATCCAGTGTAGTGCGGCAGAAATAAACCATCAGTTTCTTCGCTCCTTATCCCCCCTCCTCTTACTGAAGTGGGGAAAACTTTTGCCGCCATGCACTAGTAGAGCACCAACCGAAAATTGACTGGTTGAGATAGATTTGGGGACTCTAGCGCCACGGCGCGACAGCGCGGGACAAGGGGAATTCCCACACCTATCACCCCATCTCGCTACTCCTCAAAGTTGCCTTGGCGGACTACTAGGGCGACGAGAAGACTTCAACCAAACGTTGACTCGTTCCAGCCCCACATCGAACCCTTGGCATCGGCAAACTCAATATAGATTCGGTTTGTGGGCACCCCCAGTGCCTGATAAATCTGCTGGCAAAAATCCTGGCTCATGGACTTAGTTTGGGCTGAACCCATAGTGCCAACGCTTTTAATCTCAATGTAGCAAACTGGATCGAGAGTGCCAGCAAAAGTCATGATCACCCCAGGCTCAAAAGCTGTCATCACATAGGATTCTGGTTTGCCCAAATGCTTTGCCAGCTTAGCCGAGAGATTTTTGAGCAGTCCTTCAACTGCACTTGGCTCTACAGCAGTCACAGAAGTTTGAACTTTAATCAGAGGCATAATTTTTCATCAGAATTCGCTACAAAAGGTGAAAAGGCTGAGGGGAGACGAGAGTTGCTCTCACCAATCTTTCTCTCTTTCTCTGTTGCCTCTATCCACCGTACTGCATACTGGTGCTGGCGATGGACGCCAGCAGCAACCATCGCCCAGTATTTTGGTCTATCTCAGCCATCGCACTATCCAAGGAACGCTTAAAAGCACGGCAATCAGGCGTGTTGTCTGTAGGACAATCACAACTCCTGTATCTACTCTCATACTCAGTGCAATCAGAATAATCTGGTTGAGTCCACCAGGGCTAGTGCCCAAGTAAGCAGTTATCAAGTCTATCTTGGCTATCCAATGCATCAAAAAGGCTACCAGCAAACTCGTTGCTAGCATCGTGCCGATAAAGAGCACAGCAGGCAACCAGAGAGCACGTAGGTTAGCCAAGAAGCTACGATCTAAGCCAGCGCCGATGAGTATACCCACTGGAATCATTAGGAGAACTTGCAGTTTGGTCGTTATGGCTGGAGGTAGCTCCTGCACTGGGCCACCTAATATTTTGAGAATAAATACTGCTAGCATCGAACCAATGAGTGCGCCTGATGGCACTTGTAGATACTCTGCAAGCAACCCACCCATTGTGCCAACCAACACGGTTGTCAAGATCTCGAATATCGTTTCATCCATTCACTTAGAACCTTTTAGTTTTGTCATCTAAAACTCGTCTCAAAAACAGCGATCGCTGTTTCTCAAACAGACTGCTAGGGAGCTTTAGTGACGAAACAAGTGGGAATGTTCTGGATGGTAGAGGCGAGATCGCGATGTTAACGGATGGGATGAGATTGCTCTACGCTCTTGGGCTGTAACCAATGCTGGACTAATCAAATATAGGGTTGTGCGGATTAGTTGCTCCTGCTGGGTAACAACTGCCATTTGGTTGAGAGGGACTACCCAAATTTTTTCGTCAGACCAACCCAGTCGAAAGCAAATTGCCACTGGTGTGTCAGCTGGGTAGTGTTGCATTAGTTTCGCTTGAGCATCTTCAATGTGACGTGCACTTAGGTAAAGACACAGACTTGCCTGATGAGCTGCTAATGAGGCTAACTCTTCTTGTGCTGGTACTTCTGTGCGACCACTGATGCGGGTAAGGATAATCGTTTGCACCAGTCCTGGTACAGTTAGCTCAACTTTCAGCTTAGCGGCTGCCGCCTGAAAGGCGCTGATTCCTGGGATGACTTCAAAAGGAATGCCAGCAGCAAAGAGGGCTTGCATTTGCTCGTTTACGGCACTATAGAGACTAGGGTCTCCAGAGTGGAGGCGGACAACACTCAGATGCGATCGCACCCTTTCAATCATCATCGGCAGAATCTCTTCCAGCGTTTTATTAGCCGTGCGGACAATTTCGGCATCGGGGCGGCAAAGCTGTAAAATCTGCACTGGTACTAGAGAATCAGCGAATAAAATTACATCCGCCTGATTGAGGATTTTTTGTGCTTTGACTGTTAATAAATCTGGATCGCCTGGACCAGCACCCACAATATATACTGCTGGGGTCAAGGGAGATAATGATTTTTCCGAAATGTTAGTCATGTGTCGTTAGTTATGGAGCGTTTGCCTATATTAAAGGGCAAAGCACAAATGATAAAAAACTTTACATTGAGCCCAAGTTTCTAGCTAATTGCTACAGCTTGCTTGAGTGTGCGGTATAAGTTAACGGGATTGCCAGGGGGTCATTTGAATAAATCTCTATTAGGAATTAAAGTTCTTCCGGATTTCACCAACATTTCTAGAGATAAGAAATGGTAGATGCACCCTGGTTTAGCTCTAGAGTTAACCTCTAGAGCTTTCTTTATTTCAAAACTAGCTTCCTTGAACTGACAGCTAGGAGAACTTGACAAACATAGACCTCTGGCAAAAGTCTGTTCTACATAGTTATTTAAGGACGAAGGACAGCGATAACCAGAGGATAATTATTCATTTTCGGTTCCATAGCAGTCTGCGGGGAGACTTGAAAGAAAAGGAAGAGGGGGAGAATTAGGAAAATTTTCATCGACATGTGTGTGATAAATTCCCCCTTGTCCAAAAATCAAATAGAACTGCAATAGCTCTTTCTTTGATGGACTGCTAGCGGTGGGGCGACTCTGAACGGTCATCCCACTCTCTATTGCTTTGAGGAACAACATCGGGTAGAGAGCGACCTAGCAGATAAAGCCAAGCTAGACCAATTAATCCCAGCACTATTCCCACCACGCTTACGACTTGAGCGATCCGCAGCGGCCCTAGCATCAAGCTATCGGTGCGCAATCCCTCAATCCAAAAGCGACCACTGCTGTAAGTCACCATATAAACTAGGAACAAAGTACCCACTTTTAAGCGTGGTTTCCCTTGCAAATCCCGAAAAAACAGGGTGAGCAGCAACCCAAAAACCATTAAGTTCCAAAGGGACTCGTAGAGAAAGGTTGGATGGAAGTAATCATAGTTGACAAATTCCGGTGGACGGCGATCTGGGGGAATATAGAGTTTCCATGGGAGATCGGTAGGATCTCCAAAAGCTTCGGAATTGAAGAAATTGCCCCAACGTCCGATCGCTTGACCTAAAATCAGCGAGGGAGCCACAAGGTCAGCTAACAGCCAGAAAGAAGATTTTTGCACTCTGGCAAAAATCAAAGCTGCCAGCAAGCCACCAATTATAGCCCCATGAATCGCAATGCCGCCTTTCCAGATGGCTACGATCTGATCGGGGTGCTGAGAATACTCTTGCCACTGAAACAGGACATAGTAAAGTCGCGCACAGGGAATTGCCCCTAAGACAAGCCAGAGTGCCAAGTCACCTATTAATTCTGGGTTAAAATTACGGCGCTTGGCCAAGTACATCGAAAGGGTGACCCCAATTAACACAGCCATTGCAATCAAGAAGCCGTACCAGCGGATTGCCAGTGGCCCCAGACGAATCATAATTGAGCCTGGGGAAGTAAATTGAAATGCCAGGGGCAGAGTAGGAAACCCTAGCAACGGGGAAATCATTATCATAGCTGATCAGAAACAGAACAGTCTTGTCTTCCGCTTACACTTCTCTACACGATTGATTGTAGGTTGCCTTGGTTGGCTGAGATAAGGAGTTTTCCCGTTTCCTTTGTCTGTTATGGGTAGGAATGTTGTCTCCTTCAACACCCACAAACATGTTAAATTACGTGACAACTATATCCTTTTGCCAATGACTGTCTAAAAGATTCTCAGTCGATCTCTCCTGTCAAATCTAAACGATTGTGACGGAAGCTTGTAGAGAAAAAACGCATACCAGTTCTCAATCCAGATGGCTCACCAGGTTAAAAAGCGGCTCAAGCAGAGGGTAACTGACAAAAACACTCGCTTGCTTTGCTACTCAAGTCAGTTAATTGTCAATCTACATGGAGGACTGGCATTCCTCTTCGGTTAAGCTTTGCGGCTGTAACGGGAGAGGAATGCCAGAAGAAAAGATGAAGAAAACGCATCATCCACCTTCGCTGACGAAAAAGGTGAATCGGTACGGACAGTTCAACATCTTGAGCAAAGGTGCACCCGGCTTCGACTGGCGCGATCTATATCATTTACTGCTCACCATTTCTTGGCCTAGGTTCTTGATATTGACCTGTCTATGTTATTTAATCACCAACATCCTGTTTGCGCTGGCCTACCTAGCCGGAGGGGATTGTATTGCCAATGCTCAAAGAGGCTCTTTTCCAGATGCTTTCTTCTTCAGCGTCCAGACTATGGCTACCATCGGCTATGGTACCCTGTATCCGCGCACATTCTACGCGAATGCCGTGGTCTCTCTCGAAGCGCTAATAGGGCTGTTGGGAGTAGCTATGGGCACTGGACTAATGTTCGCCCGATTCTCGCGGCCCACAGCGAGAGTACTGTTTAGCAAGGTGGCAATTATTGCTCCCTATAATGGCGTGCCGACTCTGATGTTTCGGACGGCCAACCAGCGCCGCAACCTGATTATGGAAGCTCAAATTCGAGTGAATCTGCTGCGGAACGAAGTTACCCAAGAGGGCCATTTCCTGCGCAGATTATATGACCTAAAACTGGCTCGCAGCCAAACCCCTATCTTCGCCCTAACGTGGCTGGTGATGCATCCAATTGACGAGGAAAGTCCCCTTTATGGAGTCACAGCAGAAGAGCTGGCAGAGGAGGAAGCTGAACTTGTAGTGACGATGACTGGTCTCGACGCGACCGTCGCCCAAACTGTCCACGCCCGTCACTCCTATGTTGTCTGGGAAATTCTGTGGAATATGCGTTTCGTTGACGTTTTCTCGCAGATGTCAGATGGGCGGCGCTGCCTCGACTACACCCGCTTCCATGACATATTACCCTTGTAGGAATGGGCAAAGCTCCCCTTCACAAAGGAAGGTAGGGGAATCTTAAAACTTTTCCCTTCTGCTAAATATACGTACGTATACTGATTGAACTTGGTAGATAGATGACGGGTATTGGCTCCAAGGTAACTGAGATCACAGCGTTAAGATGTCTGCTATCACAACCTGACTCAGTAATTGTCACAGGTGCTACAAGAAATCAATCACTTGTATATAGAGAGTTTCACGAGATATTAGAAACATAGAGTTCACGCCAAAACAATGTCCAAAATTAACCTCCTCCCCGGTGCTGTATCTGAAATCCTTGCCTCTGTCGCTGAAACTGGTGTCCTTACCTTAGCTGACCGCTATGGACTGATGGCAGCGACCTTGGACGAACAATTGGATGAACAAGATAGAAGCTCACTTAACAGATTGCTACGCTCGGTGATTAAAGGACAAGTAAAGGTTGTAGCTGAGATCTCAGCTACAGA
>CAZZWA010000236.1:0-7669 GCA_964657555.1 uncultured Microcoleus sp.
TCTGGTGCCAAATTGGGCGAGGGAGATTGAGTAAATAACGAAAGTTGCTCTACTGGATCGAGTTGAGGAATTGCTCCCAGCGCTTCTAGTAGATGATTCTCGCTCAGAATCACATGAGCGCCCTTACTCAATAGTGATAAACAGCCGCCAGAATTGGGATTATCCAGAGAACCAGGCAGGATGTAGACATCTCGACAGAAATCATTAGCATAGTAAGCTGTAATCAACGCTCCGGATTTGGTGGGGGCTTCCATCACCAGTACTGCACGACTCAGTCCAGCAATAATCCGGTTGCGGGGAGGAAAGTGTTCGCGAGTCGGTTGACTACCAGCTGGATACTCGCTCAGGACTAAGCCCTGCTCTAGAATCTGTTTGTAAAGCCCCTGATTCTCCGCAGGATAGACCACATCTACCCCAGTTCCAAAAACAGCGATCGTCCGTCCGCCAGCTTCCAGACAGGCGTGATGAGCTTCGCTATCGATTCCTTTCGCCATGCCAGAAACGACTGTAAAGCCATTTTTGGCCAAGGCCGCGCTGATTTTGCGAGTCCAGCGTTTGCCATACTCTGACGGGTGGCGAGTGCCGACAATGCCTATAGCGGGTTTGATGCCCTGATTTTCCTGGGGTTGCACTTTACCACGATAGTAAAGAGCTGGAGGGGAATTGGGAGTTTCTAGGAGTAAGCGGGGATAGTCGGCATCAGCAGGAGTCCAAAAGTAGGGGTTTTTGGCGGAGTGCTGTTGGCAGAGTTGTTCTGGGTGAAGGCGCGATCGCTCTTGCACCACGGCCTTAACTGTCTGTTTACCAAACCCTTCTACTTCCAGGAGTTCTGATGAACTAGCTGACCAGGCAACGGCCAAGTTACCAAAGTGCTGTTGCAGCCGCTTCAATAACACTGGGCCAACCCCAGTAATTTGCGACCAAGCCAGCCAGAATGCACGTTCTTCTATCAACTGCCTATCCTCGCATCAATAGAGGACAAGAAATATTACTAAAGTTGAGGTGTTTTTTGCAACTCTGGTCGCTCTTCTGGAACAATTGCCCCTTCTACTGGACAGACTTGTATGCAGATACCGCAGTCAATACAGGTGGTAAAGTCAATCCAGTACCAGTCAGTACCTTTAACATTCTTACCTGGCCCTGGATGAATGCAAGCAACTGGGCAGGCATCGACACAATCGGAGTAGCCTTCGCAGGTATTGGTAACAATCGTGTGCGGCACAGTTTTTCCTCTCTAATGAAGTTAACTAAATGAGAGTTTCAATTTCAGGCGCGCTCTCAGCTTTGATCCAGGCAATCCGAGTGATGCTGCGATGACGGGCATATTCCCGAATATCCGCAGGTTCGCGCCCCCCTAAATCCATCTCTACCCGTACTAAATGGGCTGAATCTCTCAGGGTTTGAGCATAGACAAAAGCCGCGACATTAGCTTGAGGTGTCAGAGGTACGACTAACCAATCACTGGCAGGTGTTTGACGGGGTAAAAGGCTGGTGGATAGCAAGACTTGGTATACGTCTTCAATGTTGAGAGAAAAACCAATTCCTGGGTAGGTTTGACCCTGTGGATGGTAGAGTCCCAGTAGTTGGTCATAGCGACCGCCTTGTCCCAAAACTCGCTGTTTGGCCTCGCTGTCACTCACGACTTCAAACACAATGCCGGTGTAATAATCAAAGTTTCTTACCAAGCTCAGATCGAGAATCAGGGGAAAAGGACGCTCTGATTCACCCTGCTTGCCAGCAAAGCTATCGTTGAGCAGTTCAATGAGCGACTTTAGCTTGTTGACAATTTCCCACCCTGACTCATCTAGTTCCAAGCTAGATACTCGTTGCAAGACATCTGTTGGGTGTCCGCGCAGGTTAAAGAGAAATAAAGCCCGCTCCCTTAATTCTGGTGACAGAGGCAGGGTTTCTAGCTGCACGCGGTCAAGATGGGCAATGCAGAAGCGCACCTTGTCTTGCAAGGCTGCTGGGAAAGGGGCAAGGAGCGATCGCACGAGTCCTGCTTCCCCTAAAATCAAATACCATCTACCCAAACTTAAACAGTTCAAGCAATCTGCCAGCAATAGCAGCACCTCTGCATCTGCCAACAAGCCACCGCCACCTAACAGTTCTACCCCCGCTTGATAAAACTCCTGCTGATGCCCGTGCTGCAAAGGCTGAGAGCGGCGGAACACATTAGCGTTGTAGTAGAGGCGCTGAGGGTTGGTGGCTCCTGCCATGCGGGCGACAGATGCCCTAGCGATGGATGCTGTCAGTTCTGGGCGCAGCCCTAGCATCTGATCAGAAGCATCTTGTACCTGAATTACTGTTGACCTTTGGATAGCTCCCCCTGCCATTAACGTATCCAGCCGCTCTATGGTGGAGGTGATAATCTTGTGATAGCCCCATCGGTGAAACACTTGCTGCAACCGATCTTCTATCCAGTGCTTTTGGGCGACATCCAGGGGGAGTAAATCTCTGGCACCCGGTGAATAAAAGTTTAGTCCTCTTTCGTCCCCCCGGTTCGGGGGAAATGAGGGAGGTGGTTGATGCACTATCATTTTTTCTTACCACCACCAAACATACCACCGAATAGACCACCACCACTGGGTTTATCAGGCTGCTTGCCTCCTGTTTGCTTAGGTGGTGTTCCGGATGTCTGAGGTGGCTGCTTTGCCGTGCCACTGCCAGAGGCTTTAGCCGCCGCCCTGTCTAGTATCTCTTTGCCCTGTAGGGCTATGTCGTCTTGGGGATTCAATTCTAAGGCTTTGTTAATGTGAACCTTAGCCATTGTCGCCTGATTTTGTCTCAAATAAGCCATACCCATGACACTGTGGCAACGGCTATTATTTGGCTCCATTTTCAGCGCATCCCGCAACTCCAAAACCGCTTTAGCAAAGAGGTTTTTTCCCATATACTCTTCGGCACGACGCAAATAAGGCTCAATGCTTGGACCTTCCCGCCTCTGCGTATGGCCGGGGGACGGCTGAGATTGTTGAGCAGTGGTACCAGTTGGCTTTGGTGGTGGTGGTGGTGGCAAGGGTGGGATTTGTTTGGCTCCACCAACATTACCTTGTTTCATCATCAGGTAGACCGCGTTCAGCTCACTAATTTGAGCGATCGCCTCTACGACTTTATGGATAGATTCATATTGTGTTTTTGCTAATTCTTGAAGTAAGGTTTTGTAGACATGGTCTACATTTCCTCCTGCCTTAGTCAGTTGCTTGGCGACTTCGCTTTGGACTTGGATTTTGGTTGCTTCTCCAGCCAGCCGCTGCCCCATGCGCCCCAGCATTAACTTATATTCAGCACGACTTTTTTCCGGATGAAGTTGTTCGTAAGCTGGGTTAACAAGCTTGGATAATAGCTGGTTAGCTAATTGTTTTTCAGCTTCGCTTTCAGCTTTGCAACTATCTGGATGCAGGTGACGAGCAATCTTGAGATACCGTTTACGGACTTCACCCCCCTCCGCATCCACTGGCACCCCTAGAATTGCATACTGATCGATGAAATCAAGCTTAAATAATCCTCGTTCAATTTTAAATGACATAGGCCGACTGTCCCACCTTCCTGCCTCTGATTTTTTCTAGTGTACTTCGCCACCGTCTTGCTATGTGTTCTTAACAAAACTTCCCCACTCTGTCCCAGTCCGAACTCCCATAAGTTCTTGACTGAGCACCTGATGAAGATGGCCATTTGTGGCCAAAACCCGACCAGAACTGATGACCATTGGGCTACCATCATAGGCGGTGACTTGGCCTCCTGCTTCTTCCACCAGTAACACTCCTGCTGCCAGATCCCAAGGCTGCAAGCCCCGCTCCCAATAGCCATCCAAGCGTCCACACGCCACGTAACAGAGATCGAGGGATGCTGAACCACTGCGTCGCACCCCCTGGGTTAAGTGAGTGAGGTGACAAAACTCAGCATAGTTATTGTCGAGAGTTTCGCGACGGTCATAGGCAAAGCCGGTGACTAGCAGACTCTTACTTAACTGGCTTGTTTGGGAAACGCGAATAGGGTGACGGTTGCGAGTCGCCCCTAAGCCTTTGGCAGCGCGAAATAGTTCGTTATGGAATGGATTGAAAACTACACCAACTTGGGGAACTCCCTGAATCAATAAACCTACTGAGACGGCAGCAAAGGGATACTGATGCGCATAGTTGGTTGTCCCATCCAGGGGATCGATAGCCCAGAGGTATTCACTTGTATTGTCTCCCAGTTGTCCCGATTCTTCTGCTAGGATTTGATGACTCTTAACATGACGATGTAGGACATCCAAGATAGTCTGCTCGGCAGCTTTATCTGCTTCGGTTACTAAGTCGCCAGGGCGTCCCTTTTCTTCCACTGTTTCCAATTTGCCCCAGTAATCTTGCAAGACTGTACCAGCGGCTAGTGCCGCCTCAGTAGCAATATCTAGGAAAATTTGCAGCTGTTCGGGGGTTTGTGGGCTCATTTGTTTGGGGAATGGGGCATGGGCAGTAGGGACAAGGAACAAAGGAGACAAGGAGGATTTGGCAACGCTTCCTCTCTCTCTAGTCTTCCCAATCCCCAACACCAGATTAGCGGTACTGACGACGAAATTCATCTGGAGTTAGGCGCATGGGTTGCTTGGAGTTCCAAATACCCAGTCCCATAATCTGGGCGACTTCTTGGGCATGGGCTAGCCGTCGATCATACTTATTGTTGGGCGATCGCGGCACAAAGAGCGCATACCCTTGGGCGACCATCTGCTCATTCAGCAACGTCCCATCTTGCCAGACATAGGCTAACCTGCGCCCATATTGGTCTAGATTTTCTTCATCCGGCTCTAGCAAAACCGTTTGTCCAACAATTAATTGCTCTAGCCTGTCCCTAGCCTCCAGTCCCCAGGGTTGCTGTTTCAAATCGGGAGACTCAATGCCAATCAGCCTCACTCGTTCTGTTAATGCTGGTTGCTTGCTGCCATCTAGCACTTCTAACGCTTGACCGGTGACCACTCGTTCCACTTTAACCATCACTCCTTGTGGAGGACTAGTGGATTGACAGCCTAGTAGCGATAGGAGACAGCAGAAAATCCAGATTTTCACGTTATCAGTCCTCATCCAAGGGCAATCCAAACCAGACTTTGCCCTTACCAAAGTATTGACCAAATTGGAGTTCGTAGACTTCATCCTCATCCTGTGTATCCACCTCCAAGTCTGAGAGGGGATAACTTACACACAACAGAGCATAGCCCTGCGCTCGCAGTTGAGGAGAAAGTCCCATTGCCTCTGGCTGATAAACTTCGCCTGACAGGATACGCACGGCACAGGTCGTACAAGCTCCATTGCGACAGGAGAATGGTAGCTCGACTCCTTGGTGTTCGGCGCTAGATAGGATATATCTGTCACTTGGCACCTGTAGGTTGTGCTCGGTACCAGTCTGGTGATTGTGTACGCGGATAGTGTAGTAACTCGTCATAGCTTTAGTGTATTATTATAGTTTGGAGTTTTAAGCTATCCTTAAGTAAGGATGCAAAATTCCTGGGTAGAAAGCTATTTTATTGTTGCTCTTGGTATTACGCCTAGAGGTTTGGTAAAATTTTTTCTTACCGTCATTTTCTGGAGAGGTGGCCGAGTGGTTGAAGGCGCAGCACTGGAAATGCTGTTTGGGGGCAACTTCAACGAGGGTTCGAATCCCTCCCTCTCCGTTTTATCAACGCTATGGCTAACCTACTGGAGTAAAGGCGATCGCCTTATCCTTCAACTTGCTGCCTTCTAAATTTATCTAGTGGGGCTTGGTGGTTTAGACCGAACCTTTAGCTTCTCCAAACTTAAGGCAGCCACTGCCAAAGTTACCAGGAGGATGCCCGCTACTTGGACTCCTTGCAAAAAATTCTTAGGAGATGGAACAATCAGCATAGCCATAATTGCAGTCATGGCAGGACCAATAGACGAAACGATAGAAGCCCTAGCTGCTCCCATAGAGCGAATGGCGAAGTTGTTTAATAGATAACCTAGCAGTGTTAAGACACCCAATATCATCCCCCCAATTAGGAGACCTTGTTGCTTAGAGGCCAGAACCTGAACACCTAAGTCTACAGGCAACATTAAGCTGAGGCTACATAATACGAAGATAGTCGCAAATTGAATTAAGCTGGCAGGAACTGGAGCAACTCTTTCCTGAAAGGCGATTCCTATAAAAATCAGGTAGAAAGCAAATGCGACACCCGATAATACAGCTATGCCAACTCCTAGCCAAGAAACAGTATTGGTCGAGGCAAAAATTCTAGGCCAAGCAGCAAGGATGACACCCAAGGCAATGGTGAGCATGGCTCCAATACGAACTGAAGTAGGGCGATCGCCAAACAGTATCCAGGCTAAAGGAACTGTGATGATGGGATACATAAATAGTATCGTCACAGCAACTCCTGGACCAATTTGCCCAATAGCAATATAAATCAGTACCTGAGACAAAAATAGGGAGAAGCCGCTAGCGATCGCCATTAACAGGGGGCGACGATCTCTTGCCAATAGAACTTTTCTGAGATCTGTCCATACGGGTGGATAGAGAGCCTTAGCAACAATTGCTAGTAGTGGCAGGACTGACATCATGCGTATCCACAAAACTAGCAGGGAGTTACCTATATGAGTGATGTTGATGAATCCTCCCGTAGGAAAGCGGCCAAGAATTGAGCTGGGAAAGCCAATAATCCCAACAATCACGTTATGCACCGACAGCGCTACAGTTGAAAGCAGGACGAGAATGAACCCTGTCTGGACTGGAGAAAGTCCTTCTTTTCTCGGTGCAGGTTTTGGGGGAGCCGTCAACGGTACTGATGTCGATGGGGTAGTCACCTCCGCCAGCTGTTGAGTCGCAGCACTAGGGGAGAGAGGAACATCTTGGTGGAGATCTGATAAAGTTGGGTTGTATGGTTCTGTTGGAACTTGCTGACTCCCTCGTTGAATTTGTTCGCTCAAACGATTAACCAGAGCCTCTAAGATCGCCTCCCCTTGCTGTTCTAGGCTATGCATGTGGCTCAGTTGTTGACTTAGAGAGCTTTGGTAGCTATTCAGGTCTTGTTGCAGCGTCTTGAAGGTGGTTCTGAGGGTAGAATCTAACGATGCTATTAACTTATAGGTATTCTCATTATGTTCAGTTGCCTGGGTGTTAGAGGGCATCTGATTGAGTTGTTGCGTCAGTTGCTCTTGCAGTTGGCTAGCTAAGGCTTGTGCCAACTGCTTCGCTATTTGTTGTTGTTGCGCCATCTGCTGCTGACGTTCTTGCTCCAGATGGTCAATCTCTTGGCGCAACCGAGATTTTTCATCCTGAAGCTGCTTAAGCTCTTGATTCATTTGGCTGATGAGATTTTGCTTCAGGTTTTCAAGCTCAGCCGTCATCGCACTCAGGACGGTCTGCGTTGCCTTAAGCTCCCCATTGTCAGGATTTTCCGATATATTGTTGTCCTGTTGCCCCATTTGGGTTTAACCTCTACTTAAAGGAATTAGAGATCCTTCGTGCCCACAATAGGCCAGACTGCTAACTGCTGTTGTGTGGTGCCTATAGTATTTTGTCAAATCTAGCTCTTGAGCGCAGAGAATTCTCATAAAGAAACCCGCTTTCCGTAACATTAATCCAAATTTTGCTTTTAATGAATAATCACATTCAGCTTAGTAGCACAGGTGGAGTCACAAAGGCGACATCAAAATAGTGAAAAATTATTATACACCTA
>CAZZWA010000236.1:7769-9281 GCA_964657555.1 uncultured Microcoleus sp.
CTAAAGGCATAAGTAAACCCACCCCAGCAGGGGCGGGTTGAATCCATCTGTTTGTGAGTTGAGAAGGTGATTGGTAGAACCTTCCTCTATAAGAATTAACCGATAATATCATCAATTATCAGTTACATCTGTTACTAAATCGGCTGCCACAATACTGGCTATATATCAAAAACTTGATTGGCGAGTTTCTCCCTTAGGCAACTGCCATATGCGGTGATCGCCCTCTTAAAGGAGAGAGCAGAAACGCGATCGCATTGTTAAATAAATACGTGCAAATAGACAGAATTATGTAAATGTAAGTAAAGTGGTTAATTAATCACTTAGCTCAGATTATCGGCCTCTTCGCTAAAGATTATTTTGGCAAAGCACGGACTATAATCATCAGTTTATTCAAGACTTTTTTTTCAAAGTAAAACACTATTGGCTAGAACGTTATCCCGTCGATGGCTTTCGGTATGACTGCGCACTGCAACATATTGAGAATCACCAGCACTCCTGCTTTCTCTGCAACTTTGCCACTACTGGTTATGAGGGTGTGTTGTTACAAGAAAGCAATTGTGACCTGTGGTATAAACTTCAGCATTGGTAGAGATGAGCGCGAAGAACTCCACGGACAGAACAACTTGATAAGTATCCCAAGTTATGTGTGAGTATAGGTTGACTATCCCCAGCAATTACGGAAGTATTTAGACTGTGAAAACTACCTAGATGTTACAATCTGCTGCGACTACTGTAAAGTACCTTCTCCAAGCCTTGATGCCAGAGAAGAGATAGCCAGTCCCCATATTTCCCCTCCAGGCAGATTTAACAGGGCAATGGTCTTCAAAAAACTATTACCTCTTTGCAAACCACCTCCCCCTAAACACCAACTTCCCCCAGGGAGGTGCCCCGCCGGAGCATTTAGGGAGAAGGTCATTGGCTCCCTCACAGACCAATCAACACTTTCACACCAGGCATTCCAGTCCTCGTTCACCTTTTGCCAGATACGCTTTTGGATGCTAAAGCCAAAGCGTCCATTACTATATTTTCCCCAAAGCTGATCGATAGTGCGGATGTCAGAGCAGGGGAAGTTTTTGATGCTATCCGCATTGAGCCAGCCTTCTTCCTCTCGACCAGAAGCTTTCAGCATAACAGTCACAGTTTCATAATCCGCTTCTTCCCACTTTCCTGCTGCTAGCAAATCTCGCAGCCGCGTGTAGTCCACACCTCGCTCAGAATGAAGATCGATTTCTGGTGTCATGGTGGAAGCTGCTTCATTATTGAGAGTTTTGCTAACTATAGTACTGTTTAACTCAGTATGCTTTGCTTTATACGTAACACTGAAACCATCTTGCCCTAGCTCTTGTTCAATGATGTACTTACTGTTAAGCAACTTATACCCATTTTGCCAAACCATATTTCAGATTTCCTTGATTCTATGGAGCAAACTTAGTAAACACAGCTTTTAGAGCTTTTACCAGTGAGAACTGTAATCAGGTAAGTGTTTTAGGGAACTCAAAGATTGATATTGAT
>CAZZWA010000237.1:0-6305 GCA_964657555.1 uncultured Microcoleus sp.
CCACCAGTAGCTTTAGCTATCCTGGGGTAGTACATTGCTGAATTTCCCAGATTTCGCCAAAATACTCCTAGTTTCACTCGTTCATACTCCTACTACACGCCCTCGACTGCCCAGAGGTGCAGGTCTGTTCAGCAACTTCTTTTATTATATTTAAGCTGTTTTAATTAGCCAGGGCACAGACTTTAGCAAAATTTTCCATGCGGTTTTTTCATAGAAATTCTAGACGATTCTAAGGTGGTGGCTGTGACTTCTGTTCTGTCCAAATGGGAAGTGCGTTAACCTGTTGAAGTGATAAGTCTACGTATGTGATGCCTTGCGGCCCTGCCTTGTCTTCACCGAAATAGCCTTTAGGGCCATCATGGGCTTGAGGCCCGATGATACTTGCAGTATAACGTCCCTGCTGTCGGGCTTGATTATATGGAGAACCAGTGTTCCATAACCAGCGCGAAGGGAACACAGCGCCGCCTATATCCTCAATGGAGTCTCGACGACCTCGCAGATGGTAGAAATGCTCAATAAAATTGAAGCCTTCTCTGCCGTTAAAGACACCGCCAAGGGAAACCACAGTGATTTTTGCATCTAGCCTTTGTTTGAGATAGGGAGCTGCACCCAAGGCAACTTCTACACCACCACTGGTACCAAGGAGAATAACTTTGACAGGTTGACGAGAACTCTGTGATATTGGATGCATGGCGTTCATCCGGTCAACGATCGCACTGGCAATCCCCCGATTATAAATGCGTCCGTAACGGGAGTCGGCAGAGACGGCAAATCGCCAAAGATTGCGAATTTTAACTAAGATCTCTGTCAAACCTCGCCAGCGTTTTGCTCCATATCCAAAGCGCCATAGAGGACTCAGCAGTCGCTGTCCTCCTAAACTCTCGTTAGCTGCTGAGTAGGGAAAGACATCCTCCACCGCTAAGCAGTCTGGATGAAGCTCAACCAAACGCTTGAGAAAATATGTTTCCCCAGGAGTGATTTCATTGGCAGAAAAATCTCCCACTCCTGGCAAATAGATAATATAACAATTTATCTGTGAAGTTGTAGTAGCAGTTGAACCTTTGTTAGGCGGCAATCCCTTGTGTGATTCCTTAAATCCTAAACTCTCAGCTCCTTGTGTTAGCCACCACACTAAAGTTCCCACGGGGGAAAAGATTCCCCAAACGAGGAGTAATAATGTACCTACGAGCAATAGCCTCAAGGTTTCACTCCGCAACCACAGAATGAGCCGCTCAATTAATTGCAGCATTGAATTATGTTGAGATACTTGGTCATCTATCCTAAGAGGACTTTCTTTTTGTTATAGTTAGCAGTCCGAGAGATATCCTATCAGGATTGTTACCCACTGTAAGTAGCAGGATTTAGTGTGAGTGACGATAATTCAAAAGGGAGTGTAGGCACAACCCTGTGGAATGCACTAGCTTTAGATGCAAATCTTTACGAAAATGCCCGCAATACTCCTAAAACCCATGAGTTAGCTAGAACAATTGTCATTCTGGCAGCAGTGTCTCATGCGCTGGGTAGTGCAGTTATCTTATTAATTAATCTAGCTCCAGTTCCTATTTTTGTTGGAGGACTTTTGATGAATGGCTTCAGCGTGGTGGGAGGTTACTATTTTTGGACTCTCACTATCTGGAAAATAGGACAGAGGCTAAGGCGAAATTCGCCAAGTTATGGAGATTTACTGAGTCCAATTGGCTTTGCGTATGCACCTCAAGTGCTAAACTTATTAACGTTAATTCCTTTAGTAGGGCAACTGATTGAGCTGGTATTAGCTGTTTGGAGCTTGCTAGCTGTAACTGTTGCAGTCCGTCAAGGGTTAAATATTAGCACTCCCAAGGCGATATTAATCTGTTTAATTGGTTGGCCTCTGATTCAGGCAGGAGTGGGCTTCATCCAAGTCCTAGAGCAGAGACTAGTTGAGACTATATGATTAGGTCAGTGAGTCGTGGCGATCGCTCCATCTCATAGACTGCTGATCTTGAAGCCGAAGTCGTCTGATTTGCTTTTATCGAGTTGGTAGAAGTCTGCTAAGACTTACGGCGATTTTCTTTAGAGCAGCAGCATTTGTGCTATCAGCTGCTCTAGTGTGCTCTGCTGAAAGCAGCAGCGCTAGCGTCACGCCTAGATCTCGCTTATCGCTCATAATAGATGAAAGTGTAATGAGTTTAAACGTTACTAAGTTGATGGCTATGATTCCTATTAATGAAGCCAAACAGCAATTGCAAGAGCGGTCAGAATATGACTTAAAGAGTCTACGAGTCAGAAAGTTAGGCTCTGGACGGAAAAGTTTTGGTGGGACAACTGTGCGCTTAGAGCCTGATGTTGCAGAGATGTTTCCTAATGCTGAGGCAGTCAATGAGGCTCTACGGTTTCTGATTAGGGTGATGCAGGAAAATCAAGATCTTGCTCCCAAAAAACAGCGTAGCACTTCGTTGGAGGGAAAGGACGAAAGCCCAAAATGATTGAGTTCAAGGTTGCTTGCCACTGCTCAAGTATGCCGTTAAGCGCTGAGTGCGATCGCTTTCCTCGTCAACGCTGAAGTGTGGATGCTGCATTTGTTGGTGTTAATGTTAATGTCGGACGGAAGTAGATGTTGGGTTTCCTTACGTCAACCTAACCTATGGCCATAGGTGATCGCACTTTACTACCTGGTTCAGGCTGCGTAAAATTGGAAGCGGCAGTAGGCTATGAAATATAGAAAGCGTACAAATCACTTTTCTTCGATATGCAGGCAGCAAGAGACGTTTGCTAAGTTTTATAAAAGAGTATTTGCAGCCTCCTGGCTTAATTTCTGGTAGATATATAGACCCATTTGTAGTAGGAGGAGTCTTATCTGTTCTTAATTGGGAATTTGGGGAATAGGCATAGATAATTTCTATAACCATATTCCCCTTTCCTAAAATGCCTAAATGGAGGATGGCTCTCCTGGCTATCCCTTCGCCTTCAAACCTAGAGCATTTGAAGGATAAGGATACTCTTCCAAGTTAATGGAGACTGGCTGAGCCTGCCAAATATCCTGGCAGTAGTCGCGAATAGTGCGATCTGAGGAAAATTTACCAGTGCGAGCTACATTGAGAATTGACATGCGCGTCCAGTTGTCTTGGTCGCGATAGGCTTGGCTGACTCGTTCTTGGCAATCAATATAGGACTGGTAATCGGCTAAGAGTAAGTACTCGTCCCTGCTCAGTAGCGATTCTACGATGGGTTTGAACAAGTCAGGACGATCAGGTGAGAAGTAGCCTGAAGCAATGCGGTCGATTATCTCTTGCAGTTCAGGGTTCGCATTATAGTATGCCTTTGGGCTGTATCCCTTAGCCTTTAATCCATAGACTTCCTCCGTTGTCAAGCCAAATAAGAAAAAGTTTTCTGCTCCTACTTCTTCGCGGATTTCGACGTTGGCACCATCCAACGTGCCAATTGTGAGCGCCCCATTCATCGCGAACTTCATATTGCCGGTTCCGGAAGCTTCCTTACCAGCAGTAGAGATTTGCTCTGAGAGATTGGCTGCTGGATAGACCCGTTGGCCCAGAGATACAGAGAAGTTCGCGAGAAAAACAACCTTGAGGCGATCGCGCACGCTAGGGTCGTTATTGACGACTTTTGCCACTGAATTGATTAACTTGATTACCAATTTGGCTATGTAGTATCCCGGTGCTGCCTTGCCTGCAAAAATAAAGGTGCGGGGCAGAATTTCCACATTTGGGTCTCTCTTGATGCGGTTGTACAGCGTGATGATGTACAGCACGTTAAGGAGCTGACGCTTGTACTCGTGAATCCGCTTCACTTGAACATCAAATAGGGAACTTGGATCGACTTCAATGTCGTTATATAGCAAAATATAGTCTGCCAAGTTTTGCTTATTCTCGTGCTTAATGGCCGCGAAGCGACGACGAAACTCAGCATCATCAACAAATGCTTCTAGCTGCTTGAGCTGGTCAAGCTGGGTAGGCCAACTATTGCCAATTTTCTCGCTCAACAGCTCAGATAGCTTGGGATTGCTTAGTAAGAGCCACCGACGCGGTGTCACGCCGTTAGTTTTGTTATTGAATTTTTCTGGCCACAACTCGTAGAAATCCCGCAAAACATCAGCTTTAAGTAGCTCGGTGTGCAGTGCTGCCACCCCATTGATAGCATGGCTGCCCACACAGGCCAAGTGGGCCATGCGCACGTACTTGTGGGCACCTTCCTCAATCAGCGACAGTCGAGCTAGCCGTGCATCGTCACCAGGATACTTGGCACGCACCTCATCCAAGAAGCGGCGATTAATTTCATAGATCATCTCTAAGTGACGAGGCAACAGGCGCTCAAACAGACTCACTGGCCAACGTTCCAGGGCTTCTGATAGCAATGTGTGGTTGGTGTAGGCAAAGGTGTTCTTAGTGATGTACCAAGCGCGATTCCAACCTAATCCGTGCTCATCCACCAACAGCCGCATCAGCTCAACAACACTAATAGATGGGTGAGTGTCATTCAACTGAATGGCCACTTTTTCAGAGAAGTGGTCAAAATTTCCGTGGACTCGCTTGTGAAGGCTGATGATGTCTTGTAGAGAACAACTGACGAAGAAATACTGCTGCTCCAGCCGCAGTTGCTTGCCCTGAGAAGTGTTGTCATTGGGATAGAGGACTTTTGAGATGTTTTCGGAGAATATTTTGTTGGTGACAGCACCAGCATAATCACCGCTGTCGAAAACCTGAAAATCGAACTCTTCACTGGCACCAGCACTCCAGAGACGCAGGGTATTAACTGTATTGTTGTTGTACCCAGGCACTGGTGTATCGTATGGCGTCCCCAAAACAGTTCGTTCTGGAATCCAACGCACTCGATAACTGCCAAGCTCATCATAAGAGGTTTGTGTATGTCCCCCGAACTTCACCTTAACTGTTAATTCCGGGCGTCGAATTTCCCAGGGGTTGCCAAAGCGGAGCCACTTGTCGGGGCGTTCGGCTTGAGCGCCATCCTTAATCCACTGGTCAAAGATGCCAAATTCGTAACGAATTCCATAGCCAACTGCCGGAATTTCTAAAGTGGCGAGGGAGTCCAGGAAACAAGCCGCCAGACGCCCCAAACCGCCATTACCTAGTCCGGGTTCTGCTTCCATTGTTCTTAGGTCATTAAGGTTCAGCCCAGATTCTTGGAGAGCTTGGCGTGTCTTGTCGTGTATACCCAGGTTAAGTAAGTTATTGCCTAACTGACGACC
Organism: uncultured Microcoleus sp.; assembly: GCA_964657555.1. GTDB lineage: Bacteria > Cyanobacteriota > Cyanobacteriia > Cyanobacteriales > FACHB-T130 > CAZZWA01. The sequence continues at coordinate 5,204 of CAZZWA010000237.1, forward strand.
CATCAAAAACTCTGCTGACAGATAATATACGAACTTGACATCCTTTTCGATGTATGTCCTAACCGTCTTATTCCAGCGATGGAGCAGTCGGTCTCGCACAGTATAGGCTAGAGCCATGTAGTAATCGTGGGGCGTTGCCCAAGACTCATCCTTTGCTTGGATGTAATACAGGTTATCGATAAAGGCTCGTTTAAGCGTCTCTACCATCATGCCAGTGCGATCATCCTCTACCTGGATTTCCACAGGTTCGGCGGGGGGAATATGTTGTGTCTGATGATCAATCTGTGGGTCTTGATGTAAGTCAAAGTTTTGACCGTGGCTAGATTGATGATTCGTTTGGGTCATTCTTAGCCTCCTGGTTGTTTTTAATTGGGTTTCAAACAATTGGACGACGAACTCGGCTCAGTTTTCAGACTGTCCTCTACAAATAAAGCTGTTTATAGATGGAGTGTGTACACCATCAGAGTCACAAAGCAAAGCAGTGATACATCGTCTAAATCTTATGTTTCCCATTTTCGTCGGATTTCTTAACAGAGTTTAAGCCATTTCCTAAGCCATACAGCAACTCTCTGCCACCAACATGATGAATAGAGTTTGTAAAAAATTGTAGATATTAACGATCAAATGTTAACTCACTGATTTAATATGAAACATATCAAAAATTTGTGATTCCCTAGATTCAATGCTAAAGCCCTGAGACATATAAGTGTGTTCTTAGAGATTTTTAAAGGGAGCATTGCTTGTGCCTTGTCTATCAGCCTCTCAGCTCATTGTCAAGTAAAATTTATACTAAATTAGATGAGCTTATCCTGAGATAAATACTGAGTTTTAGGCTCTGTTCAGAAGAAAATAATTAAAGTTTTAGTGAAGCCTTAGTGAACATAAAGTAAGCGTGAAGCCAAGCTAACTGTTATTGGGAGACTCGGTAAAAATCATCAAAACTCCTAGCTTATAAAATTCTCTATCCCTACTATTTATATCAAATCCGCTTGTAAAACCCTCTTTGCCCTTCCAGTCGTAGAGGCGTTCCGCCGGAACATCTCTACGATGTGAGAGCAGATTGCCTAAAAAAGGGGTGGTAGAGTCAGATTTAGTATTACAC